>JBJOGP010000001.1:0-122302 GCA_046048175.1 Bacteroidota bacterium
GATATTGAAGGAGTGGGAGAGCGGATCTTTAGAATTCGCCATAAATACCTGGATGATACCGAGCAAGATTTGTTACAAAAAGAATTGAATTTGTCAACACTTCAAGAAGGGGGTGATGCTGCAACATGGTTAACACGCTGCTGGTCCGCAAAGGAATCGATTTACAAGTGGCACGGACAGTTGGGAATCGATTTTATAAAAGACATCTCACTTACTGCCATTGATCAAACAAAGCAGGAGCTACATTTTTATTTTGCTCCTACTGGTGGTGGATTGAAAATAAATTATCACTCCATAGAAAAATTGGAACTGACTTGGATTGAGAATTAATCCTCTTCGCTATCTGTACTATCTTCTAAAAGGTTCAGATTCACATCAGCTCCTGAAATTCCTTCAATGGATCCTCTGATGTGAGCAGCATTTAAAAGCACTTTTTCTAATTGCTTCTCTCTTGACTTCCACAATTTCTCCATGGCATCTCTTTCCTTTTGAATGGAAAGTTTCATACTCATAAAGCCTTCGCGGATTGCTTGCCACTGTTCTGCAAATTCTCGGCTAATTAAATAGTCGTATAGTAGCTGCATTTTATCTCCTTTATTTTCCTGATTTCTGGAAGCAAAGGAAATGCGAATTAATGCATCACGTAGTAGATGTACAATGGCTTTTACTTCGGCAAAGGAGCAAACCCAAACGCCTTCTTTTTCCCCAAATCGATCCATGTCCTTTGGGAAGGCTTGTGTCACTAATACGGCAACATCCGCACCTTGGCTACGCATGTCAGACTTTAGTTTCTCAATCCACTCCGGTGAAAAGTCTTTGGTGCGTTTACTTTCAAAAATGATTTTACCGCACTCCTGTGCAAGTTTGTTTCGAACAGTTTGTATACAATCTGCTCCTTTTACGCCTTTTCCCACTTCTTCGATGGTGTCAAAAGGAAAGGCAGATTTTAGTAAGTCTTCCAGTAATAATTCTTGTGCTTCTCCCTGTGATTGCATACTCCCTTGTTCGGCCTTTCGTTTCATTTCTTCGGCTAACTTTCGTTGTGCTTCTAATTTTTCTTCCATCTCTTTAATCCGAAGCTGAAACTCAGTTTCTTTTGCTGCTATGCGTTGCTCTTCTAGTTTTCGAAGATCGCCTGACAGCTTTTCTCTTTCTTCCTGTAGTTTTTTTTGTAGGGAGAGCTCTAGTTCTTCCTCTTTTAATTTTAGCTCTTGTTCTTTGCGTAGAAAATCTAATTGTTGCTGACGTGCTTCCTTTAGTTTTTCTTCATTCGTTCGATTGGCTTGTTCGAGTATTATAAGCTTATTTTCAAATTCTGCTGCGATGGATTTACGCGTAGTTTCCTCCATGCTTTCTTGTAAGCGCTTTTTTTCTTCTTCTAATTTGAGTTGAAATTCTTCTGACTTCTTTTTTTGCCACTCTGCCGCTTTATTACGTAACTCTTTTTCCACCTCCTCACGGATAGCGTTATTGGGTGCAAATGAATGGCCGCAGCTGGGGCATTTTATTTCGGTAGACATTGGAAACTTGCTTACTGCGAAAGTAATTTATATTGGAATTGAATGATTGGAATAAAAAAGGCGACCCTGGAAAGGATCGCCTTTTGTTTGTGCCCCGGATCGGAGTTGAACCGATACGGCCATTGCTGGCCACAGGATTTTCGTACCGCTACGGCTTTCGCCGCTCCCCATTTTATGGGTTTGTGGTCTGGACTATACCTTCGCCATATTCATTCATGAACGTAGGCGCCCTCCGTCTAGTCTCTACACCTTTCACCTTAAGTGACTTGGCTCGGGATTACCAACTTGCATTGCAAGTAAGGCTTCCCCGAATTTGAAGGGTTCTGCATCAAAGGTTTCCCTCTGAGCACTCAAATTTTCTTATTCTTTGCTCTAAAAGTAGTTGTTTGACTGTGGCAGTTAGGACAGAGAAGCATCAAGTTATCGAAGTGGTGATTTTGCCTATTTCCATCAATGTGATGTAACTCTAATGATAGCGGTTTTTCGCACCAGTTAGAAATATTGCAATTTTCGCACTTAGATACTTTAAGACCTTCTTCGAAAAGCCTTCTTTTTAACTTGAAAGATTGATAATGTGGATGTTTGCCTTCAATAATTATCTCTTTGATTGGGATTTTAGGATTTTTCTTTCTAATCCCTTTTCCAGGCTTGTTTGTATAATAACAGCCTAGCTCAATTGCTCTCTTTTTGAAAGAGTTGAAGTGAAGAGAGAGTTTTGAAGCGGCCTCAGACATAGACACACTTTCCTTACAAGTTTTTATAAAGACTATTTCGGGAATTCTGTCTTTAACTAACTTTTTGTATACCATTTGCTAAGTATACAATGTTGGCAGTTTAACTGCAAGTCAATTTACTTTTCAAAGAACTATTTAAGTCCTGCGTGTCTACCAATTTCACCACCAGGGCTTTGGTAAAAAAAATCCCCTCTTTTTTATGAGAGAGGATTCTCAGAGCGGAAGACCGGGCTCGAACCGGCCACCCCGACCTTGGCAAGGTCGTGCTCTACCAAATGAGCTACTTCCGCGTAAAAGAACTAAATCCATCTTTTGGATGGGGGCACAAAATTAAGGGATTGTGCAATATCAAAAAAGCCTTCCTTGTTACTTGTATTTTGGGGTATAAAGCGTGCTTTCCTGAACAGGTACGTCAATTTTTTCGTACTTCTTGGTATAGAGCATTGAGCAAGCTCCAAATAGAAAAGCAACTAAACAACCCACTTGTAAATAGAACAGAAATCCAGAAGAAGTTACCCAGCTATGCGTAAAATCTGACTGCTGGATTTTTTCGAGTTCCTGTTGGTATTCTTGTTGTGCGTTCATGGAATCAATTTGAGTTGCAAAAATAGGATTTCAGTTAAAAATATCAGGACTCTTTTGCAACTATTTCAGAAAATCTCCGTTTCTTTTTAAAGTAATACTGCCATAAGATTGAACCAGAATAAACCCCCGCTAGAGGTTTGTTGAGATTTTGTTGAGTCCTTTTTCTTATTAAGTTCGGCATCCTTGCCATCAGGGCAAAGTGCGCTCGGGCAACTGCCCACCAATAGCCAGGATCTCCGCTAAATAAACCCTTGTAAGCAGCCAGTGCATCCAATAAAAAACGTATCGGCAGTACAAGTAGTAGTTTGCCAATGGGAAGGTTCTTGACTAGCATCGACAAATTATTTCTGTAATTAAGAAACGTTTTTTGCGAATTTCCAGTAGGCAACGTGCTTCCGCCCACATGCCAAACCACAGAGGAGGGGCAAGAAAAAATCTTTTTACCACGTAATTGTAATCGCCAGCAAAGATCAATTTCTTCTTGATGCGCAAAAAAATCAGCATCCAGGCCATCGCAATCATGAAAATCTTTGGCGCGTACAAATAATGATGCGCCGCTCGCCCAAAAAATAGGAGAGGGTTTAGCATATTGATTGGTGTCTTGCTCACAATAATCCAACACTCTTCCTTTTGCAAAAGGATAGCCGAACCAATCAATCCAGCCCCCACAGGCGCCTGCATATTCAAATGAACTTTTATAGTTATAGGACAGAATTTTCGGTTGACAAGCGGCAATGCTGAGGTCTTTCTCCATCAAGTCAATTACGGGTTCAATCCAAGATGGTGATACTTCAACATCTGAATTTAAAAGAACATAATAGTCAGCCTGTACTTGTTGTAATGCTTCGTTATAACCTGCGGCGTATCCTTTATTGCTTGCAATGATTATCCTTTTAACTGTTGGAAAAGTAGTTTCCAGCAATTGCACGGATTGATCGGTTGATCCATTGTCGGCTACCACTACTTCAAGGTTTTGATAGGTAGAGTTTAAAACCGACGGTAAAAACTTTTCTAATAGTTTTTTACCATTCCAATTTAAGATCACAACTGCGACACGTGGGACAGGCATAGATAAATTAATTCATCAAAATTAGGGTATGCCTCGCAATCCGCTTAAATTCGGACTATGGGAAGAATACTGTTGCATTGGAAAAATTGGGTTGCCCTGCTGGCTATTCTGATTGTGACTGGAACCATATTCTATTCGCAGTTTCTTGCAAAAAAAATTGCGGTGAGGGAAAGACAGGTAGTTGAACAATGGGCAGAGGCTACTCAATTTTTGATCAGAGCGCCTATGGATGCTGAAATTCTTTTAGCCACTCGTATTCTTACAGAGAATAAGTCAATCCCCATTATTGAGACAAATGAGAATGACAGCATATTGAATTATATCAATATTGACACCTCTAAAGTTGTTGCTAATTCTTCTTACTTAACTGAACAATTAGAAAAGTTCAAGGCTGCTCATCCTCCTGTAATTTGGACAGATCCTGTCAATGCTTCCCGTCAAAACAAATATTACTATGGAGAATCATCTTTGTTAAATCAGGTTCGATATTATCCATTGGTTCAGCTTTGCATTGTTGCGTTATTTGTTACGCTGATTCTTGTATCACTTCGAAGCAGTTATTTAGCTTCTCAAAATCAAGTGTGGGCCGGCATGGCTAAGGAGACAGCACATCAGTTGGGCACTCCTGTTTCTTCATTGGAAGGATGGCTAGAAATGTTGCGCGATATTCCAGGTACATCGCAAATTGTACCTGAGTTGGAGAAAGATATAAGGCGTCTTCAATTAGTATCTGACCGATTTGGAAAAATTGGAAGTAAGCCTCAATTGGAAAAAATTGAATTAACTGAGCAGGTAAAGGAAATGGTCGAGTACATGAAGAAAAGAGCAGGTGCGGGGGTGCTATTCAATTTTGAAGTTGCTACTACGCCACTATACGCTCAACTGTCACCGCCTTTATTTAATTGGGTAATCGAGAATTTATTGAAGAATGCATTGGATGCATTAAACGGTGGTGGTACGATCACAGTACGAATTTTTGATAACAGTACAGCTACCCATATTGAAGTAAGCGATACTGGAAAGGGAATTGCAAAAATTGAGATTGGCAAGGTCTTTAATCCCGGGTTTACCACTAAAAAAAGAGGATGGGGTTTAGGGCTTACGCTTTCTCAAAGAATTGTGGAGCAATTCCATGGTGGTAAATTGTTTGTGAAGCAATCTGAACTAGGCAAGGGCACAACCTTTGCAATAAACCTGCCAAAATAGTTTCTTATATTTGCTCCCCTTCAGTGAATTTATTCACGGGCCCAGGTGGCGAAATTGGTAGACGCACTACCTTGAGGTGGTAGCGCTGGAAACGGCGTGCTGGTTCGAATCCAGTCTTGGGCACAAAGCCCCCAACACGAAGTGTTGAGGGCTTTTTTAATTGGATGCGTGGCAAGTTTACTTGCCTAAGCAGACAAGTAAAAAGCCCATCACGGCGAAGCCGTGTGGGGCTTTGGGTAAGACCAACTTATTGTGATCACTGAAAGTAATCCAGCACTAGTTACAATAAAAAATTTAAAAGATGAATTACATTCTTAGTTTACCGTCAGTTAGTGCCATAATTTTACCTTTGCAAAAATTCACTATTTGTGCTCAACCAACTAAGTAATAAATTCATTTTATTAGTGCTAACGGTTATATTGTTGATCGGATGTAAAGAGAAATCCTCAACACTACCCATACTAGGAGAACCCACTATTCTAGGAAATGACACAACTTACCCTACTATTTCAAACTTTAAGTTTATAAACCAAGACAGTAACATAGTTACTAATCAAACTTTTGAAAACAAGTTGTACATCGCGGATTTTATTTTTCTTTCTTGCCCTACTATTTGTCCGAAAATGACAAAAGAATTGTATAGCGCTTATCAACAATTTGAAAATGAAAGTAGAGTTCTATTTATTTCTCATACTATTGATCCAGAGCGCGATACAATTCCCGCTTTAAAAGCATATGCAAAAAATTTGGGGGTTAATTCAAATAAATGGCATTTTGTAACTGGTAATCAAGATAGTATTATTAACCTGAGTGAATATTCCTATTTCTCAGCGGCATACCCCGACAGTACATCTCCAGGAGGGTTTACACATAGTGGTGGATTATTGCTAGTGGACAAGAATCGCCATATTCGTGGAGTATATAATAGCACGAATCCAGAGGAAACGAAACGTCTTATAAAAGATGTAAAGATTTTGCTAAACGAACAGTTTTGATATAACTTTGCAAAATTGAAAAAGCTGCTCTCGATATTACTGATCCTTGTTTTTCTTGTACAAAGTACAAGTCATCTTTGGATTTTGGTTTCTTTTAAAATTAACCAAGAGTATATCGCTGCTAATCTCTGTATTAACAGATTTGAATCCATCCCTGTATGTAAAGGATCCTGCGTTTTGGAAGATCAATTAAATTTAGCCCAAAAGCAAGAGCAAAAATATCCAGATCTAAAGTTGAAGAAAGTTAATCTTTTTTGCAAGCACTCTATTTCTGATCTTCTTACATATACGCCATTTCTAAGCGGTAGCATTCCTTACGAGTCAGTGAGTAATGCTTTTTATAGCACTGGATATATCTGCTCAGTTTTCCGCCCCCCTTCCTTTTTTGCTTAGTCCAACAAGTCAAAGCTTAGATTCACAATGCTTAAATAAAAACAGTATCGTTTTTTTTAAACGTTTATACATTATCAGAATCTGAAGCATACTATCTCGTTTTGAAAAGATCTATGTGCAACTCTTTTGAAAACTGACTCGTGAATTCAACCTTTTTGATTGTTGGAATCTGTATTTTATCCTAGAGAACAGTTTGCTTAAGCATACACTCATAATTTTCGGTTTCTCTCTAGCGATAAGTAAAGGGTGATGAATAATTCTGTATGAGCATCAATCAGTAAACTTAAAATTGAAATAAAAATGAAAAATAAATTATTAACGTTGATGTTACTTTTGGGGATAACGGCCTTGCAGGCCCAATCTATTATTGGAAAAATCAAATCTTCCAATGGCGGCGCCGTTGAAGCAGTCACCGTAAGCGTTTTAAATTCGGATAAAATAACAATTGCAGATAAACAGGGTATGTTCAGTTTCCCCAAAATGAAAGCCGGCGTTTACCAGATTAGCTTTAGCTCCATAGGCTATGCCACTCTTTTAAAGGAGGTAACTGTTTCTGCAGAAAAAACAACCGAACTTGTCATTACATTATATGAGCAGAACCAACAATTAGGTGAAGTAGTAGTAACAGCTAATAAACGGGAAGAAGACATACTGAAAGTTGCCACATCCATCACATCGCTTTCATCAAAGAAAGTGGAAGATACTCGTACATGGGGATTAAAGGATTTGACTGCCCTAGTGCCCAACTACTCATATCAGGAATTGGGAGTTGCGAGTCAGCAATTACAATCTATCCGGGGCATACAGGCGTTCAGCGAAAACCCCGCAGTATCCACTTATATTGATGATGTGAACAACCTAGATATCCTGGCCAATGGATTTGCCTTTACGGATATCGAAAGAATTGAAGTACTAAGGGGACCGCAGGGAACATTGTTTGGTAGAAATTCAATGGGGGGTGTAGTTAATATCATTACTAAAAAGCCTGCTAATAAAGCATCGGGATTCTTAGAAGCTGGTACCGGAAACCAGGGGCTACAACGGTATGCAGGTGGATTTAAAATGCCTCTTGTAAAGGATAAATTATTTTTTGGACTGACTGGTTTGTTTCAAACAAAAGATGGCTATCTTAAAAATGATACTACAGGTACACGTGCTACCGATGGAAGTGTAAATGGTAAATTGGTGGGTGGGGAAAAAAATCTGTATGGAAATTTATTTTTAAAATTTCTACCATCTAGTCGTTTTTCATTAACATTGAACATTAAGGGACAAAGTGACTGGAGTAATAATACAGGCTTTATGATTTCTCAGCCAAGTGATGTTATTGCTTTTGCTAATCCCGATAAAGTGTACTTGAGAAGAATTGGTGAACATAAACGAAATATCATCAATAATTCACTTGTGGCAAAATACTTTGGGAGCAATTTTACATTTACATCCATTAGTGCTTATCAGAATATTCGTTTGGGTTATAGCGATGTTGATTTCCCTGGTTTCTATCACACATTTTATGATAAAAAAGTAGGCGAACTATTGCCACCACAGGAAGTGTTTAGTCAGGAGTTAAGAATCAGTACAAATAATTCAAAAAAAATACAATACACTGCCGGTTTATATAGTTTCTTACAAAAGGGGTATGAACCCACGACAAACCTAGTATATGAGCTATCTGCCGGAGAGGCTGCCTTTTATGGGTTGCCTGCAGGCTCAAACATTATATACAGGAATAGAAGCAAGAATTATGGCATGGCAGGATTTGGGGAGCTTAGTTATTCATTCACCAATAAACTAAAAGGTGCTGTTGGCTTGCGATACGATTATGAGAAAAAGCAATCGACATTTAATGGATTTGGTGATGCAGCATTGGTTGGTGGTACTATAACTGATTTTGTAAAAGATACCATTGCAAAAGGAAATTATTCTGCACTATCTCCAAAGCTAAGTCTTAGCTATTTGATCAATGAGAAGTCTACCATTTATATCTCTTATAATAGGGGCTTTCGTTCTGGCGGTATCAATGCGCAGCGATTCTCGGCCACATCTGGCGTGAAGCAAACTTTTGATCCGGAATATTCTGATAATTTTGAATTGGGCTATAAAACTAGCGTTGCTGATAATAAAGTCAGCTTAAGTGCATCTGCCTTCCTGATCGAGTGGAAGGATATGCAGTTGTATAACCTGGTGGCACCCTTTACTTATGCCAGGGAGAATGTAGGTAATGCACAATCATTGGGGCTTGAAGCAGAAATTTCAGCCATACCTATCAAGGGATTGCAGTTGGATGGCAGCGTTGGCTTAAATAAAACAAAGTACAGGGACTTCGCCTTAACAAGAGTAAATTATGGTACGGGGGTTGAAACAAAAACTCAGATAGGGGGGAACAGTTTGTCTAATACACCCAGCCACACTATTTATATCGCTGCGCAGTATGAGTTATCAATTACTAAAAAGTTGAAGGCAATAGTGCGTGGCGAACTCAGAAATATTGGTAAATATTATGCAGATATGCAAAATAGCCTAAAGCAGTCTGCCTATACGCTAATAAATACTAGGGTTGGATTTACATATAACAAGTACAGTTTATTTTTTTGGGGACAAAACCTTACTAGTGAAAAGTACCTTTTATACGGTTCTTCAGATACAAGTTTTGGCAGAACTGTTTTGATGGCGTCGCCTAGTACCTATGGGTTTACGCTAAGTGCTAAATTTTAATTTTTCAGAAAGCCAAAGACAATAGTCTTTGGCTTTTAAATTTTCATATATGAAGTCAAAATATTTTTTATCATTTCTGCTTAGTATTGTTACAGCAGTAGACATTTTATTTGCTCAAAGTGGAAGCAACGACTCTCTTTCAAAAAGGCATAATGAGATGATGGCCATCATCATGACAAAGCCAAAAGTGCCAATTA
Source organism: Bacteroidota bacterium (assembly GCA_046048175.1). Taxonomy (GTDB): domain Bacteria; phylum Bacteroidota; class Bacteroidia; order Chitinophagales; family Chitinophagaceae; genus JJ008. The sequence goes on from JBJOGP010000001.1 coordinate 9,415, forward strand.
AAACGATAGGTATATTGGTGTATGATGGGTATAATACGTTAGACGCCATGGGCCCTTATCATACACTAGCCGAAATTATGGGAACCAAAACATTTTTTATTGCAAAGAAAAGAGGTATGGTAAAAAACCAGCGTGGACTGGAGATGAAAGTGGACACTTCATTCGCTGAGGTTAAAAACCTTGACATACTTGTAATTCCCGGAGGTGCCGTAGAAACATTCATGCAAACGCAGGACACAACTACGTTAAACTGGATAAAACAAATAGACAAAACAACTGCCTATACTACAAGCGTTTGTACTGGCGCATGGATATTAGGAGCTGCCGGATTACTCAAAGGAAAAATTGCTACTACCAACTGGTACAGGGCAGAGGAAATGCTGAATAGTTACGGCGCAAAATTTAAGCAGGAACGTTGGGTAAGAGATGGAAAATACTGGACAAGCGCCGGAGTAACAGCAGGAATTGATATGTCTCTAGCCATTATAGATGAACTGATGGGAAAAAAGTACACGGAAGGCGTGATGCTTGATCTAGAATATAATCCCAAACCTCCCTATGACGCAGGCACACCAGAAAAATCAGAAAAAATTGTCTTCGAAATGATGAAAGAAATGTACGACATGACGCTGCTTCCATTGATTCAAAAACAACTAAAAAAATGACATGAAAAAAGTGATAGTAGCTGTGTTGCTAATAACTATGATTGCAGGGTGTAAGAGTAAAATAGAAGATTCATTAAAGCAAGATGTTGGTCACGAAAAGCAGACGAACGAAATGTTTCCATCCGCCAAAAAGGATATTCAAACGGTGGGGATTCTATTATATGATGGGTACACCACTTTAGATGCAATGGGACCTTACCAGGTTCTGAGTGAAATGATGGGAACAAAGGTATTTTTTGTCGGCAGAACAAGGGGCTTGATTGTTAACATGACCGGTGTAAAAGTACTTTGTGACACTTCCATAGCTGAAGTAAAGAATCTTGATATTCTTGTGATTCCTGGGGGTTTTAAAGAAACCTACTTGGCTACAAAAGATACAGTATTACTGAATTGGATAAGGACTATTGATAAAACTACCCAATATACCACAAGTGTTTGTACAGGTGCCTGGATTCTGGGGGCAGCCGGATTACTCCGGGATAAACAAGCCACGACACATTGGTACGGTAAAAAAATACTGGCAGATGAATTTGGGGCAAAAGTGCAAGACCAACGGTTTGTAAAAAATGGCAAGTACTGGACAAGTGCAGGTGTTACAGCCGGAATGGATATGAGCCTTGCCCTAGTGAATGAGATAAGGGGTGAAAAATATACCAAAGCGGTGATGCTTGATCTAGAATATGACCCTCAGCCTCCCTTTCAAGGTGGCAGTGAAGAAAAAACGGATAAGGAAATTGTTGATAATATCCGTTCCATGTATGATGGAGGTATGAAAGCTGCTTTACATCCCGATTCTTTCTATAGTGCCATGCAGTACGAAAACAAAAAAGACCCTGTTTGCGGCATGTCAGTAGAAACAGGTGCTTCCGATACCGCAAATTATATAGGCAAAGCATTGGGATTTTGTTCCAAAGGATGTAAAGATGAATTTAAAAGAAATCCATCCACGTATTCTTTTAGGTGACTTTGTCTAGAATTTTATCAAATAGGCAAATCAGTCGTAGCTACAGCAATTATTTTACCATTTACTTTAATTGGAACAGATCTTGTTTTCATCCAGATATTTCCTCCCCCGGCATCAAAATAGGGAGCTGTCCAAATGGGTGCGCCATTATCTATTGGCTGACGAAGCCAAGGTTGGCTATTAATAAGATAAGTAGTGTCTGCAGCAAGATCTAAAGTTCTTAAGCTATCGCCTGACCTATACCAGTACGGGCTATATTTAGCAACACCCATAGTATCTAAGAGTGTTACTGTAGCGCCGTAAAAATATTGTGGAGGAACAGCAATGGTCTGCATGTACTGCTTTACTCTAGCGGAGGCATTTGCAGTGGTAGGTGGATTTGAAATAAGGGAAGTTGCAAATTGATCAAGTGCATTTTCTACTTGTTGTTGGGGAGTGATCGCAATATCTTTTTGACATGAAATGAGTGTGAAGACAATCAAAATTAATGATGCAAGTTTCTTATTCGATTTCAAAAGAGAACTTATTTTATAATACTTACTTGTGTTGCCTCAGGGCCTTTAAGCCCTTTTGCGATGACAAATCTAACTTTATTATTGATTTGAACGGGACTGGAAAGCTGTTTGTTATGGACAAATATACTTTGCTTAGTCTGCAAGTGGCGTATAAAACCAAATCCCTTTTCTTCATTAAAATAGGTGACAATTCCTTCGTCAAATTTCTCTTTTTGAACTCGATCTTCAAGCTTTGGTGTTCCTATTTGTATGTCTTCAATATTAAATTCTCTGCGTTTTGATGGGTCTGGTGGAGTTGAGGTTAAATTGCCATTCTCATCCAAATAGGCAATCATTTCGGATAGCGAGTTTCCGTCTCTGGCTTGCTCTTTTCGCTCTCTTTTGCGCTCTTCTTTTTCTTTTTTGGCTTGTTGTTTCTTTTTTTCTCGATCGCGTTTGCTGAAGAATTCTGCCATTTTATTAGTTTAATTGAATATTGTTGAAGGTATGTTGTTTTGTTGTGATACGCTTTTTTATCAAACGTTCTATTGATTTTAATTTTGGAAGTTCATCGGTATCACAAAAGCTAATAGCTGTCCCGTTTGTGCCAGCTCTGCCTGTTCTTCCAATTCTGTGGACATATGATTCTGGAACATGTGGAAGGTCGAAATTGAGCACAAAGCCTAATTCGTCAATATCAATTCCTCGGGCTGCGATATCTGTTGCTACTAATACTCTAATTTCTTTATTCTTAAAATTACTCAACGCCAGTTGTCTTGCACTTTGAGATTTATTTCCGTGAATTGCACTTGCAGAAATTCCATTTTCAGTAAGCTTTTTCGCAATTTTATTTGCAATATGTTTCATTTCGGTAAAAACGAGTATGGAATCAATGCTGCTATCATTTAATAAATCTAAAAGGAGTGGTAGCTTATTTGATTTCTTGACTTGAAAAACAGTTTGGTTAATAGCCTCTACCGTAGAGGAAACAGGTGTTACCGTTACTTTTACTGGGTTGATTAATAAACTACTTGCTAGTGATTCTATCTCTGCTGGCATAGTTGCTGAGAATAGTATGGTTTGTCGCTTTGCAGGTAATTTTGAAATGATTCGCTTTATATCATGAATAAAGCCCATGTCAAGCATTCGATCTGCTTCGTCAAGAATAAAATACTTTATGGTATTGAGCTTAACGTGACCTTGAAGTACTAAGTCTAGTAGTCTACCAGGTGTAGCAACTAGTATATCTATGCCTTGGTTTAACTTCTGTATTTGTGGGACCTGTGATACACCTCCAAAAATGACTGTGTTCCTAATACTAAGATTCTTTCCATAAGTAGTTAGGCTGTCTCCGATTTGTTGCGCCAATTCACGTGTTGGGGCTAAAACTAATGCGGTTGCTTCCTTAGTTCTTGTGTTCTTTTCATTTTGTAAATGCTGGAGTAGGGGAATTGCAAAGGCGGCGGTTTTACCGGTTCCGGTTTGCGCGCATCCTATTAAGTCTTTTCCTTTTAATAGTTCAGGTATTGCTTTTTGCTGAATTGGGGTTGGATGATTGTAACCTTCTTTTTCAAGTACTTGTAGAATTGGATCAATAATTAATAGATTTTTAAACGTCATTTTAAGATTTAAAGTAAAGAAATGTGATAAGGCTGCAATTTTATGGATTGCACTTTATCTGCCTTATGTTAGTGACAAGGATATTTGGGAAGAATAAATCAATCAAATAAAGCGATGAACTACTATAAGAGCTGTAAAGGTATGCTTATTTGGTTTATATCCTAATTATTAATTTTTTCTCTACTTCTCGGCGCTAGCAGTCGTATCAATGGTTAATACTTTCCGCATATCCTTTTGTAATGAGTCTATCGCACCCACCGCTTGTTTGACTTGGTTGTGGGGGAGAGCGCTTTGATCCATCATTTGCTTAATGGCTTCCAGGTTTTGCCAGTGATAATTGATTTGCGGCTCACTGAATTTAAAAATGTATAATTTTTCTGATGTAAATGCAAAAATTCCAACAAGTATCGTTCCAGCGATTAATTTATGTATTGTTTTCATAAAAATTTTTATTGAGTATTTGTTTTTTGTTTAAGTCGAATTATTTCTTGTTGAGCGGCTTGTAAATAGCCTTGTTGTTTGCTTAATTCAGCTTTTATCTCTTGAATTAATTGTTGCTGTGCTTTGATTGCCTCAATTAGAAGTCCCGAAGTTTCGCCATAATTGATTCCATAGTATCCATCAGTTTTGTTTTGAAATACTAGTTCGGGAACTATTTCTAATACCTCCTGCGCAATCATGCCTATCATTCTTCTGGGTGCGGTAGTGTCTTTCCAATTATAGGTTATTCCTCGAAGAGCCATTACTTTTTTGATTGGATCTTTAATTGTTTCGATATTTTTTTTAAGGCGTATATCAGATGAGGAAGTGGTAAGAGTGCCATCTGAACGTAAGTTTAAATATTGCGAAGATGACCCTGAGCCTACAGAATAAAACCTAGCTGTACGAGCATAGATATCACCATTGACTTGTATTTCATAAACTCCATTATCCGTAGTAGTATTTACTAGTAATTCACCACTAGTGTTTATATGTACGTGTGGTGATACTGATGGTTGATCAATCAAATTTCCCTGCAATGTTAATCCTCCTCCAAGTGATCCATCTGAGAAAATAGCTCCCCCTACTGAAGTGCCTGAACTATTTCGCACCCCTAAGTTTAATTGGGCTTTCAAATTATTTCCTCCTCTTGCAAGAATTGATGCTATAATTGAAGTATTGCTTGGTTCGTTTATTTGTAATTTATCTGCGGGACTAGCAGTACCAATTCCTAACCTTCTGTTATTGGCATCCCAGAAAAAATCATTGGAACCTGCTTGGCTATTTGCTCCACTCCAATAAACAACCTGTCCACTTGCTACAGTGCCAACTACACCAACAGGAGTACCCCAATTTAGTGTTGCAATTCCTGTACTAATTGAACTCACACTTAAAACTTGATTGGCTAGTGGCACTGATGATGGTAGAATTAGTGAATAGGAATTAGCTCCAGTTGAACCTCGTAGATTAATAATACTGTTTGATGTACCAATAAGCCTTATCTCTTTTTGAGTAGTTGGACGAACCGTCTGCGAAAAGAGAGAACTCGTAAAACATTCTGCCGGGCCTTTTGCAAGGACCAGCAGAATGATATATTTCAATTTAGATTGAAATTTTAATTGCATAATAATATTTAGATTTTATTGGTTCACTACGCTCCAATTGCAACTACCTGTGAAGGGTGCTGAAAAATAGATAGTAAATCCTGTGTTAGCCGTTCTCACCACATAATAGGAGGGAATAGCCATGTCATTGCTGCTTCCTTCTAAAGTAACATTGATAGCATCATCTGCATCTACGTTAGTAGCTGACACTACAATAGATTCATTTGCTGAAACACTTACCAATCCTCTACCTTTTATAAATGCACTACTCCAAGTGGGAGCTGCACCCGCGCCATTGGATTGAAGAATTTCGCCCGCGTTTCCGGCAGATCCATTTAATTGTAAAGGATTTGTTCCGGTAAGGTTAAGCGAACCTCCTGCTACGGTGAGACCAGCGTTGGCTGTAAGTAATCCGCTAACAGTAATAGCTCCACCTACGGTGAGGCCAGTTGTACTATTGGTTAGACCTGCAGAAACTATCGATGCGTAACTGACTTTACTAACAAGTCCGTTTGCATCCGAAACTACAGCTCCCTCATTGGTGGCCGTGGCTGATGCACTTGCAGCCGCACCAGAAAGAGAGTTGATTGTAACTCCTCCATCTTGTGCCAGTGTCATTCTTGTGCTACCATTTGTTTTCATTACTAATGGTTGTGCATCTGTAGTTCCAAGAAAAGTAGATGAAGTAGTACCTGCATTACCTGTCAATGACCAGCCTGTTGCATCGGGTGAGTTCCAGACCAAGTTTACACCGCTACCGGTGATGCCACTTACTGTTAAAACCTGGTTAGCAGTTGGTAGTGTTGCCGGCATGGAAAGAGTGTAGGTAGCAGTACTAGCACTCGCTTTCATTCCTACATAGTTTCCTCCGGTAGTTGGACTAATGAGTCGGACTTCTCGTTGAACAGTGGGGGACTGCGCTTGTGATTGAATGCTTAGACCTGTGAACAGGACTAATGCGGCTGCAACAATGTGTTGTTGTTTCATTTTGTTTGTGTTTATTTGGTTTTTAAGATTGTTTAGTCGATTACTACCCAGGTAACAAAGCCGGTGTATGGTGCTGTAAAGTGAACTTCAACCCGACTGTTTGAGACGTCTCGTAAGATGTAGTAACTGGGGATTGGTCTAGGTACTGCATCCGTTTCCATAACCACACTGACGCCATCATTGGTATCTAATCCATTTACAGGAATAAAAAAGACTTCTACTCCAGAGAGTGGATTACTACGATTTTTTGATTTAACACCAAGTATTGTTTGGGCTGATACCCATTGTGGGGTTGTGTTAGCCCCTCTTGATACCAGTACGTCACCACTATTGCCTGATTGGTCACTTAATAGTAAAGGTGATGTATTGCCCGTTAAGTTAATTGCACCAGATACAACAAGTCCGTTGTTTGCATTGATTAATTCAGTAAAAGTCTTTTCACCACCTACTTGTTGAGGGGTACTTAGATCAACAAAGTTTTTTGTTGCTGATCCAGTTCCTCCATTAGTAATTGCTAATATCCCGCCAAGAATGATATTTCCTTGTGTGGGCGTGCTGGGGGTTAATCCAGTGCTTCCTCCACTAAGACTGATGACCGCTGCATTGGCTGGTACTTCTTGCACGGTTAATGCAGTGCCGGCATAAGGAACAATTCCAAATGGCGAGATGCCCAGGTCTATCCAATCATTTTGATAATTCCAGTTAATTACATTGATAACAGGTTCAATTGCTACTTGAATTTTTAGATTGTAGTTGAGCGTTCTCCAAGGAATTTCCAGTATTGATGAGTAGTTTCCTCCTGTTCTTATTCCTTTTCCAATCTGAATTTGAAAAATACCAGCGCTATTAGTGCGTGAGGAATGCTCTTCTATAAAAACGGATCCATTAGTGGTGTTTGCCGGTATGATCTCTACTTTGACATAGATTCTCCTGTCTTTTGCAGGATTATTGTTTCTGTCTTTTGCAATCGCCTCAAAATGAATACCAGGTTGTTGAGCTATACAATCTGAAACCTGCATCAGCCAAAAAAGACTGAGTCCTATGATGCGCATAAAAATATTTTTCACTTCTTAATTCAGTTTTACAAATGGAATAATTCTTTTTACGTTATCTGCTTCTACTCTCAAGAAATAATTCCCTGATTGAAGCCATCCCCAGAAATAGCTACTTCCGTTTAGTAGTGCTGCAGCTATAATTTGTTGTTTTTGGATTAGTCTTCCTGTTGCATCAATGATTGATAAATCTACTTTGGATTCACTAGTTGAAAATCCAGATCCCTCCAGCCGTACATAATTTATTACTGGGTTAGGGTAGAGCCGAATATTGACGGGGGTAGGGGTTGTGCTAGTTTTACAATCTAAATTGAATTCAGCAAGGCCAATAAGACCAGAGAACAGGGAGAGTCCTGTTTGTAATTGAACGCACCCGTTCGAGAAAATGATACTTTGAGAAAGACACTTGGCTTCTGTTTGTTCAGAAAGATTTCCTATTGCTCCAATGCTATATATCACACTTGGTTGTGCAAAAACAATCGATTGAGTAAGGCATAAAAAAATGATATATAGCTTAACTAATTTCATTTACGAGTAGAAAAAAATAAGGTGTAAATAATGTTATTGCGTGTGTACTCGAGTACGACATTGTCTTTTTCTACTTGTTTGATTATATACGCCTCAATCTGTCTACCACTTGCATTAACCTGAAGGGTTTTCAAGTTTGGTTGGTCCTCAATTATGTATGTGCCTGATATCCCATCTGTGTCTGTATATGATTTTGAACTTCTCGTCAGATTAAAAGAAAATGTTGGCAGGCCTGTATAGATAAAATTTGCTTGTCCTCCTGATTTTCTCTCTAAGTACCATTCCTTTTCTGCGAGTTTATCCTCTGTAGTATCTACTACAACTTCTTTTTGGCAACTTGAAATGACAAGAATTATGATTAAATACTTTTTTATAGGCCTCATATCATGTTAGTATTGATACGTAAGGCAAAATACTGTTACAGAAATAGGAACTAAATGACGATTGTCAAATTGATGATGATGTTGATTTATGGCAAAAAAAAGTCCTGCATTCTTGCAGGACTTTCAAAAGGATTAATGAGCACTAATCAGAGCTTATTTGCCCTATATACTTTTATATTTCCATCATTCTCACTGCTAACTACGATTAAGCTTTGTCCTATTGGACTTTTTGATGCAGGGATAAATAAGATTCCCTCGGGTGCGTCACCTGTAACAAACATTTTGATGAATAGCGGTTTAGCTGGATCTGTGATGTCATAAATAGCAAAGGCATCTGCTCTTTCCATTCCAATGATGGCAATTGGAGTTTTACCTACCCATCCAGTGGTAGCTGCTTCTGGTTCAACACTCTTATCGTCACTACGTCCGTCATCATATATATTCAATTCCTTTGCTTTGATATCAAGTTCATTTCCGCTATCAAAAACTTGTTGGCCCGTTTCAGCGTTCCATACACTAAAGGAGCGGGCTCCGAGACTATAAAGTTGGTCGTAGTCGCCATCTCCGTCTAAATCTCCAAGTGTGGTAGTAATGTTTAATCTGCCCAACTGTGCATCTGTTCTAAGTGTTACGCGGTCAGGAAATACCGTTGGGTCCATCACAACTAGGCTTGCACGTTTAATTTCTGAAAAACCTGCATATTCTCTCGCGTCACCTTCGTTTGCTGTAATGAGATAGTTAACTCCATTAATTCTGATGTTTGAAACCGCATCAGGCAGGTACATGCCAAAGATATTTTTATAGATCGAAGTAAAGTCAATTTTACTGTCTCTGTCACTTGGATCAATAAGGTAATTTGGTAAACTGTAGTTTTTAAAACCAAGCGGTAAAATATCGATAATTGTTTTACTCTGGATGTCAATTTTTGCTATAGCGTTATTTTCTTGGAGTGTAACCCATGCAGTTTTAGAGTCTTTTGAAACTGTTATATACTCCGGTTCAATGTCTTTGGTGAAATTTCTTCCCACGCCAAACACACGCATCCCTTTTCCAGCCAAAACTGTGTATGCTCCTTCCCAGCTTGTGAAATTTATTGTCTTTACACTATAATCTTCAGTACTAATGATGGAGATACTACCTTCTGGATCAACTGTGTAAGCATCGTTTGGCTCTCCCTCATTAGCTGTGAGAATAAATTTCCCATCAGGAGTGTACGTGATCATATCTGGTAATGCGCCAACTTGTACTACTTTAATTTCTGCTAGTGTTTTAGTATCAAATATTGCAACCTTGCCGTTTTCTTGCTTGTTTAATGATTCTATTGCAGCTGCAACTTTTCCATTGCTTACTGCTACACTATTAACATAGCCTCCATAAGGTGCCATGGAGATTGAAGCAACCACTCTAATAGAGGCAGGGTTAGTAAAGTCAATGACGTCAATTTTATTAGTGGTCCCATTATTAACCGCAAATAATCTTGAAGTTGAGGGATCGAAATCTGTAATCTCTGCTGCACCAAGACCTCCTAAATTCAAAGTACTTATCTCTCTGTATGATGATAAGTCTTCGTTTACAGACTCGTAAGGTGGGGTTTCAATGACACTGTTGGACTCTTTTTTACAAGAAAACAGTATTACAAGTGCTAAAAAAGGAAAAATCTTATTCATAAACAATTTTTCGCAAAGCTACTTTCCTTCTTAACCTGCTGTTTTAAATTTCGGTAAGTTAATAATTAATTAACCTACTCGGTTTGGTAATAATTTCTTAACGATAGAAGGTTTATTCAGAATTAAAATTTTCACAATTTGCGCCCAAATTGAAAACCCATGAAACGCATTTGCTTATTTGTTCTTTTTGCATTGACATTCACCCTGAGTGCATTTTCGCAGGAAACTACTGCTGAAATTCAGGGTTTGGTGAGTGATAAAAACGCCTCTGTACTTTCAGGTGCAACAATTACTGCCATTCATCAACCTACTGGTACAAAATATGTAACTAGTTCAAGAAAGGATGGAAGATTTAACTTAGCAAACCTTCGTGTTGGCGGGCCTTACTTGGTCACCTGTAGTTTTGTGGGTTATAAAGAAGACGCAAAGGGAGATATCTACCTGGTTATCGGACAGACTTATAGAGCTGATTTTGCTTTGGTTTCGTCTACAACAGTTTTACAGGAAGTAACAGTTACTACTTCTCGCCCTGACAAAGTTTTCAATAAATCAAGAACTGGATCTGCGGAGGTTATCAACCGCCAACAAATTGAAAGACTTCCAACTATCAATAGAAGTATCAATGATTTTACACGGTTGACTCCTACCGCAAACAGCAACGCTACTTATGGAACAAGTAGCTTTGCGGGAAGAGCAAATTCTTATAATAATCTTACTGTAAATGGTGCATCTTTTAATAATACATTTGGATTAGCTGCTGGTTTAGGTGGACAGACTAATTCTCAGCCAATCAGTATTGATGCGCTTGATCAAATTCAAGTTAACATTGCACCTTATGATGTTACTTTAGGCGGATTTACTGGAGCAGGTATTAATTCAGTTACAAAGAGTGGTACTAATCAATTCAAGGCTACCATTTACAACTACATTAAGAACCCTGAGTTAACTGGTTTGAAAGTTGGTAATGTTAAAATTGCAAAACAACAGTTTGATTTTGTTAACCGTGGTGCAAGTGTGGGAGGTCCTATTGTTAAGAACAAATTATTCTTCTTTGTAAGCGGAGAGCAAGAAAGAGTTAGCCAACCTGCCACAAGTCTAGTAGCAAGTAGAAATGGTAGTAGCGGTGTAGGTATTTCACAAGCTAAGGCCGAAGATTTGGATGCGTTAGCTACATTCTTGAAAACTAAATATGGGTATGATCCTGGTGCTTATGAGAATTACACTTATGACACCTATAGCGATAAGTTGACATTCCGCTTGGATTATAATATTAGTCCAAAACACACATTCAACTTAAATTACTACTACCTGAAATCCTATCGTAATGTGCCTCCAAGTAATAGTGGAGCTCCAACTGGTGGTAGACAGCCTGGTGTTACTGCAATGCCATTTTTCTCTTCTTCATATATCATCAACAATAATTTCAACATTGTTATTGGAGAATTGAATAGCCGATTCAGTAATAAGGTCTCTAATAAACTACAAGTAGGGGTTAACCAGTTGCGTGATTTTAGAAGTAGCCCTGGAGGAATTTTCCCAATGGTAGATATTATGAACGGAGCCGGTTTATCTTTAACTTCTTTTGGATTTGAACCATTCACTGCTTTCAATCAATTAAATACGGATACTTGGCAGTTTAATGATGTACTTACTTTATATAAGGGTAGACACACTATTTTAATTGGTACACAGAACACATATAATAAATTTAGAAACGGATTTGCCCCAAGTTATTACGGTGTTTTCCGTTTTAATAGCCTTGCTGATTTCTATGCCAGCGCAAATAATGGAACCGCAAATGCTGCTCGTTATGAATTACGCTATTCTGCTCGCGCCAATGGAGAATTCCCCTATGCAGATGTGGCAGTAACCCAATTAGGGTTCTTTTTACAAGACAAATGGAATATTGCCAAGAATTTTGTTTTGACCTATGGTTTAAGAGCCGATGTGCCCATTTTTAAACAAAATTTTATTGCTAATAAAAATGCAGATGCATTGTCATTCAGAAATGGCATTAGAGTACAAACCGGACTACCACCTGCAACAAATATTTTATGGTCTCCACGACTTGGTTTTAATTGGGATGTAAATGATGACAAAACTACCCAGGTGCGTGGTGGTATTGGAGTGTTTTCAGGGCCGCCTCCTTTTGTATGGATTAGCAATCAAGCAAGTAATAACGGAGTAGATTTTGGCTCATTTTTGAGAACCACGCCTACTGCCTTTAGTCCTGATGTTAATTTTTACCGTCCTGCCAACGCCACAGCAAATACAAGTTATAATCTTGCGTTCACTGATCAAAGTTTTAAATTCCCTCAATTGTTCAGAAGTAATTTAGCTATTGATCAAAAGATATTTGCTGATATCACAATGACAGTAGAAGCAATCTTTAGCAAAGATTTGAATGCAGTATATCACCAAAATGTCAATCTGCCTGCCACACGTGTTGCTCTGGTAGGAGTTGATACAAGACCTCGATTCACTTCTCCTCAAATTTACAGCGGTGCTGGTGGCGTTTCTGCAACTAACCCCAATATTAGTGATGCTATCCTTATGACAAATACTAATAAAGGGTATACCTATAACGCAACACTCCAGTTACAGCGTAATGTTAAGAACTTTTACACAATGGTTGCCTACTCATTTGGAGATAGCCGCTCTGTAAATGATGGGGGATCTATTGCGCAGTCTATTTGGAGAGATCGTTTTATTAGTAACGATCCCAATGATGATGTGTTATCTTACTCTAATTTCTATCAGCCTCATCGAGTAGTTGCTGCAGCCAACTATCGTTTTGAATATGCTAAAAAGTTTGCTACCTCAATTGGTTTTACTTTTGAAGCAGCTAATGGCGGAACAGCTAACTACACGTATAATGGTGATTTGAATAATGATAATCAAGTTTCTAATGATTTGATTTACGTTCCACGTAACATTAATGAAATTGTTCTTGAAGGTGTAAGTGCAACTGATACACGTAGTGCAGATGTAATTTGGGGGCAACTCAATAATTACATCAATCAGGATCCCTATTTGAGCACTCGCCGTGGTCAATATGCTGAGAGAAATGGGTTGTTATTGCCTTTTTATAAAAGACTTGATTTGAATTTTACACAAGATGTTATGCAGAAAGTTGGGAAAACCAATCATACCATCCGTTTCACATTAGATGTATTCAACTTTGGAAACCTCTTGAATAAGAATTGGGGTATTTATAGAATCCCAACGCGTGCTGCTGGATTGTTAAACTTTAAGCGCATTGAAACAGTTGGATTAAATACAGGTAAGCCTGTATTTAGCTTCCCTTATCTAGATGCTGCTAGTCAAGTTCCATTGACAAACACATTCCAAAACAGTACTTCACAAGCCTCTAGATGGCAAATTCAAGTTGGAGTGAGATATCTCTTCAATTAATACTTTTAACATATTTAGTAAGGGAGGCCTGCAACGGCCTCCCTTTTTTTATGCTCTATTTAGAATTATACTATTTTTAGCCTATCTACATATTCATAGTTATGACTACTGCATTTGATCGCCTCATCGCAATCATGAATGACCTGCGCGAAAAATGTCCCTGGGACCAAAAGCAAACCAATGAGTCGTTACGCCAATTAACTATTGAGGAAACCTATGAATTGGCAGATGCAATCACAGAAGGTAATCCAAGTGCTTTAAAAGAGGAGCTGGGAGATTTGCTTTTGCATATTGTATTTTATGCAAAAATTGCCAGTGAAAAGAGTCAATTTGATATCAATGATGTCATTCATGGTATTTGTGAAAAACTAATCGCTCGTCACCCGCATATTTATGGCGATGTGAAAGTTGAAAATGAAGAGGATGTCAAACGCAATTGGGAAAAGCTGAAGATGAAAGAAGGGAAAAAGTCGGTGTTAAGTGGTGTCCCTGTTAGCTTGCCTGCTTTGGTCAAAGCAATGCGCTTACAAGAGAAGTCTAAGCAGGTTGGCTTTGAATGGGAAAATGCGGGGCAGGTGTGGGAGAAAGTAGAAGAGGAGTTAGGTGAGTTAAAAGTTGAAATAGACGCGATGGAATCGGTTCCGGTGGAACAGGATGCTACAGCGCTTAAAAAGAAAGTTGAGGAAGAATTTGGCGACTTACTATTCTCGCTTGTAAACTATGCTCGCTTCTTAAATATAGATCCTGAAAACGCACTGGAGAGAACGAATAAAAAGTTTATCAATCGATTTCAACTAATGGAGCAAGAAGCGCAAGGCAAAGGCAAGAAACTGGCAGATATGACGCTCTCCGAAATGGATGCAATCTGGAATCAGATCAAGCATCTTTCTCAAAAATGATCCCCCTAAAAGGCCTACCTTTGCCCCGCTAAAAACGAGGAGATCGCTTCATGAAGCTCATTAGAAATTTCTGCATTATTGCTCATATTGATCACGGTAAGTCAACATTAGCTGACAGGCTACTGCAGGTTACTAATACCATCTCTGAGCGAGATATGATGGACCAGGTGCTGGATGATATGGATCTGGAGCGGGAAAAGGGGATTACTATTAAAAGCCATGCTATTCAGATCAATTACAAGTATAAAAATGGCGAGGAGTATATTCTTAATTTGATTGATACTCCCGGGCACGTTGACTTTAGTTATGAAGTGAGCCGTGCCTTAGCTGCCTGCGAAGGGTGTTTACTTTTGGTCGACGCTACCCAGGGTATTCAAGCACAGACAATCAGTAACTTATACCTTGCAATTGAAAATAATCTTGAGATCATTCCGGTCATCAATAAGATTGACATGGATGGGGCAATGATTGAGGAAGTGGAGGATCAGATTGTGGATTTGATTGGCTGTAAAAGGGAAGATATTTTAAGGGCCAGCGGTCGAACCGGTCTTGGTGTTGAGACAGTGCTAGAAGCCATTGTTGAGCGAATACCTTCACCTGTTGGCGATCCCGCAGCTCCTTTACAAGCCCTGATTTTTGACTCCGTTTTTAATTCGTTTCGTGGTATTATCGTTTACTACCGAATTTTAAATGGGTCTATAAAAAAAGGCGATCTCGTTAAGTTCGTTTCTACCGGGCAAGAGTACCATGCCGATGAAATTGGAATCTTGAAGCTCAAAATGACCGAAAAAAATCAGGTCAATACCGGTGATGTAGGCTATATCATTACAGGAATAAAAAATGCCAAAGAAGTAAAAGTTGGAGATACAATCACTTTAGCAGCGAACCCTAGTCCTGACGCTATCAAAGGGTTTGAAGAAGTTAAGCCAATGGTATTTGCAGGTATCTATCCTGTAAATACAGATGACTTTGAAGAGCTGAGAGACTGTATGGATAAATTACAGCTCAACGATGCTTCTCTTACGTTCGAATTAGAAACTTCACAGGCACTTGGATTCGGATTTCGTTGCGGATTCTTAGGTATGCTCCACATGGAGATCATTCAGGAGCGTTTGGAGCGTGAGTTCAATCAAACAGTAATTACAACTGTTCCTAACGTTAGTTTTATAGCTACCACCACGAAAGAGGAGGTTATAGTTGTAAATAATCCCACTGAATTTCCTGATCCCGTAAAAACGGATCACATTGATGAGCCTTTTATCAAAGCACAGATCATCACGAAGCCTGAGTATATTGGCAATATCATGACATTATGCTTGGGAAAGAGAGGTATATTAATCAATCAGCATTATTTGACACCAACCCGTGTTGAATTAATTTTTGAGATGCCTTTGACAGAGATCGTTTTTGATTTCTATGATAAGTTGAAGTCTCAAACACGTGGCTATGCTTCCTTTGACTACCATCCGATTGGGTATCGTGAAAGCGATATTGTAAAGATGGATATCCTACTTAATGGAGACAAAGTGGACGCGCTCTCTGCTTTGATTCACAGAAGTCGTGCCCAAGATTTTGGAAGAAAACTGTGTGAGAAGTTAAAAGAATTACTACCGCGCCAACAATTCCAGATTGCAATTCAAGCTGCGATTGGTGCAAAAGTAGTAGCGAGGGAAAATATTTCTGCTATGCGTAAAGACGTAACGGCTAAATGTTACGGAGGCGATATTAGTCGTAAGCGTAAATTGTTAGAAAAGCAAAAAGAGGGTAAAAAGAGGATGCGCCAAATTGGAAACGTAGAAGTTCCTCAAGAGGCTTTCTTAGCTGTTTTGAAATTGGACGATTAGTTTTTCTTTTCAAAAAGAGGAATTTCCCTAGGCGCTTGTCCGTCTCTTAATTTCTGGGTAAATACTTTGTTGATGTGTATCCATTTACCTTTTTCCCATCTAAAGCCTTCCTGATCACCGTCTGGCACATAGGTCCATTTATTTTCTGAATCATTGTTCTCAGATATTAAATGATCCATTAAAATCAGATCCATATCAGGAATATAATTGAGGAGAACGCTTGCATTTTTTTTGTACGCTAGTTGGATTCGATATTTAGCAGGGAGCGGAACACTGTCTCTCTCGTAACTAAAAAAAGGTCCTCCAAAAATGGGTTCTCCCTGCTGAGAAAAGTGAAGCACTTCCATCCATTTAATCGTACTCATTGCATTGTTGGCATCAATTCCAAATAAGGTATAAAAGGGCTTGCCTTGGTATTCTTTTTTGATAACGTTGTAGTACGTTGCGCCAACCCAATTTTTTGTAGAGCGAACCGAATCTTCCGGATGATCTGTAAACTCTGATGCATCTCTCAAGGGGAATAATTTTAAAGCGCCATTTTTCGTATTCATCTGTATAGCGCCCCGTTGTCTGCAGTAATAATCATCATATTGCAAATTCCACGTAATGATTCTAAAGCTAGAATCAGGCGCATACAACTTTGCCACTCCTTTTACAGAGTCGAAAGGATAATAAAATGAATAGGGTGTCTGTAGGGCTCTTACAAGCGTTCGGGTGAATTGACTATCTGCAATCATCCTGTCTTCAGTCAGACTATCTGTGTTTAAATAGAAGGCAAATTCTTTTAAAGTGTCTTGGTGTGCCTCTAACTTTTTTATGGATGCGGGAGAGAGTGGAGTTTTGTTTTGGGCGTTAACAATACTGCTAAAACCTAAAACTGATATAAAAATGAACGCGTAAATAAATTTCATAGTGGGTTCATTTTTGGGAGAGCTCCATAATGGTTTTAATCATAGTTGACCAGTCATATTTTTTCTTTTCCTCAACAATACCTCCATGGAATGAGTCGCCCCCTTTTTCATAAAAACGAATAATTGCATCAGCTATTGCGTTTGAATTAGGAGCACAAACAAGTCCAACTCTATCGTTAGGTACCATCTCAGGAAGCCCTCCAACGTTGGTAACAATCATTGGCGTTTCAAAGTGAAATGCGAGGGGAGTAACGCCACTTTGCGTAGCATTTCGGTAGGGTTGCACCACTACATCGGCAGCACAGAGGTAATTAGCAATATCCGCATCGGCTATAAAGTGGCTATCTAGTCTTACTGATTGGTTCAATTTATTTTCTTCTATGAATGCTAAAAAAGGTTCCTTTTTTTCATAGAACTCTCCTGCAATGAGAAGCTTAATGTTTTGCTCTTGAATGCGAGAATCGCACATAGCCTCTAGGAGTAGATCCAAGCCTTTGTATTTTCTAATAAATCCAAAGAATAAAATCACTTTTTCAGATGAACTAATACCCAGTTTTTCCCTGGCACTATGTTTAGAAACAGGGTCGCCAAAGTGATCGTATAAAGGATGCACTGTACGTTGAACAGGTTTATTGCTGACTAGTGATTTCAAGTCTGTTTCCACGGTTTTACTCATCGCAATAAAGGCATCACAACTATTGAAAAAGTAGCTAGAAAAAATACGGTCACCCGGTCTTTTTTCATGAGGGATTGCATTGTCAGCAATACAAATGATTTTAGTTTCTTTTCTTTTTATAATCCTAAGAATTGTCCCTAAGCAGGGTCCCATAAATGGGATCCAAAAACGAACTACTACCAGTGATGGTCTTCTTTTTCGAATGGCCATCCCTACACGTATCCAGTTGAATGGATTAATGGAATTGATTACGGAGTGAATTGTAAGATTTGGAGGGGCGGGGCTAGTAGAGAATTGAGTTTTTCCAGGAAATAAAAAAGAAGGGTATTGAAGAGAGAATGACCAAATTTCACAAGATTGGCCAGTCTCCTGAAAAGCAGTTGCTAATCGTTCATTAAAGCTAACAATGCCTCCTCCCCGAAGCGGGTGCGCCGGTCCTATAATAAAAATGCTACCCATTAAAGTCCGGTTTGGGTTTCGATCAAGTAGTGGTTGCGCGTGGAAGAGTTGCGAGCAATCAATTCACCTAAATAGCCAGCTAAAAATAACTGCATGCCAATCATGATCAATGTCAATGCTATATAAAACCCTGGGCGATTGGTGAGTGCAAAATCGGAATCAACAATTTTTGATAAGATCAAGTATGTTGAAACAAAAAAACCTGCTAAAAAGCAAACAGATCCCCACAGCCCGAAAAAGTGCATGGGACGTTTAGAAAATCTTCCTACAAAGGTGATCGATAATAAATCCAAAAATCCATTGATAAAACGGTCCCAGCCAAATTTGGATACACCATGCTTTCTCTTTCTGTGTTCAACTATTTTTTCGCCAATCTTTTTGTAGCCTGACCATTTTGCGAGTACGGGGATATAGCGATGCATTTCACCATACACTTCAATGCTTTTCACTACATTTTTTCTATAGGCTTTAAGTCCGCAGTTAAAATCATGCAAAGCTATCCCTGACATTTTTCGAGTCACTGCATTAAAAAACTTAGAGGGAATGTTCTTTGTAAAAGTATTATCGTATCTGATTTTTTTCCATCCACTTACCAAATCATATCCGCCATTCAGAATCATTGTACGCATCTCTGGTATTTCTTCTGGAGAGTCCTGCAAATCGGCATCCATTGTAACAACAATGTCTCCTTGTGCAGCTGTAAAACCTACTTGTAATGCAGCCGACTTTCCATAATTCCGTTGGAACTTTATTCCCTTGACATTCGAATTACGCTCCCGTAGTGATTCTATAACAGTCCATGAATTGTCGGTACTGCCATCGTCAATATAAATTACTTCGTACGTGGTTTTCTCTCGTTGCATTACCTGCTCAATCCACTCGGTTAGCTCAGGTAGTGAATCAGCTTCATTTAATAGGGGGATGACAATCGAAAGGTCCATTATTTTTTTTGTAGGGTCAATAGAAGTGAGCTAATGGCTGTCACTAACGCACCTGCCATCAAATATCCGAAAATTGAGCGGGAAACCAGCGCTGTGGCATATCCCTCTTTATAGAGTTTAACATCCTGTTCTATCTCTGCAGGGGTCTTATTTTGCTCTTTTTCAAGAAGGGCTTTAAAAGCTATTGCAGATTGTTCACGTAACTCAGGATAAAAATGTGCAAAGGCGTAGGTGAAAATGGCCATTACCAACGTAATTAATATGAAATGCCTAAAGCCCATTTGAAAATAATCTCCAAACTTAAAGTTGGGATCTCGGCGCAACAACAGGGTGAATGAAATACTCAATGCAAAAACTAGGTAGACCAATAACTGAATTAGGTTAGGGGATAGTAAATTATTATTGAACCCAACCCAGCTGATAATAGCCATTAGTAAAGCTGTAATTAAAGCACCTATGAATTTATTCCCATTCATGCTATAATAGTAATTGCATTCGGGTGTAAGGTGCCAAGTACTTTTCCCTTCAGCTCTTTTCCAAAAAATGGCGAGTTTTTCGAATGCGATTTAGTTTTTTCACTCGAAGGAGTCCATGTCAAGGTTGGATCGAACAATGTAAATCGAACTGGCTCTTTTTCTTGAATGACGGGAATCTTTAATCCAAAGATTTTTCTTGGTTTAATTGAGAGCAGTTCCACAGTGCGTTGCGGTGTTAATCCTTCTACGCAAGTATTGGTAACGGCATAAGCGGTTTCCAGCCCAATCATTCCATATTGCGCGTTTTCAAATTCTACTTTTTTACTATCTGATTCATGCGGAAGGTGATGGCTTGCGATACAGTCTACCAGTCCTTCTGCTACTGCTTTTTGTAATGCTTTTCGATCTGCTGTAGTTCGAAGTGGAGGATTTACTTTAAGATTCGTATCGTAGCTAATCAAATCTTCTTCACTAAAAAAGAGGTGATAGGGCGTCACGGAGCAACTAACGCTGTTTCCGGTTTTTTTGGAGGCACGAATCATATCTAATGAAGTGGCCGTGCTCAAAGCAGTGAGATGAAGTTTTGATTCTGCATATTGACAAAGTGCAATGTCTCTGGCTACTATTAACTCTTCGCCGATCGTTGGTTTTCCAGGTAATCCTAATTGAGTGGAAGTGATTCCTTCATTTACTAAACCACTTGGATTAATACTGTGATCATCTGGCAATTGCACCACCACCGCATCAACTGCTTTTACATATTGCAGTGCTTTGATGAGTAAACCAGCGGATTGCACACATCGTAAGCCATCAGAAAATGCAAGTGCGCCATTTGCTTTCATATCATACATCTCTGCGAGCTCTTTCCCGTCATTATTCTTTGTGATTGCTCCTATTGGATGTATGGTGCAAGAAAGATGTTGGCTTTTATGTAAAATGTATTCAACACCTGCCTTATTGTGAATGACTGGACTAGTGTTAGGGATAATCAACACATCTGTAAAACCGCCAGCAGTTGCGGCAGCTGCCCCAGATTCTAATGACTCTTTGTGTTCATAGCCAGGGTCTGCAAAATTTGCAAACGTATCAACCCATCCTGGTGAGATGCACAGGCCTGGACTAGATACAATTTTGTCTGCTATATCTTCTCTTACAGATCCAATTTTGGAAATAATCCCATTTTCTATTAGGATGTCTACTTTTTTGCCGTTGAAAGCAGAGTGGGGGTCAACGACAAGAGCTTGCTTAATGAGGAGCTTCATTAAGGTTCAAAGTTACAGCTTGCCTTCCGTTCCAAAAAATCTGGAAAAATGCGCTAAATTTGCCCTCCCCTGGACATTTCCATTGGAGCGGGACGTAGCGCAGCCCGGTAGCGCACTTGCATGGGGTGCAAGGGGTCGCTAGTTCGAATCTAGTCGTCCCGACCAACCATAGGCCTTGACTCTTGTCAGGGCCTATTTTTTTAATTGGATTTACCTTGACAGTGATTAAACTATAACCTATTTTAAGATTCTGTTAGAACTATACATTATGAAATTTAATAAAACGACACGCACACTGCTTTTGGGGGCCAACATATGGTACTTTGGTGAGGGAATGATTGGGCCTCTGTATGCAATTTTCGCTGAAAAAGTGGGTGGTGATATACTTGATATCACCTGGGCATGGTCGGCATACCTGGTTTGTACGGGATGTTGTTATATTCTTTTTGGTCGTCTCTTTAACCGGAAAAAGTACAAAGTTCAAATGATGATTTTCGGCTACACATTAAATGCATTGCTAACCTTTGGTTATTTGCTGGTGGATAATCCGTTTAAGCTTTTCTTAGTACAAATGGGGCTGGGTATCGCTGAAGCTATTGGAACACCTCTGTGGGATTCTTTGTATGCCTCAAGTCTGACCAAAGAACAAGACACCTATGCTTGGGGGTTATCAACCGGGCAATCTCAAATTGTTTCTGGTGTTGCTTTTGGAATAGGTGGTTTGATGACTTATTACTACTCGTTCAATGTATTATTCGTGGTAATGGGATTAATTCAATTGGTAGCAGCAATAGTTACTTTACAATTGTTAAAGAGACCTATTAGTTAGTTATTTTTTATATTTGAACATTAAATTTATTTTATGAAAATGATACGCTTTTCCCTGTTATTTCTCTCTCTTATCTTATTGCAAGAGAGTAAGGCTCAATATGAGTTCAAAATTATCACCACTGTTGAATCAATTATACCAAGTGGCTTAGGTCGTTCTCGTTTAATTGAAAATACTGGTGCTGTTAATGCTGATGATTTAACCACCGAGCGTAAAGATGGTACCGACAGCCGTCAGGGTAGTGTAAAACGCGCTGATGTAAAAATTGATGAATTGAATGAAACTAAGCTTCTTAATTTTTTCAATTTTGGCGGCATTAATTTTAGAAATATTGCTTCCAATGATGCTGTGATAACATCTAAATTAAATTCTCTAGCAAAAGATGGATGGGAGTTGGCCTATGTTACTTCTGCGGTTGAGAGTAACGGCGGCAAAGATGATGGTGAAGGTATATTTATTACACGCTTCATTTTTCGTCGTTCATTGGCAGCCAATAAGAAATAAGAGAGCGGCTCTCTCCCTACTTATAAATGAATACAAATGCCACTATTGCTGCTAAGCAGGTGTTTACTGGATATGACTGGTTTATAGATCATACCATTCGGGTAGAAAATGGAATTGTAAAATCAATTACGCCTTCTACCAAACCTGCAGAAGTAGATATCGTTGCTCCTTCTTTTATTGACCTCCAGTTATATGGTGCTGGAGGTTTTTTATTTTCAGAATACCCAACAACCAATACGCTTGAGGTAATCTATCAGCATTGTTTAGCAAGTGGCACAGCTTATTTTATGCCGACCCTTGCAACTAATTCCAATGCTGTATTTAAAGCGGGTATACTGGCAGTAAAATCCTACTGGGAAAGTGGAGGAAAAGGATGTTTGGGATTGCATGTAGAAGGCCCATGGATTAATCCAGCGAAAAAAGGAGCTCATGATCTTACATTTATTCATTCGCCGGATTGGGATGAAGTAAAGGAGTTGCTAGAGGTTGCACCAGGAGTAGTAAAAATGATAACCCTTGCCCCTGAGGTCTGTAGTCAAGAAGTGATTCAGTTTTTAAATCAACAAGGGGTAGTTGTCTCTGCAGGTCATTCTGCAGCTACCTATGAGCAGGCGATGAGCGGATTTTCTCAGGGTATAAAATGCGTCACTCATCTTTTTAACGCCATGTCTCCACTTCAACACCGGGCACCTGGTTTAGCAGGGGCTACGCTTCATCACAAGCATGTGATGGCAAGTATTATACCTGATGGGTATCACGTGGATTGGCCGGTTATTTCAATTGCACATCAGGTGATGGGTGATCGTCTTTTTGTTATTACCGATGCTGTTACCAATGCAAATTCTGGGCCTTATCAGCATGAATTGCAAAATGATCATTATGTTGCTAATGGAGTGCTTAGTGGTTCTGCATTGAATATGTTGCAGGCCTTTAATAACTTGATAAATAAGGCTTCGCTGCCAATGGAAGCGGCAATGCGTCTTTGTACAATTAATCCTTCCCGCGCCATCGGTATGGAAAAAGAAATTGGATGCATAGAAGTTGGAAAGCCTTTTCAGGGTATTTTATTAAACGCAAAAAAAGGGTCTTTTTATCTAACTCAACACCATGACTGAAGCTAGAAAAGAAAAGTTGACACAGGTCATTCAAAATAGACAATTTGATTTAACGATTGTGTTGGAAAATGTTTTTGACCCCCATAACATTTCTGCTGTTATGCGAACTTGTGATGCCGTTGGGGTTCAGGAGCTATTTATTTTGAATACAAAAATTCCTCGGCACAAGAAATGGGGTGCACGAAGTTCATCTAGTGCAGCTAAATGGTTGACAATTCATCAGTATGACGACGCAGATCTTTGTTTTGAGGCAGTCCGCAAACGTTATTCAAGAATTATAACCACTCATTTGTCGAGTGATGCCACCTCTTTGTATTCACTAGATTTAACACAACCTACGGCCCTTGTTTTTGGAAATGAACATAGCGGAGTAAGTGAAGAAATTCGTCAGAGGGCTGATGGCAATTTCATTATTCCGCAAGTGGGAATTATTCAGTCATTAAATATCAGTGTTGCTTGTGCGGTAACCTTATACGAGGCTTATCGACAGAAAGAAAAGTCGGATCACTACGGAGAAGATTCACGCATAATTAATCCCGGCCGTGAGCAATTATTAAACGAGTGGGGCGTTGATCAATTAACTTAGGGGTCAATTGCGATTTCAGTTCTTTCGGCTTTTAAGGCATAGATACTTACATTCAATTCAAATCCAATTAACAGAATAAGTGAGTTGATGAAAATAAGTATCATGATAATTAGTACGGTGCTAATGGAACCATATAGCTGGTTGTAGTGTGAAAAATTTGCTACCCACCAGGATAAAGCCCCAGAAGTAATCAGCATTAACCCGGTGGCTAAGATAGATCCAGGGTTAATGAGTTTCCATTTCTTATGCACCGAAGGAGCCAGTTTATAAATAAATGAAATACAAGAAAAGAATAAAAGAAAAATAACTACCCATCGTAGGTTCGCAATTAAAGCTAGAACGTTAGCATTTTGAATCCCAAGCCATTTTAAAACCACTTCGCGGGCTATTAATGCAAGTAAAGAACTGATAACAAAAAAGTATAATAGTAAGGTGAGTTGAATCGCTGCAGTTCTGCGTTGCCAGTTTTTGCGTTTTTTGAATCCAGCATAGTTTTTGTCAAATGACCGCATAATACCCATCATTGCATTGGATGAAAAGTATAAAGAAAGAATGAATCCAAATGAAAGGAGTCCATTGCGAGGGTTATTTATAAAATCTTTCAAAAACCCAATCAAAACAGCATTATTCTTTTCTCCCGGAATGATATCTCTAATCAAACTATATAACTCACCTTGAAATGTTGTGGTAATAGGAAGGTGGGGGATGAGTGTAAACAGAAAAATAATGGCGGGTGGAATTGCCATAACAAAATTAAAGGCAATTGCAGAGGCGCGCTCAGTCATACCAATAGTCTGAACTTGCTTCATGAAAAACTCAGCGACATTGTATATTGGAACTCCTGAAAACCCAGGAAGGGTAGTTGACCTGCTTTTTTTTAATATTCTTGCTATTAATTTATTCGAAGCCAGTCTGTCCTTTATTCTTGTTAGGTTGTTCATTGGATTCTCTTCATTTGCTCATCATGGAAAAGTTTTACATAGCGTTGATGCTCTTTATACGTTGATGTGAAAATTGTAGTTCCGCCAAATTTCCAGCTTGCCACAAAAAAAAGAAAGTCAGTATCTGGGGCATCTAATACCGCTTGCATCGCATTAATTGAAGGGGTGCAAATTGGGCCGGGCGGCAATCCGGTATTTTGATAGGTATTATAAGGTGAATTCAGCGAAAGATGGCCATACATGATTCGGTTCAACCTGAAGTTTCGTGTTACATACTTCACAGTTGGATCTGCCTGTAATTTCATTCCGATTTTTAAACGATTTAAATAAGTGCTAGCAATTTTAAACCGATCTTCTTTATTGTTGGTCTCCTCTTCTACTATTGAAGCAAGGGTTGACACTTCTAGTGGGCTTAATCCTTTTTTAGTTGCTTTTTCAATGTTTGCTGCTGTCCAAAATTGAGTCCAGCTTTGGTGAAAGCGGTTTAAGATTTGATTGGGTGACTCAGCCCAGCTAATTTCATAGGTAAGTGGCATCACGATAGATAACACTTGATTCGTATCTACCGAAAAAGAAGCTAAAGAGTCTTTGCTTCGTAAGTACGAGAGCATTTCAATGGAGTCTATTTTGCTGTCAATTTTCTCTCCAATTAGGCCAGCGAGTTCCTCTTTTGTTCTTACCTTATTGATTACTAGTTTAACAAGTGACTGTTTGCCATTTTTCAAATTTCTGATTAACTGAAAAGCGCTCATTCCCTTATTGATCTTATATCTTCCTGCCTTTACTTTGTTTACGTCTCCTAATTTTAGCAATAGTCTTGCCCAGCGAGTGGTAGAAAGAATTGAATCTTGATGAAGTTGAATTAATAAATCTTCTCTGTTAACGGAATTGGGTAAATAAAAATAGCTGGCTTGACGATAGTTTATAGTAGGGCCAAAAATACCCCACCCAGTCCATATTGCGCCAAGGCAAAAAAATGTAAAAAGGAGTAACGCTATTTTTTTCATTTGTTGTCTTCAATTTAATAAAAAACCCCACGTAATTGTGGGGTTTAAGAAATATTTCGGAATGAATTACTTGATAGGTTGTGCTGGTGCTGCAGGAGCTGGCAAACTTTGAGTGGATGTTGCTGGAGCTTGAGCAGGCACTGTTAAAGCACTAGCTTCTTTTGCACGTTGACTTTCAGTGGAAGTGGAGCCACCTTGAATAAAGAAAACAGAGAATAAGCATAATATTGCTACAACTGCTCCAAAAATCCAAGTCCCTCTTTCTAGTACATCTGTGGTTTGCTTTACACCCATAAATTGTGTGCTAAAGCCAGCAATATTACCGGATAATCCACCGCCCTTGGGATTCTGTACTAAAACAAAAAAGCCAAGTAATAAAGCGGCAATTGTGATTAGAATAACAAATAAAATAACCATATTTTTCAGTTTAACTCTTTAATTCTGTCTGCAAAATAAGCACTTTTTGAGGGGTCTAGCAAACTTAATTTGTGCAACACTTCTTTGGCTTTATTGATATTCCCTTGCTTGATCCAGATGTCAGCCATCGCTTCAGTTATAACATCGTCTTGGCTTAAAGAATGACTGGCTAATTGTTGAACTTTCTTTTCTTCCAGCGGGTTAACCGTCTTTCCTATTTCTGATAAAGGTAATTTTTTCATCTCTTTTATCCACTCGGTGAAGCTTTTGAGCTGTTGTCCAAATTTATCAGTTGGTTTTTCTTCTGTCTTGAATTGTATGCCCTGTGATGCAAAATAGTCAATGGTGTAATAGGGCTCAAATAGCAGGTCAGTTTTGCCGGAGGCAGACTTACTCGTGAGGGTATTTATTCCGGCTGCATCAACCTTTTCACTATTGGACTCCAATAAAAAATTTAACCACAGGGTGGTAGAGGGGAAAAAAAGAGATGCTTTTTCATAGGCATCTTCCCAAGCAGGATCCATCGTGTCCTTCAATTTTTTTACCAGAAGCAGATGAGCGGTGGCAAGCCAGGGATAATCAGCACATAATTGTCGGATTGATGAAAGCGTACATTCTTCGACAGATTTTTTGCCGAGTAAAGAAAGGGTTATTGGTGAAAAATGATTTGACATGTTTGCTTACCAATTCGAAAATACTTTATTAAAAATATCGTCCGCTAATGTTCGTATTAATTCATCTCCCAGGCTTGCTTCGGCAGCTTGAACGGTTAAGCTACCTTTGAACTCAAAACTCCTGCTTACGTCTACTTTTCGCGTTTCCTCTGATTTTCTATCGTACACAGTTAATTGTAAACTCACACTCAATCTGTTGTTGGCAGATTGTTGACCAGCAATAGCTGAAGTTGTAAAACTATACTGCGTAATGACGCCACTTATCTCCCAGTCGGCATTGTTGTTTGTTTGCGTTAATCTTGTTTGCGCTACAATTTTCTGTCTTACTTTATCCGTTAAACGTGGGCTAAGCTGAGGGTTGATATAACTTGCTCTGTTCTCAATAAAATTTACTTTGACAGTTTTAATAGAGTCAGGTACGGACGCATCGGTAAAACGATATACTCCACAGCTTGAAATAAACAACTGCATGCTTACTGCAACAAAGGCAGTAATAAAGAGAGGAGATAGATAGTTACGCAAGGATTTCATTCTTCAATATCGTATTCTTTTAATTTTCTGTAAAGTGTTCTTTCGCTAATTCCCAAATCTAGTGCAGCATCTTTACGTTTTCCCTTATGTTTTTTTAGTGCTTTTAGAATTAGCTCTTTTTCTTTTTCCATGATATTCAAACTCTCATCAATTTCCTCGTGTTCTTGGATGGCTGTTGTGTTGGCAGGAAATCCGGCATGTAAAACAGGAACAGAGGAAGCGCTCCCCAAGGGTGTTACAGAAGTGGGGAGTGAGGGAGTAATTGGTGTGATCAATTCAGTGCCCGTTGCGTTTATTTCATGCAGTTTTCTTGCTAATTGCGGATAGGATGCGGCCAGATCAGGGTTTTGAACTAGTTCAACAAAAAGTCTTTTTAACTCTGTTACATCCTTTTTCATATCGAAAAAAAGTTTGTAGAGAATTTCTCTTTCGTTGGAAAATTCAGGTTGTGTGGTAGCAGAGTTGCTGAGTGCAGGTAAACGGTTAGATGAGTAGGGCTGCAGAAATTTCTTTAATTGTTCAGCCGTAATCAGCTTATCCGTTGATAAGACTGAAATTTGCTCGGCAATATTTTTTAATTCTCTAACGTTGCCTGGCCAAGGGTAATTGATCAATACCTGTCTAGCCTCCTCGTCTAACTGTACGGAGGCAGTTTTGTATTTATTGGCAAAGTCGGCTGCAAATTTTCTAAATAATAAATGAATATCCTCAGGTCTGTCATGGAGAGAGGGTACACGAATAGGGACTGTGCTTAATCGGTAATAAAGATCTTCTCTAAACTTACCATTTTGTACTTGTTGCAGTAATTCTCTGTTCGTTGCGGCAACTACCCGGACATCTGTTTTTTGAACTTTAGAAGAACCCACTCTGATATATTCTCCTGTCTCTAAAACACGCAATAAGCGGGCTTGTGTTCCCAAGGGGAGTTCTCCTATTTCGTCTAAAAAAATAGTTCCTCCATTTACCGTTTCAAAATAGCCTTTTCGAGCCTCTGTTGCTCCCGTGAAAGAACCTTTTTCGTGTCCAAAAAGCTCTGAATCGATTGTTCCTTCTGGAATAGCTCCACAATTGACCGCAATAAATGGGTTGTGTTTACGGGCTGACAAGGAGTGAATGATTTGAGAAAAAACTTCTTTACCAACTCCGCTTTCTCCGTTTATCAAAACCGTTAAATCGGTAGCTGCAACTTGTTCGGCTACCTGAATGGCATAATTCAATACGGGCGAATTGCCAATGATATTGAAACGATTTTTTATGTTTTGAATATCCATTTTTCTAGTTGTTCAATTATGAGAGAACGATCTCACCTCGCAGGGTGGCTTGCGTGCATTCAGTAATTTGAACAGTAACAAAATCTCCTTTTTTGTGCGATTGATTTGTTTTTGGAAATACAACCACCTTGTTATGGCTGGTTCTGGCTTTCCATTCCTGCTCATTCTTTTTACTGTCTCCCTCAATTAGTACTTTATATTTTTTTCCAATTTCTTTCTGATTGCTTTCCAGAGAAAGTTGATTTTGTAATGCAACTATTTCTTGTAATCTTCTTTTTTTAGTGTCTTCGGGTATGTCATCTTGATAGCGTCTGGCAGCTAATGTGCCCGGACGCTCACTATAAAAGAACATATAGGAAAAATCGTATTTGCTGTAGCGCATTATAGAGAGTGTGTCTTGATGATCGCTTTCCTCTTCTGTACAGAAACCAGCAATAATATCTGAGCTAATACCGCAGTCTGGGATAATGGATCTTATTCTGTCTACTTTAGCCATGTACCATTCACGTGTATAAGTGCGATTCATCAATTGTAAGATGCGACTAGAGCCGCTTTGAACAGGTAAGTGTATGTAGTTGCAAATATTTTCATATTTCGCCATGGTATAAAGTACCTCGTCTGTAATATCCTTGGGGTGTGAAGTAGAAAATCTAACCAGTAGATTAGGAGAGATCTGCGCTACTTTTTCTAATAGGTTGGCAAATGTTACTACCGGTGCATCTGGTTGCGTTGAAGTGTAGTAATAAGAATCTACGTTTTGTCCTAATAATGTGACTTCTTTATACCCTTTTTCAAAAAGGTCTTTACATTCCTCAATAATGCTCTTCCAATCTCTGCTTCTCTCTCTACCTCTGGTAAATGGCACAACACAAAAGGAACACATATTGTTACAGCCTCGCATGATGCTGACAAATGCACTTACGCCATTGCTGTTTAATCGAACTGGTGCGATATCGGCGTATGTTTCCTCCCTGCTTAAAAGCACATTGACAGCTTTTTGTCCACCAGCAGCCTCCATTACTAACGAGGGTAGTGATCGATAGGCATCCGGGCCTACAACAATGTCAACCAGTTTTTCTTCTTCAAGAAATTTTGATTTTAAACGCTCGGCCATACATCCAAGTACACCAATCAATAATTGTTTATTATTTTTCTTTAATTTCTTGAATTCAGTGAGTCTTTTACGCACAGTTTGCTCAGCCTTTTCACGGATAGAGCAGGTGTTGATAAAAATTAAATCTGCTTCTTCAACGTTTCGCGTGGCTCCAAATCCTTCTCCTTGAAGAATGGAGGCAACCACCTCGCTGTCTGCAAAATTCATTTGACAGCCATAGCTTTCAATATAAAAGTGACGATTGTATTGCGCTTCCCTTGTATGAATAGAGGCGTAGGTTTCTCCCTGTCGGGATTCATCTTGTGTCTTATCAACTAAAAACTGCTCCATTTTCATTAATTGCGAACCGCAAATATACCAACAGGAAACCGAATATGACAGGATGTCATTCTCCTTTAGCGATTTCAGCGCATGAACAGGCTATATTTGACGTCTAAACCGCTGGTTTGAAGCACTTTTTGCTCTATATAACCTTTTTATTGATAGCTATTTCTGGCTCTGCTCAAAA
This sequence comes from Bacteroidota bacterium, assembly GCA_046048175.1. Classification (GTDB taxonomy): domain Bacteria; phylum Bacteroidota; class Bacteroidia; order Chitinophagales; family Chitinophagaceae; genus JJ008. Next base: position 39,737 of record JBJOGP010000001.1, read on the forward strand.
CAAAGGGTTTTCTGGTATACTAACTGGAAATGTATTAGGCGAAAAAGAAAAAGCAATTGAAGGTTGTACTGTTACTGTAGTTAAAATGGGCGATTCCCTAGTAAAGTATCGAACCACCACTGATAAGCTTGGGGAATTTAGGGTCGCAAGTATTGCTATTCCTGGACATTATTCTTTGTCCATTTCATATGTAGGAAGGGCTGTTTTTAGACTGGATAGCATCCATTTTAGGGCTGAAAGATTTGATTTTAATATACCTGATATTTTATTGAAAGACAGTAGTTTAATTGAATTAAGTCAAGTTGTGATTTATGCAGAGAAGCCATTGATTGAATCTAAGGAAGGTAACCTTACGTTTAATGTAACGGAGTCTGCAAATGCTGCCGGAGCAACGGCCAACGAGTTATTGACCCAAGTGCCATTGGTTGCAAAGGATGCTGATGGTAAAATAACGGTGAGGGGAAAAGAACCGCGAATTTTAATTGATGACAAACCAGTTGAGTTAAATCTTCAGCAGTTACAGGATTTACTGGAGTCAATGCCTGGAAGTTCTATTGAAAAAATTGAAGTGATGACGAATCCTCCTCCTCAATATGCTAATGAACAAGGGGGAGTGATAAACATAGTCATGAGGAAAGGAAAAGTTGGGCGTAGTGGCCGCGTTGCTATATCTGCAGGAACTAGGAGTGAGTATAGTGTAAGCGGAAATTTTGCGTATCGAAAAAAAGGATTATCCATTTCAGTTAATGCGGGCTTTGCTATCAATTATTTTAAAGGGGAGGGGAACTCTAGTAGACGAAATCTTTACTTGGATTCAGCTAATTATTTTAATACGGTTTCTTCTAACACAAACAGAAATAGAAGGCCTAACAGCCGTGTCAACCTAGATTATGAGTTTTCAAAGAAAAGTCTTTTGAATTTTGTTTTGCAATTCAATCAAAACAATTCTGTTCAAAATGCATGGACTCAATTTAGCACACTTAATCGGTTTGATTCATTATGGAAATTAAGTGAAAGAACTACTGGTAGTACCATTTTTTCACTGAATCCCAATGTGAATGTGAACTATACTTACAAACCGCGCAGCCTAGAAACGTATCGCTTTTTTCTTTCATTAAATCCTGGGAAATCAACAAATGATAAAGACTTTTTTCAATCTTATTTAAAAACAGGGAACTCATTCTTTCGAGCTGACTCTGCGCAACGACAAGAAATTGAGAGCCGCTTGAAGGGAGGCGGATTTAGGTTTGCATATGATCGTACTATTCCACAATCTAAACTTTCTATTTCGGCCGGTGCATTTTATAACCAATCGTGGACCCGCGCAGTAACAGATGCTTACTATAAAAAACTGCCAGAAGATGTCCTGCTCCCACTTCCGCTTTTAAGCAACGATTTTATATTTAAGCAAGAGGTTTATAATGTTCGGACTTCTATAAAAAAGATATTAGGAGAGGAGTTTAGTGTTACAGCTGGGGTTGCTACGGAGCTAACTCTTATTTCATTTGATATAAAAAATGAAAATAAGGTTGTAGCAAATTCCTACCTATCCTGGTTGCCATTCGCTAACCTCAATAAATCCTGGAAGGATAGGCTAAGTTTAACACTCTCTTATCGGCGTAGCATTAATCGTCCAGGAATGAATCAGCTAAATCCGGTAATTGATTTTTCTGATCCTTATAATCTTCGATTTGGAAATCCTGATTTAATTGCGTCCTCTGCTGATCATCTTAATCTAGTTGTTAGTCGTACTCGCAAGTCTTATTTCTTAAATCTTAGTGCCGGCTACCACGAGGTAAAGGGAGTTTTTAGTCAGGTACGAACATTAGTCGATCTTGGAAAAACAGAAATTACCTGGGAAAATATAAGTGGGCGTCAGGAATACGAGTTAAGTACCTGGAATGGGTTAACCCTAGCTAAAAAAATAAAATTGAATGCTAGTGCCAGTTGGACCTATATGCAGTACAGCCCTTTTGATAAGGAGGTCAGAAAATTTCGAGATGGTTTTTCTCTTACTACGACTATTGGACAAAATTGGACTCCCAATGAATTATGGAATTTGACTTCCAATTTCAATCTGAATCGTTTTGCTTCACCGCAAGGAGTGGCTAGATGGAATTCAAGTTTGACAGTAGGTGTACAACGAAAATTCTTTGCAAAGCGATTGCTTTTAACCGTCAATGCGATTGACCCAATTATGAATCAGCAGCGACGTAATGTTACTTATGGTCCTAATTTTTCAGTGACAAGTTTCAATATGACGTATACACGAAATTACCGCCTAACCTTGGCGTACGTCTTTATGCCTAAAAGGCCATCTGCATCGATAAATAAGGGAAAAATTACTAATTCAAAGTAAGCCTTCTTTGAAGCCAGCTGTCTTTAATAGGTATGATCCAATTATGGAGCAGCTCGTTTTTATTTGATACAGTATTATTGAAATACAAGGTATCTGCGTTAATGAAATTTTTTTCAACTGCGTATGTTAGTTGTGATAGGGGAAGTAGCTGCACTTTTTGATTCACAATGAAAGCTAATTGGGTACGATCTAGTAGACTAACAGAATATTTTTGCTCTAGTTTTTTAATGAAATGTACAGAACTATCTGTGCTGCAGCCACCCACAGGTATCGTTGTTTCATCTGCCATTAAAACAATAAACTGTCCAAAAAATAAAAATGATTTAGCCTTGACGGGAGCGCCATGGGAGCGCCACTCCTTTGAAAAATTTTCTAGTTCTTCTTCTACTTGTAGGGCTTCGGCAATACCCAAGAGTCGGTTTGATTGGTAAACCCAGACTCTGGAGGTAGCTGCAAAATCTGCAGGGATCAGATGTTCAATTGAGGTATTCACGGAAAATCTATTCAGATAACATTTCTTTTTCAATAATCTCTGCAATATCAAGCACTGCTACTTCTTGTTCTTTCTCAGCGCCTTTAATGCCATCTGTTAGCATTGTGTTGCAAAATGGACACGCTGCGGCTATCACTGTAGCACCGGTCTGTAACGCTTCTTCAGTTCGTTCGGTATTTATTCTTTTTTCCCCTTTTTCCTCTTCTTTAAAAAGTTGTGCACCACCTGCGCCACAGCAAAGGCCATTTGTTCTGCATCGTTTCATTTCGACTAGCTCACTGTCTAATAGCTCCAGCACTTTTCGGGGCGCCTCATAAATTCCATTTGCTCTACCTAGGTAGCAACTGTCGTGGTAAACAATTTTTTTACCCGCAAAAGAACCGCCTTCTTTTAATTTTATTTTTCCCTGATCAATTAGCTGTTGCAGCAATTGCGTGTGATGAATAACTTCATAATTGCCACCTAATTCAGGGTATTCATTCTTAAGCGTATTAAAACAATGCGGGCAAGTGGTTACAATTTTTTCAATTCCATAATTATTCAATGTTTGAATATTCTGGTAGGCCATTAATTGAAATAAAAACTCATTACCTGCTCTTCTGGCAGGGTCACCGGTGCATAATTCTTCTTGACCTAGTATCGCAAAATCGACTCCTACTTGTGTTAAAATATGCGCAAAAGCTCTACTGACACGTTGTGCTCGTTGATCAAAACTGCCTGCACAGCCAACCCAAAAAAGTATGCTTGGTTTTTTTCCTGCCGCAATGCAGGAGGCTAGGGTAGGAATATTCATCGAAATAAGTTGAGTTGTAAAAGTACATATTTTACCGCATGAGCTGTTGCTCTGTTTTATGCTTTGCCTACTTTTGTTTGTATTCGTATGAAACAAATCTGGAAACGTATTACGCATTGGGAGCAGTGGAATTTCTTTGTACTGTATTCCCCTTTACTCCCATTTTGGATTTGGTATTGTATTCGTAGTCGCTCTGTTTGGTTCTTTAGCGCCTCCAATCCTACTATTACTTTTGGTGGATTTGAGGGGGAGGGTAAAAAAGAAATGTATCAACAACTTCCTGTTCACTATTTTCCATCCACTATTTATATTTCTCCCGTCGTTTCTACAAAAGAAGCTGAAGATATGATTCGATCAGCTGGCTTTGACTTGCCTTTTACGGTGAAGCCAGATGTAGGAATGAAGGGGCTATTATTTCGAAAAATAACTTCCTGGGAGCAGTGGCGCATTTATCATGAAAAAATGAATGTTGAATATTTGGTGCAAGCATTTGTTGATTTTCCAGTGGAATACAGCGTCTTTTATTACCGACATCCTTCTTCCGAAAAAGGATTGATTAGTGGATTTATCCAAAAGGACTTATTGCAGATACGAGGAGATGGTTTATCCACTATTAATAAGTTGATTAAAAATCATCCCAAGGCAAAAAGTCGAATGACAGAGTTGCAAGTACGGCATGCTGATAAGTTGGACAAAATTCCCCTACCGGGCGAAATTTACTACTTGTCATTTGCGGGCAATCATAATAGGGGGGCGCAGTTTACAAATCTTGCGCATGAGATTGATGATACGTTATTGAACTTTTTTGATAAGCTGAGTCATCAGACTTCCTTCTTTTACGGTCGTTATGATATCAAGGCTTCTTCTGTAAAGGCTTTAAAGGAAGGAAAAGAGTTTAGTATTTTGGAATTCAATGGATGTGGCGCTGAGCCTAATCATATTTATGATTGCGGCATGAGTCTGTTCGAGGCTTATCGTGTATTATTGTCTCATTGGTCGGCTTTATATCAAATAAGTGCACACAATCATCGGAAGGGGCATAGGTATTGGGGGTTTAAAAAGGGCTGGAATTTTTTAAAAAAGGCACGTGTTCATTTTGAACAATTGGAAAAACTAGATGTTTCTGGTATATAAAAGATTTGTTTAGATGTTAATCTTAGTAAGAGTTTTATTCACCGGCTTATTGGTAAGTTTTATTGGCTCTTTACCTCTTGGTACACTTAATGTGGCGGCCATGCAAATTTCAATAACTGATGGGGTAAAGGCGGCTATTCAATTTTCGATTGGTTCTTTGTTGGCAGAGATTATTTATGTCAGACTTTCATTGGTTGCAATGGACTGGATACGTAGGCAGGTTAGGTTGTTATTGTTTTTCGATTGGATGACTCTTGCGCTACTTCTCGCACTAGCAGGTTCAAGTATTTATGCAGCAACGCATCCTGCATCGCACTCAGGTAATCCAATTTTAAGTAGCACATTGCCAAAAATTTTACTTGGATTTTTGATGAGTGCGATTAACCCCGTTCAGATTCCGTTCTGGTTTGGATGGAGCTCTGTGCTTTTAGCAAAAGGATTTATAGAACCCAAGCACTCCCATTATAATGCCTACATTATTGGTATTGGAATAGGCACTTTTTTAGGAAATTCTGTTTTTATTTTTGGAGGACAGTTGGTTGCCTCGGCTATATCTAATAATCAATCTATCGTAAGCGGGGTGATTGGAGTAGTTTTTCTAGTTTCTGCAGGTTGGCAGCTTTTTAGACTACTACAAAAAAAGGATGCGGTGCATCGAATGAACAATCCCAAAGAAGAGAAGAATAAGGCGGGCGAAAAATTAGATAAGTGGGAGTCTCACTGGCTAAAGAAGCCGCATCAGGATTGATGAATCCAGTTTTCTCGATCCGAAGGGCTGAATTTCCAAGGTGCAAAGTTGTTTTCAACATTACTGAATAGGCCGGCCCATTCTGCTGGAGTGTTGCTTTCTTCCATAACAAGATTTCTTCTAAGTTGAAGAATAATATCCAAAGGGCTAATACTAACAGGGCATTCTTGGACGCAAGCATTGCAGGTAGTACATGCATTCAATTCTTCCACAGAAATGTAGTCATGTAGCAAAGAACGTCCATCGTCTTTCCATTCCCCATTTTTATCAATGGATAGACCCACTTCTTCTAATCGGTCACGTGTGTCCATCATTATTTTTCTAGGCGATAAGAGTTTCCCGGTCTGATTTGCTGGACAGGCGCTACTACATCTACCGCATTCTGTACAGCTATATGCGTCTAATAAATTTTTCCAAGTGAGGTCTTTAACATCTCTAGCTCCAAATCTTGAAGGAACTCCTTCCTGGCTGGCAGGAGCTAATTCTGGTTGCATTGCATAGAGTACCTCCTGTTGTATTGAGGGCATATTCTCCATTTTGCCAGCAGGATCTGACGAAGCATAGTATGCGTTTGGGAACGCAAGTAAAATGTGTAGGTGTTTGGAGGTAGGCAAATAGTTTAGAAATCCATAAATACCTAAAATGTGCAGCCACCAAGTACTGCGTTCTACTAAGATTAGCGTTGAGCTGGAAGTATTTTGAAGAAGTGGATGGAGCAACGAAGAAAACCAAAATGACCCGGATGGGTGTGCAGAATAGGGACTAACTGCTCTACTCTGTAGCAATGTGTCACTAGCATTCATCAAAAGAAAGAGACTCATCAGAACGATCTCTGTAACCAAAATAATAGTAGCATCTTTTCGCGGCCATCCATCCAAGTCTTTACTTCTTAGTCGTTTGGTAGGCAGTATATTTCTGCGGATTAAAAACAAAATACAAGCGACAATTACAAGTACGGCCAGTAATTCAAATGAATTAATCAATAGAGTGTAGATAGGACCTAAATAGGGTGCAAAAATTCGGTGCTCACCCGTTAGGCCATCTATAATGATTTCAACAATTTCAATATTGATAATTACAAAGCCCAAGTATACAAATAAGTGTAAAATTGCAACGCCAGGCTTACGGAACATTTTTTGCTGTCCAAATGCAAGAAGAAAAACATTTTTCCAACGAGAAAATTTATCACCTTTTATAGTTGTCGGTTTTCCCAGCCTAATGTTTCGAATAATTTTTTTAGCACTACGAGTAGCCCAAAAAACAGAAACAAAAGTCACCACTGCAAAAAGAAGGGGTTGCAATAAATTCATGGTTGAAATTGATTTGCTAAATTAAGCCAAAACTGATCAAAAATAGAGTGGGTGCATCTTGAAACGCCCTCTAGAAAATTCGAGAGTAGGTGCAGGTAATTTAAATGCATTCAACAGTGTGAAAAGCAGTCGTACTCCTTTTTTGTTCGTCTTTATTTTTTTCCAGTTAAGATCTGGAGCTATATACCATTGTCGGTAGCGAGGCAACTCTCTTCTGTCAAAAACTATATTTCCATTTATATCTTTTGAAATATTTTCAAATCCACCCAACATGCCCGATGCACCATAACCCACAGCAATGTTTAACCAGGCGGGCCAGTTCCCTTTTTTTAGAAAAGGTGCCGGGGATACACTGGCCCAATAGGTTTGTCCATTGTAGTCTTTTAAAAACCTGCTGGAAGTTGTGGATCCGAATAATTGTGTTGAACGATTGTTGAGAATCGGGTCGCTATAGCGAACGTTATGATAAGATAGTTTTAACTCAATTCGTTGTTCTTTCCATCCTAGCTCCTGTGCAATTAATAAACTACTACCAGCAATATTTGCAGAAAAATCACCCCAGCTCCATCCCCATTGGGCACTAAATCCATCTAAAATTTCTATTACGGTTTGGTAGGCAGCTCCACTTAGTCCGCCAATCCAAACTCTCTTCTTTCTGTCAAGTCCTGCCCAATTCCACAACTCCATACTTCCCATGCTTTCTATATAGGCACTGTAAACATGCCCAACTTTATCCATTTGTTTCCATTCACCCCAATCATTGAACGTATGAAATGAAGATTGGGGATATTGCTTGTACCAAGCTGTATAGAGCCCAGTCATTGCGGCGCCGTATCCTGCAATATTTGCCGCGGTCATCCATTTAATTCGTTGTTGTAATTCTTTCTTTCTTTTTTCCTGCGTTTTAAATAAGGTATCCGTTAACTGAACCTGTGCGTTAATTGACAAATTGGCTAGAATAAGGTTTAGCAGAATTACAAAGAGTATAACGCGCATATGTACTCCCAAATTTCGGTAACTTTCCGCTTTCAAAAATCAATTACAATGGATCCTATTGCACAAGAGAATTTGAATAAGTGGTTAGCAGGTAATTATGATGATAAAACGAAACAGGAAATCAATCGGTTGCTTGAAACCAATCCGGTTGAACTCGAAGACGCCTTTTATAAAAATTTAGAATTTGGTACAGGAGGTTTGCGAGGTTTAATGGGCGTCGGAACAAACCGTATGAATAAATATACGGTTGGCATGGCAACGCAGGGGTTTGCTAATTATTTAAAGAGTGTTTTTCAAGGAGAAGTTAGTGTGGCTATTGCGCATGATAGTAGGAACAATAGTCGCTTTTTTGCTGAAACTACTGCACAGGTATTTTCTGCAAATGGAATAAAAGTGTATCTCTTTGAAGATTTACGCCCAACCCCTGAGTTATCATTTACAATCCGCGAATTAGGTTGTCAAGGAGGAGTGGTCTGCACTGCATCCCATAATCCAAGAGAATATAATGGCTATAAAGCATATTGGAATGATGGTTCGCAATTTGTGCCTCCGCATGATAAAAATGTAATTCGGGAAGTAGAAAAAATTAACGGGGTTAATGATGTGAAGTGGACGGGTGGCGAAAACTTAATATCATCTTTAGGAGATAAAATGGACCAGCAATATATTTCAATGGTAAAAGGGTTGAGTATATACCCAACCGTTATTGAAAAGCATGCTGATCTTAAAATTGTTTACACGCCCATTCATGGGTCTGGTATAAAATTGGTACCTCCCGTTCTAAGAAAATTTGGGTTCAACAATATCCATATAGTTGAAGAGCAGTCAAAGCCTGATGGAGATTTTCCAACCGTGAAATATCCTAACCCAGAGGAGGCGGAAGCAATGCATCTGGGATTAAAACTAGCAGCCGAAATTGATGCAGATATTTTGTGTGGAACCGATCCTGATGCAGATCGTTTGGCAATAGGTGTAAAAAATACAGCAGGAGAGTGGGTATTATTAAATGGAAATCAAACGGCTGTCCTGGCTTTTAACTACCTATTAGAGGCAAGGAAAGAGAAAGGATTGGCGCAGCCCAACGATATGGTGATTACTACCATTGTAACAACTCCGATGATTGATGTGTTGGCAAAAGCCAATCAGGTTAATTGTTACAGAGTATTGACTGGGTTCAAATGGATTGCCGATTTGATTCGTGAGAAGGAAAAAAATGAAAATTACATTATTGGTGGTGAAGAAAGTTTTGGATTGATGATCGGAGATAAAATTCGTGACAAAGACGGCGTAAGTGCTGTGGCCCTGTTGTGTGAAATGGCTGCTTACGAAAAAGAAAAGGGTAGGAGTTTATATGAAAAATTAATTGACCTCTGTGTTCAACACGGCTATTACTTGGAAGAGCTTATTTCAATTACTCGCAAAGGAAGAAAAGGTCAAGAAGAAATTGCTGAAATGATGGAAGGGTTTAGAAAGCAGCCTCCACTTCAACTTGGAGGATCAACTGTACTAGAAGTATTGGATTTTGAAAAGCAAATCGGTCGAAATATTAAAACTGGTGAGCAGTGGTCTCTATCACTTCCAAAATCTAACGTCATTCAATTTCTGCTTGAAAATGGTAGTGTAATCTCCGCCCGCCCCAGTGGTACAGAGCCAAAGATCAAATTCTATTTTAGTGTCAAAGAAGATCTTGCCACTGCTGATCAGTTTGATCAGGTAGGAATTCAATTGAAAAACAGAATAAAGTCAATCATTTCAGATTTGAATGTATGAGGCCAGTAGAGGACAAACATCGTCACCAGGGTCTTCGGCATAAACTGGTAGATCAACTTAAGAAAGCCGGGATTAGCGACGAAAATGTATTACAAGCAATCGCACAGGTGCCCCGTCATTTTTTTCTGGATTCCGCTTTCGCAGAAATCGCCTATGAAAACAGATCTTTTCCAATTGGCGAAGGACAAACTATTTCGCATCCCTACACTGTTGCATATCAAACTCAACTTTTAAATATTCAAAAGTATGAGCGGGTTCTTGAAGTAGGTACAGGTAGTGCCTATCAAGCTGTTGTGTTGGCTACATTGGGTGCGCAAGTTTATACTATTGAGCGGCAACGAAAGTTATTCGATTCCAATAAACAATTTGAATGGCTACAAAAGCAACCTGGTATAAAGTTTTTTTATGGCGATGGCTACCAAGGACTTCCTACGTTTGCTCCCTTTGATAAAATTTTGATTACGGCCGCCGCACCCCAAATTCCTTTTGCCCTATTAGAACAATTGCGTCCAGGAGGATGGATGGTTGTTCCTGTTGGAGAGGGGAATATTCAGCAAATGAAAAAAATTACTAAACTAAGCGATGGGGCAACGCGGGAAGAGATCTTTGATGAATTCTCCTTTGTGCCTATGTTAACGGGAAAGGAAAGCTGAATCTTTATTCTTACCTTTCCTCTACAAAATCCTGTTATGCGTATTGCTCCGTTTTTAGCATCCGCCACGCTATCTATTGCATTGGTAGTAGCGCTCGATCGCCCACTCGGTAAAATTCCACCACTCGGAAAATTTTTAAGCCCTCAATATGGTTTTTGGCAGAACGCCGAACCTATTGGAATGGATTATGGTGGAACATTACAATTGAAAGGGATTAAAGGAGATGCTACTGTTTATTTTGATGATCGATTAGTTCCGCATGTTTTTGCAGAAAATGAGGAAGATCTCTATTTTATTCAAGGGTATTTACATGCTCGTTTCAGATTGTTTCAAATTGATTTGCAAACAAGAGCTGCGGCTGGCCGGGCGAGTGAATTGGCTGGGTCAAAGGCGATTAATTTTGATCGTGAGCAACGTCGACTCGGGATGGTTTTTGCTGCAGAAAATGCATTGAAAGAAATGGAGGGAGATCCTTTGTCTAAATCCATCTTTGATTCATATACCGCAGGAGTTAATTCTTATATTGATCAATTGACTGAGGCGGCTTTGCCAATTGAGTATAAATTAATGCATGTGACTCCAGAGCGGTGGACAAATCTAAAGTCGGCATTATTATTAAAAATGATGGCAAAAATGCTCTCAGCTGGAACAGAAAATGATTTAGCAAACACCAATGCGAAATCAATTTTTATGCCAGAGGAGTTGTCTAAATTATACCCGCAGGTGCCTGATTCATTACTCCCCATAGTTCCCAACGGGACGAATTACCCAAAGCCTGGTGTTGTTCCTGCAAAACCAGCTATTGCTGATTCGCTTTATTTAAATAATAAGCAAACGGTGGCGGCTCAAATTATTGATAGACCAGATCCGGGTAATGGAAGTAATAACTGGGTTGTGGCGGGATCAAAAACAAAAAGTGGAGCCCCCATACTAGCTAATGATCCTCACCTTGAACTATCCTTGCCTTCTATCTGGTTTGAGATTCAACTTAAGTCAACTAGCTCTAATGCATATGGGGTTTCATTGCCTGGTTGCCCATTTGTAGTGATTGGGTTTAATGACAGTATCGCTTGGGGAGTGACCAATTCTCAACGTGATGTCAAAGATTATTATGAAATTAAATTTAAAGATGATAGTAAAAAAGAATACTGGTTTGCAGGAAAATGGATGTCCTCAAAACTTCGAGTCGAAGAAATAAAAGTCAAAGACAGCTTATCCGTTTTTGACACTGTAGCCTATACAATTTTTGGTCCTGTTCAGTTTGATAAACAATTTTCGACAGGTGCTTCTGCCAATAGAAATCTTGCCGTACGATGGGCAGCTCATGACCCAAGTAATGAGGGAATGACTTTTTATAAATTAAATCGAGCACATAATTACGCCGATTACGAAGAAGCAATTCGCACCTTCACTTGTCCTGGACAAAATTTCATATTTGCCTCACGTACAGGTGATATCGCCATTTGGCAACAGGGTAAGTTCCCGGCACGTTGGGATAAGCAGGGCTTATATGTAATGCCTGGCGAAGACAGCAGTTTTTTGTGGCAAGGATATATTCCACAACAAGAAAATCCACATAGCCTAAATCCAGAACGTGGGTATTTGCAAAGTGCCAATCAGCGCGCTGCAGATTCTACGTATCCCTATTTTATTCCTGGTAGTTACATTACTGCACGAGGGGTAAGAATTGATAAGAAGCTGGCATCCATGTCTGGAATTACTCCTGCCGATATGATGGCGTTACACTATGATTATTTTAATACCTCTGCCGAAGATCTTCGGCCTGTATTATTGAAAAATGTAATGGAAAGCCAGCTGAACGCAAAGGAATTGTCTTATCTACAGCAGTTTAAAAATTGGGATTTGTATGCAACACCCAACTCAATCGGGCAGACTATTTTTCATTGCTTATGGGATAGCGTACAATTTTCAATATGGTCAGACGAGGTGAATCGTACCAGCCCTGCTGCTACGTGGCCAACAGAGCAGACTACCTTAGAATTATTATTAAAAGATACAGCGCTTGCATTTGCCGATGATATTACAACACCTCAAAAAGAAACGTTGTCTATCATTGTTACTGCTGCATTTAAAAAAGCAGTAGCCAATTTGCAACAAAAAGAGGCGGAAGGAAAGTTGGTGTGGAGTAAGTTTATGAATCCCAGTATTTATCATTTACTAAAAGATGCACTGCCTGCTTTTGCCCGAAAAGGCCTGACGGTAGGGGGTTACGGTAATATCGTAAATGCAATCAAACATAGTCATGGCCCGAGTTGGCGAATGATTGTGCATTTGGTTGATGGTATTGAAGCTTATGGTGTTTTTCCAGGCGGTCAAAGTGGCAATCCTGGTAGCCGTTTTTATGATAATAATGTTTCAGTTTGGGAAAAAGGTGAGTACAATAAGTGTTGGCTCATGCGAGATAACGATAAAGGTGATGCACGCATTAAATGGACATTGCAAGTAAAAAAATTTTAAAAACTTACGTATGAAATTCTCTTTATCTATAATTACCACTCTGTTGGGAGGTATAGGCATCTCACTGGTCAGCGGAGTTCCCTGGTGGGGTTTTGTATGTGTATCTTTTTTAGTTGCACTTGTTATACATCAAGTTCCTTCCAGAGCATTTGCCGCAGGTTTCTTAGGAATGTTCTTAGCCTGGGGTGGACTGGCTTGGTGGATTGATTGGCAAAATGCAAGCCTTTTGTCAAAACAAATCGCTTCGATATTTCCCTTACAGGGCTCATCGGCTGCATTATTGATGCTTACTAGTGTAATAGGAGGGCTTTTGGGAGGAGTGTCTGCCATTACGGGTAGTTATCTTCGCATGAGCAAAAACAAAAGTTGAGTGCGCTGGGTTTTTCTAAAAATTGGATTTGTTTATTTTATTTTTCTGTTGTTTTCGCTGCAAGGAAATAGTACACTCATCCGTGGCAAGGTTGCAGATAAAGACGGGCATGCGCTTCCTTTTGCTTCAATTTTGGTGATTGGTAAGGGAAAGGGTGTGACAGCCAACGGAGAGGGTTTTTATGAAATTGAACTACAGCCTGGGGCTTATCGTCTCTCGTGTCAATATGTAGGGTATGCTACCCAAGAAAAACAGATCCAGGTTGAAGGGTATGCGGTTACGCTTGACTTTTTTTTAGAAAAACAGGAGTTGGTTTTACCTACTATTACAGTTTCGAATAAAGAAAATCCTGCGAACAGACTGATCCGTGAAATGATTCGCAGACAAGAGCAAAATCAAACAAATTCCGAATCATTTAACTGTGAGGTGTACTCCAAAGGCCAACTGCGGTTACGCGATTTCCCAAGTCGTTTTCTGTCACAAAAGGTAGATTTTGAAGATGGTGATTCAAGTAAAAAAAAGATTTTGTATTTATCAGAAACGATTTCCAGATTTTCTCAACAGAATCAAAAGGAAAAAAAGATTGTTGTAGTCTCTTCAAAAGTTAGTGGGAATACAGATGGTTTTGGTTTAGCAGTACCCGATCAGTACTCGCTCTATAAAAACTTGGTATTAACAGGCACCCAGTTGAATCCGCGTGGTTTTGTTTCTCCAATAGCTTCTAACGCATTTTCTTTTTATCGTTATAAATTGCTAGGTACATTTTCAGAAAACGAAAAATTAATTAGCAGAATAAAGGTTATCCCAAAAAGAAAGGGCGAGCCTCTTTTTGAAGGTGAGATTTCTATTGTCCAAGAGGACTGGCAATTACATTCAGTGGAGTTGCTTTTAAATAAATCGCAACAACTTGAATTAGTAGACACACTTCGTTTTGTTCAATTATACCAGGAAGTAGACCGGGGTCGATGGATGATAGTTAGTCAAGTATTATATCCAGCGGCTAAGAAGTTCGGCTTTGATGCATTTGGAAGTTTTATTAATGTGTACTCGCGCTACCAATTGAATCCAGCTTGGAATAAGCGTGCGTTTGACCGCTTTTTGCTCCAATATGAGGACAGCTCTAACAAAAGGAGTTCTCTTTATTGGGATACAATTAGGCCTATTCCGTTAACGGCGGAAGAGCAAATTGATTACACAAAAAAGGACAGTCTCGAAAAAAGAAGGATGGATCCGCGCTACTTGGATTCACTAAATAAGATTCGTAACAAGTTTACGCTTCCTAAATTGATTTTGACTGGGCAAACAATCTTAACAAAGGGGAATAAATTTTCTCTAACTCAGAATCCGCTGCTAGAACAAGTTGCGTTTACTCCCGCAGATGGCATGGTTTTGCAACCTGTTTTACGCTTTCAAAGTAAACTGGATAGTGGCACTTCTCGACGATCAATTTCAGGAGCGCTTACGATTCGATCAGGCCTCTTGAATGGTCATGTCAATCCATATTTGTCAACTAATTATACGCCTGCAACGCAGCTACGCAGCAATTTCTTTTTTGGGGTAGGTCGCCAAGTTCTACAATTTAATCCGCAGAGTCCAATCACAGATCGAGGTAACACCTTGTCATGTTTATTGTATGAACAAAACCGTATAAAATCATATGAGGCTTTCGTATTTCGCTTAGGGTATAATACGGCATTAGGCGCTGGTCTTTCTTTAGGATTAAATTTTAGGTTTGAAAACAGAAAGGCGCTTGATAATAGTACATCCTATACTTGGATTAATAAAATAGATAGAGCCTACACGCCCAATTATCCTGTAGAGATATCAACCAGCAATATCTTAAATCATCAATTGGCTGATGTGTCAATTTCTTTACGTTGGCAGCCGGGAACGCGCTACGTAAAGTTGCCTGAGCGAATTATAAATGTGGGTAGTGATAAACCAGTTTTTAGTTTTATCTATTCGCAGGCATTAAAAAATGTTTTAAAAAGTGATGCAAAGTATTCCAAATGGAAAATTGGTGTTACAGATAGTTACAACTTTGGTTTGAAAGGGTTACTACGCATTCGGTTAGCAACGGGGGGATTTTTGAACAGGGACTCTGTGCCATTACCTGATTATATCCATTTCAATGGCAACAACTCTCAACTAGCCAGTGAGTATCTAAATAGCTTTCAGGTATTGCCCGTCTACCAATTAAGTCATACTGAAAAGTGGTATGGATTAGGTCATTTAGAGTATAACTTACGTGGGCTTTTGACAAATAAAATTCCGGTAGTTAAAAAGCTGAAGCCCTATCTCATAGTGGGTGTAAATGCTTGCTATGTTTCAAAAGTGAAAAATCATGTTGAGTGGTTTGTAGGCATAGATAATCTATTGAAGCAATTCCGTATTGATTATGTGACAGGCTATCAGCCGGGTGGGATAGTGATTTCAGGAATTAGAATTGGTTTCAAGGGGATGTAGATTGAGATTTTAGATTTATTTTATCTTTGTGCTGATTTGGAATTTTGCCCAACCTGCAATTGGGGTTCTGATCGAACTAAAATTCTTTATATGACTTCTTTGCACAATCGTATCTCACGACGTGAGCTGAAAGAGCGTTTGCTCTCAGACCCTACTCCAAGAACAACCATATCCTTCTATCGTTATTTTCACATAGAAGACCCTCGTCAATTCAGAAATCAATTCTTTGTTTCATTATCTGCACTAGGTGTACTTGGGCGAATCTATGTTGCGCAAGAAGGGGTTAACGCTCAAATCAGTATTCCAACTGCTTCATTGGATGGATTAAGTGGATATTTAGACTCCATTCCTGCTTTGAAAGGGTGCCGATTAAATATTGCAGTGGGAGACGATGGCAAATCTTTTTTTGTATTAGATATTAAAGTGCGCAATAAAATCGTGGCCGATGGAATTGAAGATCCTTCTTTCGATATGCGACGCAAGGGTAACTATGCAACCCCTGAGGATTTTAACCGCTTGGCGCAGGATCCTTCAACCATCATAGTTGATATGCGAAATTATTACGAGTATGAGGTGGGTCATTTTAAAAATGCGGTAGAGATTCCTTCCAGTACATTTCGTGAGCAATTACCAATGGCGGTAGATTTACTAAAAGACAAAAAGGATGCAACGATCTTGATGTATTGTACTGGAGGTATCCGCTGCGAAAAAGCTTCTGCTTATATGTTGCACAAAGGGTTTCAGAATGTATTTCATCTGGAGGGAGGTGTGATTAATTATGCAAGAAAGGTGAAGGAAGAAGGTATGCCAAGCTTATTCATTGGAAAGAACTTTGTATTTGATGAAAGATTGGGTGAGCGAATCACTGAAGATGTGATAGCCAGCTGTCATCAATGTGGCAAACCGGCAGACACGCATACGAATTGTAAAAATGATGGCTGTCATTTGCTATTTATTCAGTGCGAAACATGTGCCACAGAAATGAATGGATGTTGTTCAGCCGATTGTTTGGAAACTCTTCACTTATCTGAAACCGAACGAAAAAACCTGCGAAAGGGTAAGGATTTGGGGCAGCATATTTTTAATAAATCCAGAGATAGATTAAAAACGGTTTCTCATAAAAAATCAACGCCTCGTCTTTAATTGCTGCAGTGATTTTTCTATCGTCTCTCCAATTTCTTGTTGACTCAATGATACAGGATGAAAGGTTTCTCCAATCACTTTTTCATATAGTTCAATGTATCGTTTAGAAATTGTTTCTACCCAACTATCGGACATGGCAGGTACAATTTGACCTTCTTTGCCCATGAAATTATTTTGGATCAGCCACTCGCGTACAAATTCTTTACTTAATTGTGGTTGACGCTCTCCCTTACGTTGTCTTTCATCATACCCCTCCGCAAAAAAATAACGAGAGCTATCTGGTGTGTGGACTTCGTCCATCAAAAAAATCTCATTGCCAATTTTGCCAAATTCATATTTGGTGTCAACTAATATTAGTCCTCTGTTTTTGGCAATTTGACTTCCTCTTTCAAATAGTCGAAGTGCATAGGAGCGCAGGACTTCCCAATCCTTTTCGCTGGCAAGTCCTTGTTTAATTATTTCTTCAGGGCTAATATCCTCATCGTGTCCCTCTGCTGCCTTGGTAGAAGGAGTTATGATAGGGGTGGGGAATGGGTCATTTTCTTTCAATCCTTCCGGAAGTGATGCACCACATAAAACTCGCTTTCCCTCCCGATAGGTCCTCCATGCATGACCGGTTAGATATCCTCTTACAACCATTTCTATTTTGAACGGCACACATTTCTTCCCAATTGAAACAGTTGGGGCAGGGGTATTTACCAGCCAATTTGGGCAAATATCTCGGGTTGCTTCCAGCATATGGCTGGCAATTTGATTCAAAACCTGCCCTTTGAAAGGAATGGGGCGGGGTAGAATTACATCAAATGCTGAAATCCGGTCTGATGCAATCATAACTAGCCAGTCTTCGCCAATCGTGTATACATCCCTTACTTTACCTCTGTAAAAGGAGGTTTGACCATTAAAATTAAAATCACCCATACCCCGAATGTAAAAAGAGAGTCCTAAAGTACGGTAAACCAGTCTGTTTGAGATTTCAACAACTTATCCTTTAGCCTTAAAAATTAAATTTTTATAGTCCCCCTACAATGCGTATTTTTCCACCCTATTTTAAACCAAAATTCCGATTTATGAGAAAAAGCTACCAATTTCTAGCTTCTTCAATTGCGGTGCTGTTAATTTCCTTCTCTGCTTATGCTCAGCAAGTTACAGTAAAAGGTACTGTGCGAAGCCAAGCTTCTAAGGAAGTTGTGCCGGCTGTTTCAGTTGCCGTAAAAGGAACTTCTCAAGGCACCTATACTAACGCAGATGGACAATTTTCCATCTCAGTTGCAAAGCTGCCAGTTACCTTGATTTTCAGTTCAATTGGATATCAAGACCAGGAAGTAAATGTTACAAGTGCAGCTAGTATTTCTGTTGACTTGAAAGTAAATGAAGCTTTGGGTCAGGAAGTAGTGGTTGCAGCTACCAGAACTCCCACACGTTTACTGGAGTCCCCTGTAACGGTGGAGCGTTTAAGCTCAACTGCTCTTCGTAATGTTGCGGCTCCTAATTTTTATGAGGCAATCGGAAACCTAAAAGGTGTAGACGTGCATACTGCAAGTTTAACTTTCCGTACAATCACTACTCGTGGATTTGTAAGTAGTGGTAATACTCGTTTAAATCAATTGATGGATGGAATGGACAACCAAGCGCCTGGTTTGAACTTTGCAGTAGGTAGCATGGTAGGTCCTTCTGATTTGGACGTTGAAAGTGTAGAGGTTCTATCAGGAGCTTCTTCTGCTTTATATGGATCAGGTGGTATGAACGGTACAGTATTGATCAATACTAAAAATCCATTCAAATACCAGGGATTCAGCTACAATATTAAACAAGGTATGATGCATGTTGATCAAAAGCAACGTGCAGCTGCTCCTTTTTATGATTGGTCTTTCCGTTGGGCTAAAGCCTATAAAAATAAGCTAGCAATTAAGTTGGCTGCTTCGATGGTTAAGGGATCTGATTGGGAAGCTGAAGACTACCGTAACAAAGCACAGATTGGAATTCTTAGCGAAGTTGTACCAGGAAACCGTACAAGTAGCTCAGATTTCAATGGTATCAATATGTACGGGGATGAGACAAGTGCTAACATGAACGCATTTTCTCTTTTTGTTCAACAATCAACTCGTAATGGAATTTTAGGAGCCACAGGTGGTGCTATAGACGTTGTAACTTTATTGAATTCTTATTATGCTGCAATAGGTAATCCTCTTTATCCAACTGAAGCACAGCGTCAAGGATTTTACTCTTTCCCATTCTTCCCCGCTCCCGTTTTAGGTGCAATCAACAGCCCTCAATTAAAGCCATTGATTGATCAAATGTTCCCGTTCTACAATGGTCTTAAGAATAATTATTTTGGTAATGCTACAGTATCCCGTACTGGATATGCCGAAGAGCAACTGGTTGATTATAATACATTGAATGTTCGTTTAAATGGAGGCATTCATTACAAGTTTACAGATAATCTTGAGTTGTCGTTGAATAGTTACATAGGATCTGGTACAACCGTTTATACTGGTGCAGATCGTTATTCTCTTCGTAATCTAACTATGGGTCAACACAAGTTAGAGTTACGTCACAAAAACTGGTTTGTGAGAGCCTATACCACACAGGAGAATGCAGGTAAGTCTTACAATGCAACTGCCCTGGGTGCGTTCTTGAATGAATCTGCCTCTCCGAGTAGTAGCTGGTTCCCATTATATATTGGAACTTTCTCAGAAGGACGTCGCTTGAATGGTGTTCAGGCAAGTAATTTTACATTAGATCAAGCTGCAAGAGCTTCATCTGATGCTACTCGTTTGGTTCCAGGTACAAAAGCTTTTGCTGATGCAATGAATCGTATTAAAACAACGCCAATCAGTAAAGGTGGTGCGTTGTTCTTAGATAAAACTGATTTCTACTCTGCAGAAACTCAGCTTAACATCTCAGACATGGGTCATTTTTCTGACAAAGTTGAGTTGATGGCAGGTGCAAGCTGGAAGCAATGGGTGTTAAACTCTCAAGGAACATTGTTTGCTGATACAGCACAACTTATTCGTGTAAACGAATACGGCGGTTATTTGCAAATGAAAAAGAAACTATTGAATGATGGGTTGACCTTAACAGCATCCGGTCGTTTTGATAAGCAAACTAATTTTAAAGGCCGGTTCACCCCACGTGTTTCTGCTTTGATCAAATTAGCCAAAGAGAACTTCTTGCGCTTATCTTATCAAACAGCGTATCGTTTCCCAACCAACCAGAATCAGTACATCAGTTTAGTAACTGGTTCAGGTGTATTAATGGGTTGTTTGCCACAGTTCCAGGACTATTATAAATTAAATAGTACTCTTCCTGGGTACACTGCTGCCAGCGTTTTATCTTACAGAGCGGGAACTATTGCTGATTCAAGCCGTTTAGTTCGTGCTCGTTTCCAAGAAGTGAAGCCTGAAACAGTTAAATCTTATGAAATCGGATATAAAGGCGTTATTGGTAAGAAGTTGTTGGTTGACGCTTACTACTATTACAGCCGTTACGAAGATTTCCTAGTAGGTGTTGCCTTAGTTCAATCACGTACTGGTGCAAATTCTGATCTGTATTCTCCATTTACCAGCACTAACCTTTCTTATGTTCAAAACTCTTCTCAAGCTGTTAAATCATCAGGCTGGGGTGTTGGATTTGAATACCAGTGGGTGAAGAAGTATGTTGTATATGGAAACGTATTCTCTGATAAATTACAGGATGTGGAAGCTGGCGTAGTAACCTACTTCAATGCTCCTAAATACCGCGTTAATATCGGAATGCGCAACGAAAACGTATACAAAAACTTTGGATTTAATGTAGTGTATAAATGGCAAGATCGTAACTACTATGAAGGAACTTTTGTAACAGGTACATTGCCTGCTTTTGGATGGTGGGATGCACAGGTTACCTATCGCCCTGCTAAAAATCCAAAGAGTACTTTCCGCGTAGGTGGAACAAACATTGCCAATAATTATCAGCGCACTGGTTTTGGTAGCCCATATGTGGGTGGTTTATACTATGTGAGCTATGGATATAACTTATTCTAATCGAATTGGGTTTTAAGTAAGTCCAGTCCCGCCATTTGGCGGGACTTTTTTTGTCTTATAGCGGACGCAAATGAAGTAATTTAGCATTTCATGGATGCTGCATCAATTATCTCGGGTTGGAAAAAGGGGCAATTCAGCCCATTTTATTGGCTAGAAGGAGAGGAGGACTACTTTATTGACCAAGTTGTTGATGCGGCTGAAAACAGCCTCTTATCGCCTTCTGAGGCTTCTTTTAATCTTACGGTAATGTATGGTAGGGAATCTAGCTGGAGTGAGGTTTTGACCAATTGTAGAAGATACCCCATGTTTTCCGAGCGCCAGGTTGTGATTATTAAAGAGGCGCAGTACATGCGTGATATCGAAAAGTTGGAGCCCTACTTTGAAAACCCGCTAGCTTCAACTGTTTTAGTAATTGCTCATAAAGAGAAGAAGCTTGATAATCGAAAAAAGTTTGCAAAAACAATCAAGGAGAAGGGCGTCTATGTTTCTTTCAAAAAGCAAACGGAGAAAGAGATTGCTGAATGGACAGGATCAAAGTTTAAAGCTGCGGGGTTACGAATTACTGATCGTGCATTGATCTTATTTACTGATCACCTGGGGAGTGACAGAAGCAGAATTGAAAAGGAAATTGAAAAACTGACCCTTAATAAAAATGAGGAGCAGGAAATCAATGAAGATGTGATTGAAAAATATGTTGGGGTAAGTAAAGAACATAACGTTTTTGAGCTGCAAGCCGCATTAGCTCAACGTGATTTTCCAAAAGCTTATCGAATTATTCAATATTTTAAAGAAAACAGCAAGGCAGCTCCTGTTCAATTAATACTGCCGCTTTTATACGCTTTCTTTTCTAAGGCTATCATGATTTTTGGCACTGATCAGCGCGATGAACGAACATTGGCAAGCATCTTGGGTGTGCCTCCATTCTCTATAAAAAACTATCTCACGGCTGCTAAAATATATGGGTACCCGGGGTTGGAACGTAATTTGCTTTTATTATATCAGTATAATTTAAAATCCGTAGGGGTAGGCTCTTCTGCTGATGATGCAGCCCTGTTAAAAGAATTGATTTTAAAAATGACGCTAGTGCAGCAGTAAATCACAGTACTGAGAGGCTGTGAATTTTGTCTTTGGAAATTTGCTCAACTAAAGCCGCCAGATTTTCATATTTTTTTTCTTCCCGCAGGTATTTATGAACATGAACTTCTAACTGTTCACCATATATTTCTTTATCAAAATCAAAAATATTGACTTCAATCACGCGGGTTTTTCCATCTACTGTAGGTCTAAAACCAATGCTCATCATCCCTTTTAACACCTTTTCATATCCCTTGGGTTTAGCATAGACCGCATAAATACCGTTTCCAGGCACTATTTTTTCGGGGTCCTCCACTTTCAGGTTGGCAGTTGGAAAACCTAATGTTCGGCCAATCTTGTTCCCATGTACCACTGTCCCGCTAAAAAAGAAATCGTAACCCAATAATTTATTTGCGACCTCTACTTCACTTTTGGAAAGAGATTCTCGAATGCGCGTTGAACTAATGGTTATGTTTTCTATTAAATGCTTCGGGATTTCTTTTAATGTAAAACCGCCTTTTTTTTCATAAGATTCCAGCAACGCATAGTCACCCGATCTGTTTCGGCCAAATTGGTGGTCATGCCCGATAATAATGGTGTGAGGACGAAAGTTTGATAAGAGAAAATCTTCTATATATTGAGAAGCTGGCTGGTTGGCAAATGCATCTGTGAAAGGGACGACAACTAAGTGATCAATGCCTTCTTTTGCTAAAAGCTGAATTCTTTCTTCAAGAGTGGTGATGAGTCGGATTCCAAGAATAGCCGAACTAACTATTTTTCGAGGATGTGGGTGAAAAGTGATCAATACAGACTCGCCCTTTATTTCTTTGGCCGTTTGTTTAACGGCATCTAAAATTTGTTTATGCCCATTATGAACACCATCAAAAGTACCAATGGTTAAAACGGCTCTTGTGAATACCGGTAAAGAGTTGATATCGTAATGAACTTTCATTCGGGTTGCAAAGATAGCGCAGTCTGCTTTGCTGACCGAAACGGAATCAGTAAGTTTGTATCTCATGTCACGGTATGCGCAACGCGGTGTATCCGCTCAAAAAGAAGAAGTACATGCTGCTACACGCAGCCTGAACCCCGGATTGTATTCATCTGCCTTTTGTAAGATTTACCCGGATTATATTGGCAATGATTCAAATTGGGTCAATATCATGCATGCAGATGGTGCTGGTACAAAGAGTAGTCTCGCTTACTTGTATTGGAAAGAAACGGGCAATTTAGATATCTGGAAAGGAATTGCCCAAGATGCAATTGTAATGAACTTGGATGATCTTTTGTGTGTAGGCGTTACATCTTCTGTCTTATTTTCCTCTACCATTGATCGAAACAAACATAAAATACCTGGTGAAGTTTTAACGGCTATCATTGAAGGAACCAGAGAGTTTTTTGAGCAAATGAATAAGTGGGGTGTAGCTATTCATTTTTTGGGAGGAGAAACAGCAGATGTGGGAGATGTTGTTCGTACAGTTGCAGTGAACGGGACAATGACTGCTCGTTGGCCTAAGTCAAAATTGATAACTAATGAGAAAATTGTAGCGGGGGATGTAATCATTGGATTGGCTGGATTTGGTCAGTCTAATTATGAAAGCAAGTATAATAGTGGTATTGCAAGTAATGGATTGACTAGTGCGCGCCATGATCTATTGTCATCCTATTACGCGTCTCATTTTCCTGAGTCTTTTGATCCGGTTATTGACCAGTCAGTCTGTTATACCGGGCCCTATCGCTTAACAGACAAAGTGGAAGAGCAAGGAAAGGAGTATATGATTGGCGACCTTCTATTGAGTCCCACGCGAACTTTTGCCCCGGTGCTTAAAGCCATGTTGGAAAAACATTTTGATGCGATTCATGGTCTGATTCATTGTAGCGGGGGCGGTCAAACGAAGTGCCTAAAATATTTACCCGCCCCACTTCGAATAGTAAAGGATAATCTTTTTTCACCGCCTATTATTTTTGACTTAATAAAGAAAGCTAGTAAGGCTGACTGGAGAGAGATGGTTCAGGTATTTAATTTGGGAACCCGATTGGAAATTTATACTTCGCCTTCTAGCTCAGATGCACTGATTGAGCTGGCAAAATCTTTTGGAGTAGAGGCAAAGGTTATTGGTAGGGTTGAGAAGAGTGAAAAGAAAGAACTATATGTTCATCTTGATAATGAAACATTGATTTTTTGATTCCTGGTCGCATTTAATTAAATTGTACAAAAGCAAATCGTATGGCAGAGTCAATCATAGAATTAAGAAATGTCAATATTTACCAAGGGTCTAGCTTGGTGTTACAGGATGTAAATTTGAATGTGAATAAAGGGGAGTTTGTCTATTTGGTTGGTAAAACGGGTTCAGGAAAATCTAGTTTATTGAAAACCCTCTATGGTGAGTTAGCCTTGCAAGAAGGGGAGGGAACGGTAGCTGGTTTTAATCTAAAAGACTTGGATTGGAAGAAAGTACCGTATCTACGTAGAACGCTCGGTGTTGTTTTTCAGGATTTTCAATTATTGACGGATCGGAACGTCAATGAAAATTTGAAGTTTGTATTGAAAGCAACAGGATGGACGGATGAGCGATTGATGAATGAAAAAATTGCCGATGTGCTGGATAAAGTGGGGCTTAAGTCAAAAGGTTTCAAAATGCCATTTGAGCTAAGTGGAGGAGAGCAGCAACGTATCGATATTGCTAGAGCTTTATTGAATTCCCCTAAACTTATCTTGGCAGACGAGCCAACAGGAAATTTAGATCCTGAAACCTCTGATGAGATTATGCGGCTCTTGTTTCATATTTCAAGAGATTACAATACAACAGTAGTGATGGCAACACATGATTATATTGTTGTCCAGAAATTTCCAGCACGGATGATTCGTACTGGTCAAGGTAAAGTGGAAGATGTTAGTTCTGTATCGGTACAGGCAGTCTAATCAATAGAAGTTGTCCTTACATATTGATATTCTCCATTCCTTCACTCATCAGCTTATTACTTTTCCGTTTGAAAAGATTGGGGTCAAATTTTCCGAATCTCCAGTTCACATTTAATCGTAATAATTGAGGGTCTCTTCTTCTAAATACATCTTGTGTAAATAATGAAGAAGCAGAGTAGATCTGTTGTCTTCTAGTCCGGAGAACATCATTCATGTTCAGTGATATGCTTGTTTGCTTATTCTTACCTAGATCAATTCGCACGGCTGCGTCAATAAAGTAGTTTGCTTTCTGATATCCTTGTGCTGCGCTAGTTTGGCCAAACATGCCCATACCCCACATACCGCCGCCGCCCCAACGATTGCTGCCACCACCGCCACCGCTGCCGCCTGGTGGTAAAACCGACTTAGAAATGTATTCGCCGGACAATTGAAGGGTAATGTTCTTAGGTAATTTGTAAGTGTTATTCAACTTGAGTTGGTAACTAACAAATGGATCAATTGCGTTTTGATATGAGGCGTCTAATTTAATAGCTGAAGTAAATAGATTGAAATTACTAGTCAAATCCCACTGAGTTGTGATTTTAGTTTTTGCCACTAATTCTGCTCCTGTCACATAGCTGTTGTTGGCATTGATAAAGGTGTTTATTAAAACATCTTTTCCGGTAATGGGGTTATTTTCTTTGTCTTGATAACGTGTAATTAGGTTGTCAGTGTGCTTAAAGTAAATTGATCCCAGAATGTTATTTTTATTCTGATATGTTTTTTGATAGGAAACTTCAAATGAGTTGGTAAACTCAGGCAGCAATCCTGGATTTCCTCGGCTGAGGTTTAGTGAATCAGCATAATCGGTAAAAGGGTAAAGTTGAAAAAAGTTGGGTCGATTGATTTTCCGCGTATAGTTTACTTGCAATTCAGCATTTTTTTTCAGCTTTTGACTAATAAATAAACTTGGGAAAAGACTGACGGGAAACTCGATGGAGAATTCTTGATTTTTATCAGGCAGGTATCCGTTGTACAGTGAGCTTTCTGCTCGTAATCCCAGCTGGTATCCAAAATTATTTAATTGCTTGGACAACGTTGCGTATGCGGCATACACGTTGTCTTTGCTATTATAGTTGACAGATAACGCAGGAATAATAATATTTCCAGTTGATGTCACCAGGTAAAAATTATTCTTATTATCCACTGTTCTCCATTGACCACGTACCCCTGCTTCTATTTTTACTTTATCGTTTACCGGTTTTACGTAATCGGTTTGAATAACCAAGTTGGTATTGTCACCCGTGCCAGCTTGTAATTGATCTTGTACGTTTACGAAGGAGCTTAATGGATCTGAGTAATACGCTGTTTTAACTTGGTTGCTATTTTCACTGCTACTATTGTTCTGTGTCAAATCAATAGACCATTCTTCTCCTGCTTTTGGGAATAAATGTTTAAAGCTGGCGCTAATTCCAGTAAAATCAAATTCACTGGTGGAGCTGGAGAAGCGGTCGTTTCGAGATTGTTTTCTAATGGCATAGAGTGAATCAATCGTACTATGACTATCGTTAGTGGGGGAGAATTTTCCGCCTCCTTTATTTACGGAAACTGAAAATGTATTTCTATTGTCAATAAAATAGTCGAAGCCACCTCTAAAAAACATAAATGCTCCTTTTGAAATACTGCTGTCCTCTTGTTTCAAATAGGTTTGCGGGTTTGCAATCAGTGTTGTACGTTCAGTAAGGCCTGCGCTGATCGATTTACGCATATAGTAATTAAGACTTGCAAATACATTCATTTTATTTTGTCTTACATTAATGTCAGCTCCTCCTCCCAGGCGAGCACGAGAGTCTATGCTACTTCTGATATTTCCGCTATAGCCTACACGTTTGTTCTTTTTTAAAATAATATTCAAGATTCCTGCCGTTCCTCCAGAGGCATCAAACTTTGCAGAAGGATTTGTGATGATTTCGATACTTTCAATTGCATCAGCGGGTATTTGATCAAGACTTAATACTGTTGGACGACCATCTACAAAAAGTTGTGGAGAATTATTCCGCATGGTGACATTACCGTCCAAGTCTACATTAATTGAGGGTACATTTCTCATCACATCTACTGCAGTTCCTCCTGCTGAAACAATGTTTTTGTCAACACCGAATATCTTTCTGTCAATTCCAAGTTTAAGGCCAGTGGTTCCAGCATTAACCGTTACATTTTGAAGTGTTTTTTCTGCGATGTCAATTTTTATATTGCCAAGATCTTTGTCTAAGGCAGAGAGTAGGGCGCTCATGTCCGAACTATTTCCAGTAGGCATTTTTACATCAAAACCTATTGTTTGTTCTATTGACTTGTAGCCTATGACATCTATTTTTAGTTTGTATTGACCAAATACGGGAATGTTCTCCAGTCGAAATTCTCCCTTCGCGTTCGTAAGCATACCCGCAATAACCACTTCTTTTCTTTTTTTTGTGAGGCTATCAAATTTGTTTTGCAGTAATTGAATAGATGCAAATTCAATGGCTTTACCGGTAGTTGCCTCTAGAACTCTTCCATAAAAGTTCCCATTAAAAGAAGGGCGTGAATTGCTATTTCGATTCATTTCTGTAGGAGGCTGTGCTGTTAGGGTAGCAATCTGAAATAAAGTGAGAAAAAGAATCGGGAAGAGTTTGAATGACATTTGGTCTAGTTTGCTGTTTAAACGAGAATTAGCTGTTAATCTGTTGGTCAAATTTTAGAATGGGTTGACCGGTTCATAACGCTTATGAAAGGGTTTTGTTCAAAATAAAAGACCTCGTCTAAAACGAGGTCTTGGGTGGCTAACCGGGCTCGAACCGGCGACCCTCAGAACCACAATCTGATGCTCTAACCAACTGAGCTATAGCCACCATCAAATCCCTTTACCAGAGGTTAAGGAGTTGCAAAATTAAGTAAAAACGCCGTTTCAGAAAAAATACCGTATCATTTTACATTATTTTTGATTCTCATGCATCCCACCCTTAAATACTGGTTGAATATGAAGAGAATAAGCATAATTGTATTACTTGTAACGGTAGCTACTGTTGTCACTTTCCAATCCTTAGGGAAAGGTAAACAAGCTGGCCCTCCTGATAAGTACTCTACTATTTTAATGTTGGTAGGTCGTATGTTGGCAGAGGGACATTATAGTCCTCAGCAAATTGATGATGCATTTTCTGCAAAAGTGTTTGATCGATATTTAGCAGAGCTTGATCCAGAGAAAAACTTCTTTTTGAAATCTGATGTTGAATTGTTGAGAAAAAAGCATGGCAATCGTATTGATGATGAGCTGAATGGAGCACCTGTACTGTTTGTAAAAGAAGCTGGTATTATTTTTAATAAGAGAATGCTAGAGGCCGAAGATTTTTATAAAAAAATATTGCAAACGCCTTTCACCTTTTCAAAATTTGAAGAGGTACAGTTGGACGGAGATAAATTAGATTATCCAACCTCCATAGCTGAAAGAGACGAGAGATGGCGCCTTAAGTTAAAATACTTGACGTTAGAGCGATATGCTGAAAGTTTAGAGCAGCAGCGAAACGCAAAAGATAAATCAGTGGTCCGCACCGATGTGGAGTTAGAAAAAGAGGCAAGAAATAAAGTGGGAAAAATAATGAGTCGAACGTTTGAACGTTTACAACTTAAGTTCAATGAGGATGATAAGTTTAATTTATTTGTCAATACAGTGACAACTACAATGGATCCGCATTCTGAGTTTATGCCCCCAGTGGATAAACGTTATTTTGATGAAGAAATGAGCGGTCAATTTTATGGTATTGGCGCGACTTTACAGTACGATGATGGTAATATTAAAATAACAAGTGTTGTTACGGGAAGTCCTGCCTACAAATCAGGTAAAATCCAAAATGGAGACATCATTTTGAAAGTAGGGCAAGGTGCTGAAGAACCAGTTGATTTGACTGGATTTATGACCACGGATGCAGTTAAATTAATCAGAGGAAAAAAAGACACAGAAGTCCGTCTGACTATTCGAAAATTGGATGGTACTATTCTTACTGTCCCTCTAATCAGAGATAAAATTGTTCAAGACGAAGGATATGCAAGAAGTGCAATTGTAGCTGAAAATGGAAAAAAGATAGGGTACATCTATTTGCCCGATTTCTATGCAGATTTTGACAATCCCAGTGGCCGTCGTTGTTATACCGATGTTGCTGATGAATTAGATAAGCTAAAAAAAGAGGGGATAGATGGACTCATTTTTGATTTACGTAATAATGGGGGTGGTTCTTTGTATGATGTTGTACAAATGGCGGGTTTATTTATTGCAGAGGGTCCTATTGTACAAGTTAAGGACCGGGAAAGAACTCCCAATGTTTTAAGGGATAGAGATCGCTCTGTACATTACAGCGGTCCACTCATTGTAATGGTTAATGAATTTAGCGCCTCTGCTTCCGAAATATTTGCTGCAGCTATTCAAGATTATGGTAGAGGTATTATCATAGGTAGTTCTTCCACCTATGGTAAGGGTACCGTTCAGCGCAATATTGGCTTGGATCCTCAATATGGATTTTCTACAACAAATGCTGAATTAGGAACAGTAAAATTGACGTTACAAAAATTTTATCGGGTAAACGGCGGCTCTACCCAGCTAAATGGGGTTACACCAGATATCATTATTCCTGATAATCTTGAATACATGAAGGTTCGGGAGAAGGATGCAAAAGAATCTCTTCCTTGGGATCAGATAGCAAAGTCTCCCTATATAACGTGGACTCCTGGGTATGATATTGATTCTATAAAATATTTCAGTCAGAGACGAATCGATCAGGACACAATCTTCCAGTTGATTCGTCAGACTGCCACTTATTTGTCACAGCAGAACAATAAACTATACAACTTGCAGTTGCAGGAATATGTGAAGTCGCAGGAAAAAATTAGAACTGCTGTAAAAAAATTAGACTCAATACAGCAGGGGAGAGAGTATCTAAAGGTCCGTCCTTTGTCTGGAGAAGAAAACCGTTGGTCAACTGATGCTCCTAAACAAGAGCGATTTGAACGTTGGATAAAAAGCCTGCAAAAAGACATTTACATCGATCAAGGTGTAAAAGTGCTTAATGATATTTTTAATCAGTCAAGCCATTTGGCTCGTAGAGCTTAGCTAAAAATGAGTTAAGCGTTCCTGTTGATGCAGTTTAGATCTTCAAAGGCTACCTCTAGGCGCTTGCAAAAAGACTCTTCACCTTTTCTGAGCCAAACTCTTGGGTCGTAGTATTTTTTATTTGGCTTGTCTTCTCCCTCAGGATTTCCTAATTGTCCTTGTAGATAAGCTTCGTTCTTTTTGTAGTTGGATAATACTCCCTCCCAGAAAGCCCATTGAAGGTCGGTGTCAATATTCATTTTGATGGCACCATATGAAATAGCCTCCCGAATTTGGTGTTGCGGAGAACCGCTTCCTCCATGGAATACAAAATAAACAGGCTTGTTTCCGGTATTATATTTTTTCTGAATGTAATCCTGACTGTTTTTCAAAATTTCAGGTCTCAATTCGACATTACCTGGTTTATACACGCCATGTACATTTCCAAAAGCGGCTGCGATGGTAAATAGCGGACCAACCTTTTTCAGTTCTTCATAGGCATAGGAAACCTCACCGGGTTGTGTATATAGTTTTGAATTCTCTACGTCAGAATTATCAACACCATCTTCTTCTCCACCTGTCACGCCCAGTTCAATTTCAATACCCATGCCTAATGGCTTCATTCGCTTGAAAAAGGCTGTGGAAGTAGATACGTTTTCTTCAATAGGCTCTTCGCTCAAATCTAGCATATGTGAACTGAAAAGGGGATGTCCTTTCTCTTTGAAAAAGGCCTCGCCTGCATCAATCAATCCACTCACCCATGGAAGCCATTTTTTAGCTGCATGGTCAGTATGAAGTATAACGGGAACTCCGTAATATTTTGCAATAGTGTGAATGTGTAAAGCACCCGCAATCCCACCTTGTATATTTCCTTGTAATTGATCGTTAGGCATCCCTTTGCCAGCAATGAACTGAGCGCCCCCGTTTGAAAATTGTACAATAACAGGCGAGTTGACCTTGGCTGCTGTTTCCAATGTCGCATTAATGGAATTGGTTCCAATGGTGTTTACGGCAGGCAATGCAAAATTATTTTCTTTTGCATCCTGATAAAGGGCTTGTAACTCTTCGCCGTATAACACACCTGCGCGGTACTTTTTCATACTTGTAAATTTTGGCAAATATACAGATTGGTGTTAAGCATTTCCGAGGGCGGCAATCACGTCATATTTAGTGACAATATGGTAGGTGCCTGCCTCGTCCTTGGTAAGGACTGCGCCATTTTCTTTGCTGATGTATTGAGCCAGTTTTTCGGCAGGACTATCAAAGGGGACAAGCGGAAAAATAGGTTCCATTACTTCTCTGATACGGGCTGCTTTCAGTGAGGAGTCAGCAAAAACTTTTTTGAAAAGTCCATGTTGACTAATTCCGCCAATCGGTATGTTGTTTTCCATTACAGGAATTTGTTCAATATCAAATTTTTTCATCAACTCAACAGCTTCAGTGACAGTTTGATCAGGTTCAATTGTGATCAGGCGCTTAGCACCACGGGCATTGATGATTTCACGAATTGTTTTTACATCCAAAAATCCTCTTTCCATCATCCATTGATCATTGTAAATTTTACCAACGTATCTACTGCCATGG
This sequence comes from Bacteroidota bacterium, assembly GCA_046048175.1. Classification (GTDB taxonomy): domain Bacteria; phylum Bacteroidota; class Bacteroidia; order Chitinophagales; family Chitinophagaceae; genus JJ008. The sequence continues at coordinate 71,148 of JBJOGP010000001.1, forward strand.
TCATGTAAAATGCAAACGGCTAAGTCTCCTTTTTTTAATAACTTTTTCAATTGGAAAAGACCTTGCAGACAACTGCCAGCACTGTAGCCGCAAAAAAGGCCTTCCTCTTTTGCTAGTCGCCTTGCCATGATCGCTCCATCTTTATCTGTTACTTGCTCAAAATGATCAATCACGCTCATATCATAATTTTTGGGTACAAAATCTTCCCCAAATCCTTCACTGATATAAGGCTTGACTTCATTCATGTCAATTTCGCCTGTTCTAAAATATTTTGTGAGTAGGGATCCATACACATCAATTGCCCAAATTTTTATAGAAGGGTTTTTTTCTTTTAGAAATTGTGCTGTTCCTGTTATAGTTCCGCCTGTTCCTGCAGTGCAGATTAGGTGAGTAATTTTTCCGTCAGTTTGTTTCCATATTTCCGGACCAGTTGATTCGTAGTGGGCCTGTCGGTTGGCTAGATTATCATACTGATTCATATGACAAGAGTTTGGGATCTCCTTGGCTAGTCTTGCCGCAACGCTATAATAACTTCTGGGATCCTCCGGCAATACATTGGTCGGACAAACAATTACCTCCGCGCCAACAGCCTTTAGGATATCTGCTTTTTCTTTTGATTGTTTGTCTGTAGTTACAAAGATGCACTTGTATCCCTTTACTACTGCGGCAAGAGCAAGTCCCATTCCCGTATTACCACTTGTTCCTTCAATTATAGTTCCACCTGGTTTTAATCGACCATCCTGTTCGGCCACCTCAACCATTTTTAAAGCCATCCTGTCTTTAATAGAATTTCCGGGGTTGAAATAGTCCACTTTTGCAAGTACATCACAGGGAAAATCTTTTGTGATGCGCTGAAGCTTGATCAGTGGGGTATTGCCAATTGTTTCCAGAATATTGTTTTTGATATCCATTTTCGTACACTTTATTGGGTGATTGTGATTGCTTTTTTCAAAACAGGATCAAATGAATTTAGGATTTGGAAATAGCCCTTTTCTCTCCATTTAAACCTGGCTAATGTTGCCAACATTCTTTCTCTCAAAAATTTACTTTCTTCCTCAGCTAGCTTTCCTTTAACAGAAGATTCAATCATTTTATCCCAAGCGGTTGATAATTTATTTTGTAGCGGTTCATTTGTAAGGAGCTGCATGGGTTCATTCATTTTTTCAAAATCCTTTTCGTGCTGCTGATAAAATGAGAAGCAAAAAGGAGTGAGTTGTAGAGCAACTTTTTTGAACTTGTTTGAATCGAAAATTAAAGAGTCGTATCCATTGGTAATAAGGATATCAGGTTTAATTCCATTTGAAGCAAGTAATGTGTCTTTGCAGGGATTTAAGAAATAAGTAGGTTTTTGAGTGCTATCAAAAATTCCGTAGGGTTGTTGAATACATCTTCCTAATGGTGTGTAATATCTGGCAACTGTTAATCGAACTGCTGCGCCATTTTCAAGGCTATATTCTTCTTGAACCAATCCTTTGCCATAGGAGGTCTGTCCGATAATTTTTCCTCTGCACCAATCTTGGATAGCGCCTGCAACGACCTCACTGGCACTAGCAGAATACTCGTCAATTAAAATAGATACTTTACCTTTTTCAAACAATCCCGGTCTTTCGGCACGATATTCTTTTTTTCCCACCTTGTCTCCTTGCGTGTAAACAATTAGTTTTTTATTGTCCAAAAGCTCATCAGCAATGTCCACGGCTTCGGAGAGTAATCCACCGCCATTTCCTCTCAAGTCAATCACTAAGTTCTTCATCCCCTGATCTATGAGTGCCTCTAGGTTTTTCATGAATTCCTCATAACTTGTTTCTGAAAATTTCTCTAAGAGAATGTAGCCAGTTGTGGGATTTAACAGGTAAGCAGCCTCAACAGCAGGTAGAGGAATGGGGCCTCTAGTGACACGTAGGGAGAGAAGCGTGTCCTTTCGAAGTATACCTAACGTTGCAATGCTGCCACTTTTGCCTTTGATAATTGCTCTGACTGAATCTGCTGATTGATCTTTTTTTAATAGGGAGGTGCCGTTAACAGAGAGTAATTTATCTCCTACTTTTAATCCAGCTTTTTCTCCAGGTCCTTTTGGAAAAACATAAAGAAGAGAAGCTGTGTCTAAGAATAGGCTGAATTCGACACCAATCCCTTCAAAATGTCCGCTTAATTGTTCGTCAGATTCTTGTACTTCAGTAGCGGATAAATAGTAGGAGTGGGGATCCAGTTTTTCAAGTAGCTCCTCTATGGAAGTGGATTGTAAAGAGTCGATATTGATAGGGTCAACATAATTCGACCGAATCAATTCAATCACTTGCTGATAGGGAGATAATTGGTTTTGTCCAAAGAAACTAAAGCCGTTTTTTTTGGTCAATAAACTACCGAGCAAAAGACCGACAATTAATATTGAGGATAGTAGTAATGGCAGTGCAATTTGCCGGTTGTTATTTCTCATTCCAGCTAAGATTTGCGTAACTTGTGCAAGTTAATTCATTCCTACGCTGAAGTGATCAGATGGCAAGAATAAAACTTATTGCAGACGCAGGCTCCACAAAAGTTGAGTGGTGTTTGGTAGAAGGTAAAAAGAAGAAAATTATCCGAACCTCCGGAATAAGTCCTTATTTTCTTTCCAAAGCGGAAATTCAATCCTTAATTAAAAAGGAATTAGCAGGTCGAGTTGACCTTGATAGCGTGGATGAAATTCACTACTATGGCACAGGGTGTGCTAACAAGGCCAATGCTTTAGCTGTTAAAAAAGCACTTCAATTCCATTCTCCCGATGCTTCCATTGAGGTTACTCATGATTTGATGGGGGCTGCAAGGGGGTTATGTGGTCATAACAAAGGAATCGCTTGCATTTTAGGAACCGGATCTAATTCTTGTTACTACAATGGTAAAAAAATTGTAAGTAATAGTCCTGGATTAGGGTATGTGTTAGGAGATGAGGGTAGTGGTTCTTATTTAGGCAAAAAAGTTTTGCAGTATTATCTATATGGAATTTTTGACGAGGAATTAAGAGGTCGATTTGATCTTAGTTTTATGACAAATCCCAGTGAAATACTGGATAGTGTTTATAAAAAACCTTTGCCCAATAGATATCTAGCCGGATTTACCCTCTTTTTGGCAGAAAATCGTGGACACTACATGATTGAGAACATCATTGAAGATGGTTTAAATGATTTTTTCTTCCAGCACCTGTGTCGTTATCCGGAAGTTTGGAAACAGCCCGTTTATTTTACAGGGGGGGTGGCCTTTGTATTTAAGGATGTAGTGAAGCAATTATGCAAGCAATACGAATTTGAGCTGGGCGCTATTTTAAAAAATCCAATGGAGGGGCTTTTAAATTATCATCGATAATAAATTATGGATTTTGAAAGAATAACAGAGAAGAGTAGCACTTATCGACATTTGGAAAAGATGTCGATTCATGACTTACTCGTTAATATTAACAAAGAGGATAAACTAGTGCCTGCAGCCATTGAAAAAGTTATTCCTCAGATTGAGCGATTGGTAGAGGTGGTATCAGATAAAATGCTAATGGGAGGACGATTGTTTTACATTGGAGCTGGGACAAGTGGACGTTTAGGCATTGTGGATGCAAGTGAGTGTCCACCAACCTACGGAGTTCCGCCAGGTTTGGTTATTGGATTAATTGCCGGAGGTGAAAAGGCCATTACAAAAGCTGTAGAAAATGCAGAAGATAATAGTTTGCAAGGTTGGGATGATTTGCAACAACATAACATAACTGAACAGGATGTTGTGATTGGAATTGCCGCAAGTGGAACAACTCCCTATGTAATTGGAGCTTTGCAGCAATGTCGAAAGCATGGAATCTCTACGGGAAGTATTTCTTGTAATCCAAATTCTCCGGTTAGTGCTGCAGCAGATTTTCCTATTGAAGTAGTGGTGGGTCCTGAGTTTGTGACGGGAAGTACACGAATGAAGAGTGGAACCGCGCAGAAACTCGTTTTGAATATGATCTCTACTTCTGTAATGATTCAGTTGGGTCGCGTAGAAGATAATAAAATGGTCAATATGCAATTGACCAATGAAAAGTTAGTAGATAGAGGTACTAAGATGCTGATGGAAAAGTCAGGCATAACTGATTATGAAAAGGCAAAAGATCTTTTGTTATCGCAGGGCAGTGTTAAAAAGGCCTTGTTGCATTTGGAGGGATCTTGAGTTATGCATACGATAGAGCCCTTTTACAATTGGCAACATATCTATGAAAGTGAAAAGGATGTTCGATCCCCTTTTTTTGGAAGAGAACATTCTGAATTTGAGTTTTCTCAAACTATTTACAACTATTATATCCATCCACAATGGGATGAATTTGGCAGTAAAACACTCTACGCAAAGGTGCTGATGGCCGACTATGAAGAAAAATATGTCGTCATTGAATTATTGGGAGAATGGAATGATGCTGTTGAAAATGATATCATGCAATTGAAAAGAGAAGTAGTGGATAAATTTATGGAGGAGGGCATTTGCTTTTTTATTTTAATTGCAGAAAATGTATTGAATTATCATTATGACAGTAGTGATTACTATGAAGAGTGGTCTGAAGATGTAGAGGACCGGGGCGGCTGGGTCGTTTGTTTGAATCTGCCTACTCAGACCTTAAGAGAATTTCAACAACATCGTCTTAATCGTTATCTCCCTTTACAAGATTTGCCCGACTGGCGCATCTATAAGCCCTATCATCTTTTCAAGAAGCTTTCTTTACAGCTAAATGGCTGACCTCTTTTTTTTAAAATCTGCCTGTTTTCTTTAAATCTTTTACTCATTTTCAATTGCTGGATGTTAATTTTGCATTCTGGAAAATTGCTTATACTGCACGATTCGCTAAACAATAAAAATTTTGTCTGATGAAATGGTCGGCGCTGTTTACTTCCTCGGTTGGTAGAAAATGGGTGATGGGGTTAACTGGTATTTTTTTGATTTTATTCTTAGTAGTGCATGTGGGCTTGAATGCGTGTATTTGGGCCATGGATGGTGGAGTGATGTTTAATAAGGCCGCTCATTTTATGGGGTCTAATGTGGTTCCAAGAATTTTAGAGATTGGCTTATTTGTTGGATTCATATTGCACATTTTACAAGGGTGGACCTTAGAACTAAGTAACCGGGCTGCCCGTAAAAAGGGTTACGCCGTAAGTATGGGAAATAAGGGGAGTAAATGGTACAGCCGTAGCATGGGAATTTTAGGAACCTTGTTATTTCTCTTTTTGGTAATGCATTTGTCTCACTTTTGGGTACCCAGCCGAATTACAGGTCTAAATCCTGTTTTAATTGATGGCAAAGAATATCATGATCTCTATGGCGAAATGCTGGCTGTTTTTCAGGATAATTTAGTGGTAGTCCTCCTATATGTGCTGGGGTGTTTCTCATTAGCTTGGCATTTGCTGCATGGATTTCAAAGTGCTTTCAGAACATTAGGCGTTAGCAATGCACGATACTTAACCTTGATTGAAAAAACTGGTTTTGTTTTTTCGGTGATTGTGTCGATGGCTTTTGCTTTGATGCCTGTGAGCATGTATTTGGGATGGGTGAAATAATTTTTAAACTAGAAAAGTATTGTTATGCTGGATTCCAAAATTCCTACCGGATCACTGGAAACAAAGTGGACAGATTATAAAGGGCATTGTAAACTCGTCAATCCTGCCAATAAAAGAAAGTTGGAAGTTATTGTTGTAGGAACTGGTCTCGCGGGTGCCTCTGCCGCCGCCTCTTTAGGTGAGCTTGGTTATCAAGTAAAAGCATTTTGCTTTCAGGATTCACCCAGACGAGCACACTCTATTGCTGCACAAGGAGGAATCAATGCAGCTAAAAACTATCAAAATGATGGAGACTCTGTATTCCGCCTTTTTTATGATACCATCAAAGGAGGAGATTACCGTGCGCGTGAAGCAAATGTGCATCGATTAGCAGAGGTTAGTGTTAATATTATTGATCAGTGCGTGGCGCAAGGCGTTCCTTTTGCGCGTGAATATGGAGGGCTTTTGAATAATAGATCATTTGGTGGAACACAGGTTAAAAGAACATTTTATGCGGCTGGACAAACGGGACAGCAGTTGTTGATTGGAGCATATCAGGCTTTAGAAAGACAAGTGGCACTAGGTAAAGTACAAATGTATACACGCCACGAAATGTTAGATGTGGTTGTGATCGATGGTAAAGCACGTGGAGTTATTTGTCGCAATCTAGTAACAGGAGAACTCGAGCGACATTTTGGACATGCTGTGCTGCTTTGCACAGGAGGCTATGGTAATGTTTTCTATCTCTCCACCAATGCCATGGGTAGCAATGTAACAGCAGCGTGGAAGGCGCATAAAAAAGGAGCTTATTTTGGCAATCCTTGTTTTACACAAATCCACCCAACATGTATTCCGGTGAGTGGCGACCATCAGTCCAAACTAACACTGATGTCTGAGTCGTTGCGTAATGATGGACGTATATGGGTTCCTGCAAACAAGGATGACAAGCGACATCCCAATGATATTCCTGAGGAGGAAAGAGATTACTTCCTGGAAAGACGCTATCCTGCTTTTGGTAATTTAGTTCCCCGTGATGTTGCTTCTCGTGCTGCCAAAGAAAGATGTGATGCAGGTTATGGGGTAGGCACTACTGGTCAAGCTGTTTATTTAGATTTCAAGTATAACCTCATTAATAAATACGGAAAAGCCGAGGCTAATAAACTTGGTATAAGCAATCCTGATACAGCCACGTTGATAAAACTTGGTAAGGAGGTTGTGAAAGAGGAATATGGAAACCTCTTTGATATGTATGAAAAAATTACGGGTGAAAATCCTTACGAAGTACCAATGAGAATCTATCCTGCAGTGCACTATACAATGGGTGGACTATGGGTTGATTACGAGTTAATGACTAGTGTAAAAGGTTTGTATGCGCTTGGAGAAGCTAACTTCAGTGATCATGGTGCAAATCGTTTAGGAGCCTCTGCATTGATGCAAGGTCTCGCCGATGGTTATTTCGTAATACCGTACACTATTGGGAATTATCTAGCAGATGAGATTGCAACCAAGCCTGTTCCTACAAATCATCCTGCCTTTGAAGAAGCAGAGAAATCAGTTGCAGATCGATTAAATAAATTGTTGTCTATACAAGGATCGCAAACGGTGGAAAGTTTCCATAAGCGACTAGGTAAAATCATGTGGGACAAATGTGGAATGGCTAGAAATGAAGAAGGGCTAAAGCAAGCAATTGCCGAAATACGACAATTGAAAGCTGAATTCTGGTCTGATGTTAGAATACCTGGAGGTATCAATGAAATGAATCCTGAACTGGATAAAGCAGGCCGTGTTGCTGACTTTATTGAATTAGGGGAACTAATGTGCCAAGATGCGCTCGATCGAAATGAGAGCTGTGGTGGTCATTTCAGAGAAGAGAGTCAAACGGAAGAGGGAGAGGCAAAGAGGGATGATGTTAACTATGCATATGTAGCTGCATGGGAATACCAAAAAGACAGCCAATGGCAATTACACAAAGAACCTTTACAGTTTGAAATTGCTAAGCCTTCTCAACGTAGTTATAAATAACGATTATCATTTGTAAAAACGAGATTATGCAACATTATACAATGAATCTTACCTTAAAAGTTTGGCGTCAGAAAAATGCTAATGATAAAGGGCATTTTGAAACATATCCTGTTCAAAATATATCTTCCGAAATGTCATTTTTGGAAATGATTGATGTGTTGAATGAGCAGTTGATTAAAGATGGAAAAGAGCCCATTGCCTTTGATCACGATTGCAGAGAAGGAATTTGTGGTATGTGTTCGATGTATATCAATGGTCGTCCACATGGACCTTGGCAACAGAATACCACCTGTCAATTGCATATGCGTGCCTATAAGGACGGTGATACCATTGTTGTTGAACCTTGGAGGGCAAATTCATTCCCAGTTGTGAAGGATTTAATGGTAGACAGAAGTGCGTTTGATCGTATTATACAGGCTGGGGGATATATATCTGTAAATACGGGTAATGCTGTAGATGCAAACGCTATTCCGGTTGAAAAGGACAAGGCGGATGCCGCCTTTGCTGCTGCAGCTTGTATCGGCTGTGGGGCATGTGTAGCAGCTTGTAAAAATTCCTCAGCCATGCTCTTTGTTTCTGCTAAGGTTTCTCACCTTGCTTTATTACCTCAGGGTAATCCTGAAAAGAAGAAACGTGCCCTTAATATGGTGGCACAGATGGACAAAGAAGGCTTTGGAGCTTGTACAAATACTGGCGCTTGTGAAGCGGTTTGCCCTAAAGGAATATCAATTGAAAATATAGCACGCTTGAATCGTGAATATATGATGGCAGGGTTATCCGCGAATGAATAATTGACTGTTGTTCAATCATTTAAAGGTCTCATTTCGATTTATACATTAAATCTAAAATGCATCACATCGCCGTCTTTTACTATATATTCCTTTCCTTCAATTCTTAGTTTTCCGGCATCTCGACAAGCTGATTCTGAGCCGTAGTTGATAAAGTCATCATACCCGATCACCTCTGCCTTGATGAATCCTTTTTCAAAGTCACTGTGAATGACCCCTGCGGCCTGTGGTGCTTTCCAGCCCTGCTGAATAGTCCAGGCTCTCACTTCTTGAACTCCCGCAGTAAAATAGGTGTACAAGTTTAATAGTTTATAGGCACCACGTATAAGCCGGTCTAGCGCAGGTTCTTTCATGCCATATTCTTCCATGAATAACTGCTTGTCAGCAGGCTCCTCCATTTCAGCAATCTGTGCCTCGATGGAATTATTCATGATGATCAAGGTTGCGTTTTCGCGTTGTATAGCGGCTTGAAGGGACTCAGAAAATTTATTTCCCGTGTGCATAGAAGGCTCATCCACATTCGCAACGTATAATACCGGCTTTTCTGTTAGTAAGAATAAGTCGGCAATGGCAACCCTCTCTTCTTTGCTTAGTGATAATTCACGGATATTTTTACCTTGCTCCAGGTGATCTTTACATCTATTCAATACCTCTAATTCACCTTTAAGTTTTGGGTCGACACGCGCCTGCTTTTCTGTCTTTTGAATTTTCTTTTCAACACTATCCAGATCTTTTAATTGCAATTCAGTGTCTATAATCTCTTTGTCGCCAACAGGATTGATGGCTCCTTCGTCCCGTAAAATATTTTCATCTTCAAAACAGCGAATTACATGTATGATGGCATCTACTTCACGAATATTGCCCAGAAATTTATTTCCTAAACCTTCTCCTTTACTGGCACCACGCACGAGTCCTGCGATATCAACAATTTCAATTTGTGTAGGAACTACTTTATCTGGTTGTACTAGCGCTGCTAATTTCTGTAATCGAAAGTCGGGGACATCTACTAAGCCAACATTGGGGTCTATCGTGCAAAAACGATAATTACTAGCCTGCGCTTTAGCGCTATTGCTGACCGCATTAAAAAGGGTGCTTTTGCCAACGTTTGGAAGTCCTACAATTCCTGCCTGTAAAGCCATAAGTTTTATTAAAGGTGTGCCAAAAAATAGGCGAGCAAAAGTACAGAAATCAATTTTCCTATCTTCAGGTAAGAAAAACAAGATTATGACACTGACTCGTATTTGGGCCGCCTTTGTAATCATCGCTTTTTTAGTAGGCAGTTTTAGAATGATGAATGGCGATGAGAAAATTTTTATGCGGATGATCACTGGAAAATCAACCGATAAAAATGATAGTACATTTTACTTGTCCGTGGGTGATCCAGTCAAAATGGGTCTATCTTCTACTTATCCCGTTTTTTTGGCCGATTATGGGCTCTTTCAAACTTCTGATCCTGTTAAGGCGAGCTATATTTTGACCGACAATCATTCCGAAGATTCTTTGGCCAGTATAACTAGGGCGTACCCACAATTACAGGTTTATTCATTCATTTCAATTCAACAAAAGTTAATTAGACGGGTAGACGGTGTCATTGAGACGGCTAAAAACGCCTTTCTGGATATTATTTTACCATTGGTGGGCATTTTAGCGCTATTCATGGGCTTTTTAGCAATTGCCGAAAGAGCAGGGGGCGTACGTTTGTTATCCAGAATTATATGGCCTTTTTTCTCTAGAATTTTCCCGGATATTCCAAAGGGGCATCCTGCCACTGGTCATATGATGATGAATTTTTCCGCTAATCTTTTGAATTTGGATAATGCGGCCACGCCGTTTGGATTAAAGGCGATGGAAAGTTTACAGGAGCTTAATCCCAATAAATCGGAGGCTAGTAATGCACAATTGATGTTTTTGGCTCTTCACGCTTCAGGCCTGACATTAATTCCAGTTACCATAATTGCCTACAGATCTGGGTTGGGCGCTGCAGATCCAACTGATATTTTTATTCCTTGCATGATTGCCACATTTGTGGCTACGATGGCTGCCTTATTTATTGTTTCGTGGCGCCAACGAATAAATTTATTTCAACCCGTTATAATCGGTTGGGTGGGAGCGATAACTGGCTTAATTGCAATACTGGTAAGCTATGTGATAAAACTAGATGCCGCTTCTTCGCAACTATTTTCTTCTAAATTGAGTAATGGCTTGATTTTATTCATTTTTGTAGCAATAGTGGTAGGAGGGGTATACAAAAAGATAGATGTGTTTGATGCCTTTGTAGAAGGAGCAAAAGGTGGCTTTGAAACTGCAATACGAATCATTCCTTACATAGTAGGAATGCTTGTTGCTATTAGCTTGTTGCGTACCAGTGGTAGTTTTGATTATCTAATAAATGGGGTCAAGTATCTGTTCGCAGCACTAGGCACTGATACTCGCTTTGTCGATGGGCTACCCACTGCGTTAATAAAACCATTGAGTGGAAGTGGAGCTCGTGGAATGATGTTAGATACGATGAAAACCTATGGCCCTGATTCATTTGCTGGAAGGCTATCAGCGGTCTTGCAGGGGTCATCCGATACAACTTTCTACGTGGTAGCCGTTTATTTTGGATCAGTGGGTGTACGTAATACTCGCTATGCGATTGGTTCAATGCTGTTAGCGGATCTGGTTGGGGTGCTAACTGCTATTTTTCTAAGCTATCTTTTCTTTGCATAAAGTAGTTGCATAAAAAAAGTCGCCCATTTGGACGACTTTTTTTTATTACTATAACTTTTGATTAGTAGTTCACTACTAAAGTTGCGGCGCGAATGCTGGTACCACTGGTTGCACGATGTGATCCACGATAGACTACAGTGTAGCTACGCTGAGGTAAAAGAGTAGAAACAGTAGACGTGGCTAATACTGTCGTAGTACCTGCCAATCTGATTTGAAAAGCCTCTGTTCCAATTCTGGATGGATGAACAATAAAGTCCGTTACATCGGTATACTTCAAATTAGTAGCTACGATTTCGTTTTTACCAAGGGAAACAACATCGATAGCAGGAGTTTCAGCAACACCATTGTATGCAAAATTCGCAAAACGAACTCTGCAAGTTGTATCAGTCGGAATAGTGATTGGCGTTCTTACCGTTTTTTGCTTGGGGGAAGTGATGGTATCAAATGTGAAAACCATGTAATTGTTTCCATTGTCAAAGTTTTGGGCAAAAACTAGAGGAGTTTGTGTAGTGGTAGAAAGGGTATCTCTCACAATCATATTTCTTAAACCGCTTTTAACTGCAAAGCCAAAACCTGTGCCAGGAAACAAATTGCCAGTTGAAAGGGCAGAGCCGTTCACAGGATTTCCATCTACATAGACATAGTTTCTTGAGGCACCAACTGTACCTACAAACACCTGTAAGGTAGAACCATTACCAGTGTAGTAGTCAGCAGCTAATTTTTTATCAAAAGACTTTTGGCAAGATTGCAACAAAAGGGTGCCGGCAGTAATTACCAGTGCAATTGCTGCATACCGAGATAATTTAGTTGAATACATACGCTTCATTATTTACAGTTAGTTTATGGTTTAGAGAACCAGCACTCTTTAGTGATATAATCAGGTGCAAAAGCTCCAAGACGGTTTAATTCATCTACGTTATATAAATATTCGGAGTTGTAACGAGGTCTTACTCTGTAAATCCATTTACCCAGGTTATTGGTGTACAAGTCAATTCCTGTAGGAGGTGCAAACTCTCTGTACACTTGCTGACCTGTTACAGGATCCAAATCTGTATAATGATAACGACGCATGTCAACCCACACCTCTGTTACGCCCCAGCCGTACATTGCAATGAACTTTTGCATCATAATATGAGAAAGTGTCAAATTAGCTGCGCTAGGAACAATAGTAGGGTTGTTTAGGAAAGCATCTCTTTGCGTGTCATTCATGCGACGAGCAGTAGGAACACTAGTTTCATAATTAGTCCTTAATTCGGCAATGTTAAGCTCAATACCTTTTTTATATGCAACCAATGCTCCAGCTCGGTCTCCCTTTCTAAGCATAGCTTCTGCCTTTATGAATTGTATTTCTGCGGCAGTCATGATAGGGAATATGGGTGCGTTTTTAAAGATGTATCGACAAGCGTCGTCATTGCCGGGTGCAGCTGTAATGGAGAATGCTCCTCCCCAAAAATTATCTGGACGCTCATTTACGTTAGTCAGGAGGTCACTTCCTTTATTAGGACGAATACCTTTGTACGTACCTAATGGGTTTTCACGAATGATGTAAGGTGCGCGGGGGTCAACACTATAAGTTGGGAACTGCGTATTAATACCTGACATCAAATCGGCGATGAATTTTGTTTGCCGTAGCACACCAATATTACCTCTAAAGGGTGACCAGTAGCTGAATGTTCCTGTTCCACCAGTATTTGACCACGTGATGTTGGTATTCTCGCTATTAGCCTGCATCGCAAGGTTTGCATAGAAAATAACTGAATCGGGTTGATAGATTGATTTATTAGTTACGCGATGAAAGGTTCTCGCTAATACACCATACGTGAATTTTTTCCAACGATTAAGGTCGCCACCATTTCCGTAACGGTCACTTCTTGCCAGGTTAGCAGGATTCATGCCATCACCGGTTTTTGACAAATTAGCTAGGGCAGCATGGCAAAGACGCTTTACTTCCTCATAAACGTCTGGTTGCGGGTCGTATTTGAAAACGAGCTGCTCTGGGCGGAAAGCCTCACGTAGAATTACGTCATCGTGTACATCTGTCAAGGTCATCCAAGACCAAGCACGAAGAGCTTGAGCAACCCCTACATAATCCCATTTCTTTTCCTCAGTTCCCCAATCAATGATACGGCTAATGTTTGCCCCCATTCCATAGTAGTGCATAGCCCAAATACTTCCCAAGACATCACTTCTATTAATAAAGTTGTCCCCCATCTGGTCGTACTGGTTACCAGTACCGTTAGTAGCCCAAAACTGTACATAACGTCCAAAGTATAATCCATCATTTTGCGGACCATACAGCGTTCCGTTTGCAGAGTGTTGAATAGCCATATTGGAAATGACTCCAGGTAATAGTTCTTCTACGGGTTGTTTAGTTAATGCATTGGGATTAGCAAATGCATCATCAATCTTTTTAGTGCAACTGCTAAATGTAAGTGCTGAGATAGCAGCTGGAAGAATGAGTTTATAAAGAATATTATTTTTCATAGTGCAGATTTTCATTGGTTAAAAGGACGCTCTTATTCCAAAATTAAGTTGAAGAGGTGCGGCTAGCGTTCCATAGTCAAATCCAAAGGCGCCCACACCACGACCAGCAGCAGTATTACCATTCACTGCAGGGTCAGCTCCACTATAATTTGTGAATAAGATCAAATCGTTTCCAGTTACAAAAGCACTCAGATTTTTAACACCACGGATGAGGTTTTTCTTAAAGGTATAACTGAGTGTGATGTCACGTAAGCGGAAAAAGTTTACATCTCTTTCAATGAATTCTTCATCTGGCAATGTGTAGTAAGCGTCATTTAGTGCAGGAATAATGCTGATCGTGTTCACGGTAGGAGTTGCTGAGTTTTCTCGACCATCACGAAGAACTCCAGTAACCACTCTTGGTGTCCAGCGGTCTGCAGTGTATTTGCTTAACCCATTTACAGTCATGAAACGGTTGGTACCATTGAAAATGTCTCCGCCAACTTTTAAGTCCCATAACATGCTAAGTCTCCAGTTTCCAAAACGGAAATTATTGGTCCAGCCTGTAGTGAAGTCTGCATTTCGATCACCAATAACTCGGTAAGTGGCATCTGTGAGGGGTAAACCATTTGCAGGGTTTATCATTACTTGTCCCGCATTATTTCTCAGGTATTTTGATCCTGTGATAGATGTTGTGGGACCTCCCAAGGTAATACCACCACGAGCGGTATATAGCCAAGTATCAGCAATGTAGTATTCTGATACACTCTTTGGTAATTCAACCACTTTGTTACGCATGCGATTGAAGTTGAAACGCATGTCCCAACTAAACTTAGCTGATTTTTTGACATTGTAGTCTAACACTACTTCAATACCCTTGTTGCGCGTTGAACCAGCGTTTTGGGTGTTAAGTACGAATCCAGTTCCGTAACTGAGACGGAAGTTTTCAATGATCTGTCCTTTGTTAAGTGTGTTGTAATAAGTGAAGTCTACACTTAAGCGGCTATTGAACAATCTAACCTCTGTTCCTAATTCAAAAGTATTTTGTTTTTCAGGCTCCAATTCTGCGTTGTTATTGAAAAATCCATAAGAATAACCACCGCCACTTGCTTGGTTATCTACAAATACAGACTGAGTAGAGTAGGGGCTATTTAAGCGTGCAGTACTTGCTCTAGAAGCTCTTAATTTCCAATAGCTAACAAGATTGTTTCTTTTTAACTCTGGTATCATATCGCTTACGATCATACTCACGCTCATGCCAGGATAGTTATAGTTTCTATTTTGAACTGGAAGTGTAGAAGCTTGTTCAAAGCGATGTGTATAGTTCACGAACAAATAGTTCTTGTAACTATAGGCAACCTCTCCAAAAAATGCCAATTGACGAAGCGTTACATAGTTCCATTCGCCAAATTTATTTCTGTTCAAACGAAGACGTGTGTTTTGACGCGTTACGTTTGAATCCATGTAATTACCCATCAATGTAGCCAGATCTTTGTCAGATACAAAGTTTCCATTCTTATACATTTTACCATTTCCGCCCGCTGTGTTGCTTAAACCTCCTACTGAGTCAACAATATTTAATCCGTAAACAGCAAACATTTTAGTGGTGTAATCCTGCCACATGGTTCCACCCATCACACGAATAGATGATCCTTTACCAAGATCTTTTTTAGCGGTTGCAGTGATAGTGTGGTTATAGCCAGAGTATTTCCTCCAATAATTATCTAATGAACCGCCATTGGCAGCACTTAAATAGAAAGATTGGGGGTGAAGGAACATAAAGCCGTTTTGATCGTATTGATCATACCCAAAACGACCAGAAATAGTCAACCATTTGTATGGGTTGATGTTAATACCCATAGTGTAGGTTTTTCTTTCTACCTCGTCTTTGCCAAAATTGTTGTTAACGTTCCAAAGCGGGTTATCGTATTCGCCGTTTGCAGAAGTGTTGTCAAATAGATCCAATTTGTCTCCTGTTTGATCATTTTCAAAAGTGCGAATATCACTTGTGCGGGGCCATACCAATAAACTTAACAAGAAACCACCAGCACTTCTAAGTACTTTGTTATTAGTTGACTTCACATAGGCAAAAGAAGGAGTGATGTCGACTTTACCTTTTAAGAATTTTGTGGTATTAGATATTCTGAAATTATAACGAAGGAAGTCATTGTTTGGAACAACACCTTGTTGATTGAAGTAACTTCCTGAAACTCTGAATTTAGATTCACCTACTCCAAAGTCTGCACCTAAATTATGCGTTTGTGCAGTACCGGTGCGGAAGAAGTTGCCAACATTATCAAAAAGCTGTGCACCCGGAGCATAAGCAGGTCCAAATCTTCTAAAGCTGGTTCCTGCTAAACCATTGGTGCCTGGGCCATAGGTATCTAATGTTTCAGGGAAACGAGTTACCTCTTGAAATCTGAAACTATTATCGTATTGAAATGCAAACTTGTTTGTTTTAGCCTTTCTGGTAGTGATGATAATTGCACCAGAGCTTGCCTGACTTCCGTAAAGCGCTGTTGCCTCCGGACCTTTTAGTACCGTGATACTTTCAATATCGCTTGGGTTAATATCGGCAATCCTGTTTTGATAATCACTAAAACGGTTAGGTCGGTCAGACGCTAAACCAATAGTAGCACCACCAGAGGATGTTTCGTTCATCGTAGAGTTGTCCATTACAACACCATCTACTACATAGAGAGGCTGGTTGCTTAAAGAAAGGGAATTAAAACCTCTTAATACAATGGATGATGAAGCCCCGGCAATACCAGAGGTGGGATCCAGTGTCAAACCTGCAACACGACCTTGTAGTCCATTAATGAAATTCTCACGTTGTGTTTCCTGGATTTCTTCTCCTTTCAAGGTTTGCGTTGAATAACCCATGGATCTCGGATTTCTCTTAATATCCATTGCGGTAACAACCACTTCACCTAATGTATTGTCAGCGGTTTTTAAACTAACGCCGATTGTTTCTGAGTTGCCAACTTTAAGGTCTGTTGTTTCATAGCCCACGCTTGAAATTTGTAAGACCTCTCCTGTGCTAACTCGAATAGAGAACTTTCCGTTTGCATCAGTCTGGGTGATTCTGCGGGTGCCTTTGACACGAATGGTCACACCTGTTAGGGGAGATTTGGTGTCATCGGCCAAAATCGTACCGCTGACTGTTCTGTCCTGGGCTTCTACGGTTGGAACTACTAGTAGAAGAAAACTAAACGCCAACAGGACTTGGAGAATTTTTCTCATGGCTGAATGTTTGGTTATAATAATTGCAAGTTAAAAAAAATATAAAGTCCGTAAGGCCCGCAGAGCGATTTAATGGCAAGCAGGCTTTCGGTTCAAATTTCGGGATTAAGATATTGATTTTATTTGTATTACAAATTTTTAACCCCTGAATTGTATCCACTTAGTGTTAATAACCAATATTTTACTCCAAAAGAGCAAGTTTGGATTTGGGTCTTTTTAGGCCTTCCCAGGTGAATTTGGGAAGACGCATTTCAGTGGGGGATTTTTGCTGAATGGGCCAAACAGTACCGGTTACAGCCCCCCTTAAGACGATACGGCTAAGCTCTCTTTCTTTAAAATAGATATCAATGATGTCACTTTTCGACTCGTTTATACCCGTGTAGGCACTGTCTTCGTCTTGTAAATAATAGATTGTTTGTGCGTTCCCAAATGCACGTACAGAATCTAAGGATCCCTCTGTAAAAAGGGCCTCCATCCGGATGGATCCTATTTGATTATAAATTTCCTTTTCCAATTCGCTGATTAGCATACTATTCTCGTACACTTTCATTCTCTCTGCTTTTTTATTTCGCGTATATAGCCAAATAGTATCCCCTGTAATTTGACTCTCTTTTGACCATACAATAGGGTTGTATAGCAGCCTGAATATTGAATCTTTATCTGAATAATAGAGGCTGTCGCAAATAGCTTGTAAAGAGTCTGAATAAATTTTAACGTGGTGAAAAGCCTCTATATATCGCAATGTGCTATCTGATTTATTTAGAAGAACATTTTTTGTTCCTTTTACCATCGACTTACTCTTTTCTCCTTTTGTGCTGTCTTTGGTATTTTGATTAATGGGTTCGGGGGTGAATGACGCTGAAAAAATAGTATCGGCTGTTAAAAAAAGTGAATCGGATTCTTGTTTGATAATTAATAAAGGTTTTCCTGTTGCAAGTGTACGGTTGCCTTTGTTTTCTCTAAAAAGCTGATTGGTAATAAGTGTAGTTCCTTGCGCAGTGTCAGTGACAATGACATTTCCAATTGCTTGTGAGGTTCCTGTACTATCATTAAAAGCAATGCGATCTCCGATCACTGTGGTGGCTCCATCCTTAACGATTGGCCTCATACCAAATTCTGCTTTTCCTCCACGGTAGTAGCCATCCTGGGTTTCAATTTGTCTTCCAGTACTATCTGTAATAATTGTTTTAGCAATAAACCGGTTGGTTTGCGTTGCCGTATTGTATAAAAGAGAATCTGTTTTTATTTTATAAGCCGGGTCATTTAAATTGACATCTTTCTTAAAGTAAATTTCTTTTAAGGAAGCATAATAGTATCCTTCTTGGCTAGTTAATACTGTTTTTTTATTGACGACACGGCCTCCATTGGTATAAAATCCAATATCTGTGTTCAAGTTGTATTCCAGGTCGGGTGTGGTCAAAATCGATTTTTGATCGGTTAATTTTACGCCGCCATCCAAATAAGCTAGTTTTTTGTCAATCAGGTATCGTAAATGTTTTGCATTGACTTGAATGCTGTCTCCATCCTTGATTTGCACATCTTTCCATGCTTCAAATATCTTTCCGCTATTATTTAAGACACAACTATCGCAAAAGAAATATGCTTTTCCTTGTTTGAGGCGAACATGTCCAGCAAGTATTTGTAATGAGGTCGAGTCGTTGACCTTAAGCAGCGTCAATCGATCTGCCCCGATTATTTCAATTTTAGTAGTGTCTGGTGTTGCAGCAATACTATCAACAGAGACCGTTCTCTGCTGCCCAAAAACAGGCATGCAAAGTCCGACAAGAATCAAAGCAAAAACTAATTTACTTTTTAGCAAACTTCTCATGGTGACTTCCTGGATGTAGAGTCTTTCTTCAAGGGTGACTGAAGGGGAGGGGACTTCTCTTTTTTGCCAAAGATTGAAAAGTTGACATATCTTTTTGGATGAGTGCGAAGATCGTCTAATAATATCTCAGCACTCAATACGGTTTGATTAAGTTGATCATACGCAGTTCGGTCTTTTAGTAAAGCGCCAAGTGACCCTTGTCCCTCATTCAATGAAGAGGTGAGTTTTTTGAGCTGCTTTATAACTGCGTCAAGGGAGTCTGCTGTTTGTCGAATATTGAGCGAGGCTAACTGACCCGAAAATGATTTTGCGTTCTCTGCTGTTGTTTCTATCGAAGAAGAGCTTGCCTTTAATCTTTCTGAAACAGCCTCAATGTTAGTTAATGTTTGGTGGATAGGTCCTTGTTCTGTTTGCATGTAAAAGCGAAGAGCGGAACTTGTGGAATCTAGGTTTGCAATAGTTTGTCTTAAATGCTGTCTAGTTGGGCCATCAAGAATATTGTTTACGCCTGCAAGCGTTTTTTTGAGAGAGTCAAGAATTCCTCTAAAGCTACTAATCGTGGGATCAAGCTGAGCTTTTACGTCACCTAATAGTCCAGTCTCCTTTCTGGTCAAAATGGTATCTCCATCTTGCAGCATCTCGGATGCATTCCCTCTTTCAATAACAATAAACGAGGAGCCAACCAAACTTGATGCTATGTAAGCGACAGAATTTTTGGGTATGTTTATGTCGCGTGTCAATGTTATCGTTACTACAATTGCACTTACATCTTTATCTTTTTCTTTTTTCTGATACACGGTACCAACAGGAAGTCCATTGATTTTAACTTCATTGGACTTTTCCAAACTTCCTAAGTCGGTAAAAACTGCATAGATTTTTTTAGTACTGCTAAAAACGTCTCTACCTTTTAAAAAGTTAAAGCCGATAAAAAGCAATGCGACCGAAAATACGGTGAGTGCTCCTACTTTTGTTTCGTTAGAAATTTTCATTTGCTAGGCAGTTTGTGTCTATTCTCTACCGTTTCCAGAAAAGACATTGTTTTGGCAAGGGTAGCAGAATTAGTTTCAACTCCACCTGTTTGCTGCTTTTGCTCTAACCAGGCTAGATAATTTTTTAACCCTCTTACAATACAAGCAGACAACTCTTCTTGTCCTTGTTGGCTATTTAGGTAGTCTTCTTCTTCAGGGTTTGAAATAAAGCCGGTTTCTACCAGCACACTTGGCATAGCGGTAGCTTGCAACACCCAGATACCAATGGCACGCTGTCTAACATCGCGATCTACTCGTCCAACTTTTGCAAATTCATCTTGAATGAAACCTGCCAGTGTTGCACTTCTTTTAAAGTACTGTTTTGTTTTTAGCAATGAGATCGCAATGAATTCAGGAGCGTTTACATCCACGTTACCATAGTTTTGTTCAAAATTTTCCTCTTGCATCATGGGTGCGTTTTCAATTACAGCCAGTTCTTTATCCTCACTTCGGTGGGCTCCCCATATGTATGTCTCGGTACCTTTTGCTTCGCTTGGCAAATTTGTATATCGGTATTGTGGCACTCGTTTTGTTCTTTTTTTTCTGCTAGCCCCTTTACCAGTGTAATAGGTGACAGTTTTATATCCTACAATTTCACCCACTCTTTTTCCACGTGCAGCATTCACGTGGATACACAAATAAAGATCTCCCTTATTGCCATTGGCAAATTTTGCTCGGTCGTGTAGCTCAGGATAAGTATCCTCTGTTCTCGTGTATAAAACCCGTAAGGAGGGAAACTCTTTACTAATCAGTTCGCCAAGTTTTAAGGATACGGCTAAGCAGATATCTTTTTCGTTACTGTATTTTCCTCTGGCGCCAAAATCGGATCCGCCGTGACCAGGATCTATAATGACGGTGCTGATAACTTTTTTACTTCCTACTGCGGGGGATTGATCTTTCACAAAGGAAGAGACAGTGATGAATGCGCTTGCTAGTATAAAAAGGCAGAAAATTCGTAAAGTCATAGTTGTTGAGAGGGTAATATTCACATTTTGTTAGTTACAGGGAGCAAGAGGCAAAACCATAAAAGGTTACATTTGCCCCGCTACATGTTCATGCTCCACAAATTTAAGCCAAAATGCTGCTTTTGGCGGATGGGTTTTGTCGCTTTAATTTATACCCATGCGTGTATAACCCCTTTTGCTGCGAACGCAAGTGGTACATTTCGCAGTTTGTTAACATATCAGCAGAAGGATACAATCCCTGTTCGTACTCAAACAATAGACTCCGCTGTCCAGCGGGTTGATACATTTAATATCAAACGTTCTGCTGATACCCTGGAGGCCCCCCTTAAATATGAGGCGGAAGATTCTGCTGTTGTAATAGTTAAGGATAAAAAAGTTTTACTCTATGGTAAAACTAAAACGATCTACACAGATATGGTATTAACTGCGCCTCGGGTGGAAGTGGATCAGCGAACGCAAATTGTTACCGCTGTACGATCTGTTGATAGCACAGGTAATACGCTGGATGCAGCAAATTTTAAGACTGGAGATTCTGAGATGACGAATGATACCATTCGCTACAACTTTAAAACGCAGGTTGGGGTAACCAAAAAAACATACACACAACAGGGTGAAATATTGGTTATTGGTGAGCAAGCAAAAAAGGTAAATGCGAATACCACTTTTATCCGCTCTGCTCGATTTACGACTTGTATGTTGGATGAGCCACATTTTGCTTTTGTAGCAGGTAAAATGAAGGTGATTAATCAAAAGCTAGCTGTTTCAGGACCTGCTCATCCCGAATTTGAAGGAGTTCCTGTTCCAATTTATTTACCGTTTGGGTTTTACCCGCTAAATCAGGGAAGACATTCTGGTTTACTACGCCCAAATTTTATAACAGACGAGCGGAGAGGGATCGGTATTCAGGAAATTGGATATTACAAAGTCATCAATGATCATTGGGATGTCAAGTGGGGTGCGGATCTGTTTTCCTATGGAGAGTGGGCAACCTCTATTGGAGCCTCATATCGTACACGTTACCGCTATAACGGTGGGCTGTCCTTTAATTTCAGATCTTCAAAACAGAATTTTAAAGGCGATCCTGATTTTTCTTCCAGCAAAGTTTTTAATATTTCATGGAGCCATGCTGTAGATAGTCGTGCCAGACCGGGTGTAACTTTTTCAGCCAATGTAAACGCGGGCTCCACAAAGTATAATCAAAGTATTCCCGGTAATGCAATTTTACCCTTCCAAAATATTATGGGCTCCTCAATTAATTTTTCAAAAAATTGGAAAAACAAGCCCTATAATTTATCGCTTAGCGCCACGCACTCCCAAAACAATAATTTAGGGCTGATCAACTTAAGTCTCCCTAATGGGGCTTTCACTGTAAATACAATCTTTCCTTTTCAACAAAAAGAAGGGGGAGGTACCACAAAGTGGTATGAGAAACTAGGAATAGGATATACTGGAAATTTCTATAATAATGTTAGTTTTTACGATACACTTTCATATGGTAAAAACGGGATAAAGCCTTTTTTAAAATACTTGCTTGATACTGCGCAGTGGGGCGCTACACATTCAATACCAATTACGCTATCACTTCCTCCAATCTTGGGTGGAAAAGTAATCGTGTCACCAGGTGTGAGTTACAATCAAGTGTGGCTACAACGGTTAACTCGTTATCAATGGAATCAGTCATTGAAAAAAGTGGATACGCTGGAAAAGAAAGGAGTTTTTATTGATCAACGTGCAAGTTTTTCGTTAGGGTTGAATACTGCTTTGTATGGAATGTATCAGTTCAAGAAATCAAAAATCATTGCTATTCGACATGTTATTCGTCCACAGCTATCTTTTGCATATACTCCAGATTTAAATAGTTCTCGTATTCGCTCTACAAAAGTTGACACAACTGGCAGAATCCTATACTATAATGAAATTGGTGGCCAGATTCTCTATAACACATCATCCAGAAGATCAGGAGCAATTCAATTTGGGGTAGACAATAATTTAGAAATGAAGTATCGTTCTAAAAAAGACACAGGAAAGGCGGCAATTAAAAAAGTGATGATTTTAGAAGGCTTCGGTTTTAATGCATCCTATGATTTGCTACGAGACTCTATGCGGCTTTCAAGAGACATTCCATTATATGTTCGTACTACTCTTTTTGATAAGGTTAATATCAATGCCGGTGCCACACTTAACCCTTATCAGTTAGATGCAAAAGGAAACGAGATTAATAAACTTGCTTGGCAAGGAGGAAAATTTAGTTTAGGTCGTATTACCGCTGGTAATGTTTCCATAGGAACAAACTTTCAAAGTAAACCTAAAGACCCCAAAAAGGAGGAGCTAAAAAAGAAACAATTGGAGGATCGTCTTCGTGATCCTGTTTTGGCAGCTGATCAGCAGCGGCTTCTTGAGTACATGCAGCAAAATCCAAATGAATTTGTCGATTTTAATATTGACTGGCAGGTTAATATTAGTTACTCACTTTCTTTTTATAGCCGCCTTCGTTCCGACTTTAGTGGATTTGATACTGAGTTTACTAATGGAATGAATATAAACGGAAGTTTCAATTTGACTCCCAAGTGGAAATTTTCTGGAAGTGCAAGCGTTGATGTTAAAAAGATGGATATTCAATACATGACTTTCTCTGTAAATAGGGATCTTCATTGCTGGCAGTTGGCAATTAATGTGATTCCCATTGGGTTTACACGCTCCTTTAATTTTACCGTTTCTCCCAAGGCGGGCATTTTACAAGACTTGAGAATAAACCGTACTCGATTTTTTACTGGTTATTGAGTACTGTGTTTTAAAAAGTAGGTTTTCATTACTTCAAATACTTCCGCTTTCAACGCATCTGCCGATTTTCCTTTTGGTGAAAGGGGGGGTAAAAAGTGTATCTCAACTTTTCCGGGCCAACCATATAAAAATCTTCCTGGTGGGAGAACTTGTTTTGTGTTGAGTAGTATAGCTGGCATTATTGAATGACCTGTTTCGGTAGCTAATCGAAAAGCTCCATTATAAAAAGGTTTGAGAGGTTCGTGAGTTCTGTTTCTTGTTCCCTCTGGGTAAACACACATGTGAATCCCCATTCGTAATACTTCTTTCATTTCTTCGTAGCTTCTTTTTCTACTTTCTTCACTTTTTCTGTCTACTAATAATCCTCCTTTTCTGTAGTACCACTTAAAAAGGGGGACTTTGTCAAAGTCTGACTTTGCAATGGTTTTATTGGGCCCTTGTATAAATGGCGAGGATAAAGGAGGGTCTAATAGTGAATTATGGTTGCAGGTTATAATATAAACTTCTCCTTTTTTATAATTCTCTTTTCCTTTTAAAACAACTCTGCAGCCAATGATTGTTAACCAAAAACGCATCCAAATTCTTGCAATTTTTACAAATATGTCTTGGCCCTTTGGATCAGGTATTAACCAGGTTAGAAGTGAAGGCAATAAAATAATAAAAAAACTCGCAATGAATGTTGAGAGTGCCCAAATTGCCCACAGTCTTCCAAATACACTTTTAAATAATTGCATGATCAAAAATTTAGTTGCCAGTCTATTGGGTCAATTCCATTTTTTACAAGATAAGTATTACAAGCAGAGAAATGCCCACAGCCTAAAAAGCCCTGGTGAGCGGAGAGGGGTGATGGGTGTGGTGCAGTAAGAACATAGTGCTTATTGGAATCAATTAACTTCATTTTCTCTTTGGCAAATTTCCCCCATAGCATAAATACTATTTTCTCCTTTTTATTCGAAATAGTTTTGATCACTTGATCTGTAAAGGGTGACCAGCCGATTTGCGAGTGACTCATTGGTTCTCCACTTCGAACGGTTAGTGATGCATTAAGTAAGAATACTCCTTGCTCGGCCCAATAGGTTAGGTCTCCATGTAAGGGGACATTCATTCCAATATCTCTATTCAGTTCTTTGAAAATATTTAGAAGCGAAGGAGGAAAGGGTACTCCTCTGTTGACTGAAAAGGAAAGCCCATTTGCCTGGCCGACTCCGTGATAAGGGTCTTGCCCAATAATAACAACCTTTACGTTGTCTAAAGGCGTTTCATTAAAAGCTCTAAAGATATTTCCACCCTTTGGGAAAATTATTTTTCCTTGCTCCAGCTCCGTTTTGATATGATTAACCAATTGCTTGAAGTACTCTTTCTTGAACTCATCTTTCAATGCAAGCTTCCAGGATGTTTCGAGTTTCACATTCATATTCAATATTAATCGCAAAAGTAAAAGGAACAACGTACTATTGCCTTTAAATTAATAAGATTATATACTTATAAAATATTATATTACATATTAGAATAGCCGAATTTTAAACTTAGAAATATTTAAATCTTAATTCATTGATTAATAAGCTCTTTTGAAGTCTAATTAAAATTATTTTTAATTCGTAAAGTACCTATTTTATTGACTTTGTAATGCAAATAATATATGCGATAAAATCATATGTTTTTGCTGAGGGAATTAATTCTCTATTCCGGCAAGAAGTTCAGTTGATACAGCCGCCTTCATTTTGTGCGGTTGATTCAGCTGGAATTTTGCAAGCGATATCCACTCAATCGTGTCATTTTTTAGTGGTAGATCTAGATTATTTAGAGGGATCTGCCGAATACCTTTTTAAGCAGATAAGGCAAGCCTTTCCTTTACTTAAAGTAATAGTAATTGCGGAGAATTTGGATAGAAGAATTTTACATGCGTATCGTAATGGGATTGCCGCCAGTTTTTCAAAAAATGAAACGAAAGAAAATGTATCAATTGCAATTCGCACGATTATGGCGAATCAGGTATATGTCCCCAATTCCATCATACTAGGAGTAATCAGTGAGGGACATGTTTTCACAGAAATTGAAACCCATATTAAATTACTCTCCGAAAAAGAAATAATTGTGTTGGATCAAATCTGTTTAGGGAAAAGAATGAAAGAGATTTGTCAGTGTCTAAATATTGCTCCTTCTACATTATCAACTCATAAGCTAAGAATTATGCGGAAATTATCACTGGATAATCGAAGGGAGCTAATGAACTTTATGTCTGCTTATGAGGATTGGAAAAAAAACAAATCCACTGTTTCTAATTAAAAAAAAGCCCTCAAAAATCTCTGAGGGCTTTGTGATCCGGATTGGATTCAAACCAATGACCTACTGCTTAGAAGGCAGTTGCTCTATTCAACTGAGCTACCGGACCTTTTCTCGACCTTTTATTCCAAGCCACAGGGCAGTCATCTCCATCATTTACTGCCACTAATAGCGAGTTGCAAAGGTAATTTTTTTTAGCTTGCGGACAAACACCGCTTAAGATGGGTACTTTTCAATATGGTAATGGAGATTTAAGAATTTCGGATGCGCTTCAATTAGTGTCAGGTAAAAAAAAGGGAGTACTATCACCTGAGGTGGAAGCAAAAGTATTGGAGAGTGAAAAAAATGCCTTGTCACTTTCGAAAGGAGACAAAACTGTCTATGGCATTAACACTGGTTTTGGGATTCTTGCACAAACGAAAATTTCAGCAGCTGATACTAGTGTCCTCCAGCAAAAAATTCTTCAAAGTCATAGCGCGGGTGTAGGTAAGCCAATCTCTAGAGAACTTGCTAAACTAATGTTGGTGACAAAAGTCCATGCACTAGCTAGAGGATACAGTGGAATTAGATTAGAAACCTTGCAACGTATACTCTGGTTTATTGAACATGATGTTATACCGGTAGTGCCTGAAAAGGGTAGTGTAGGTGCTTCTGGAGATCTTGCTCCCTTGTCCCATCTTTTTTTACCTCTAATTGGATTAGGATTTGTCTCTATAAATAATGAAAAAGGAAGTGAAGAGATAGTAGATGCTTCAACATATTTGAAAAAAGTTGAACTGGAGCCATTGACATTGGGCCCTAAAGAAGGTTTGGCACTAATTAATGGCACTCAATTTATTCTAGCTCATAGTATTCAGGGAGTAATGCGATTCCACCAGCTTTTGGAATATGCAGATTTGATAGGAGCCCTCAGCGTAGATGCCTTGATGGGGTCACCAGCTCCTTTTGATGAACGTTTACATTCCCTTCGTCCATTTCAGGGAAATCAATTGGTGGCACAGCGTTTACGATTATTACTTAAGGATTCACAAATTGTAAAAAGTCATCAAAATTGTGATCGAGTACAAGATCCCTATTCGTTACGATGTATACCACAGGTACATGGTGCAAGTCGAAATGCCTGGTTGCATCTTAAACAACTAACAGAGACTGAATTAAATGCTGTTACAGACAATCCCATATTAATTGCCAACGCTGAATCAATAAGTGGAGGAAATTTCCATGGTCAACCTCTTGCGCTTCCATTAGATTACGCTTGTTTAGCGGCTGCGGAAATCGGAAACATTAGTGACAGACGCTCTTATCTAATGTTAGAAGGAAAATGGGGACTGCCCACTTTGTTAATGGAAAATGTTGGGTTAAATAGTGGGTTTATGATTGCTCAGTATACCACAGCTGCGTTAGTTTCTGAAAACAAAACACTTTGTTTTCCCGCAAGTGCGGATAGTATTCCCACCTCATTAGGACAAGAAGATCATGTTTCTATGGGAAGTATAAGCGCTCGAAAATTCAATACCGTACTAGATAATTTGGAATATATACTTTCTATCGAATTGCTGTTGGCGGCTCAGGCGATTGAATTTAGGCGTCCGCTAAAGAGTTCTGATTTAGTAGAACTTGTTTACCAAGAAGTGAGAAAGCATGTCAGCTTTGCAAAAGAAGATCGTATTTTTTCGCTGGATATAGAAAAAGTAGTTCAAATCATACGTTCCTCTACATTACTTGAAAAATGCAGAGAAAAAGCAAATCAAATTGGTGTTCAATTGAATGCTACATATGCCGATTTTGAACTTTAATTGGAATGAGTAGCGGTTTTCAATGCCAATTGCATCATAGGAAGTAAAGCAGTTTCCCTTTCCTTAAAAGACAATCTTTCATTGGATGGAATAATATCTGTAACGGTTAAAAGACAAGCTGCCTTTTTATTTATAAAGCGTGCATTGGCAAATAGTGCAAATGATTCCATTTCTGCCGCTAGGCACTCATGCTTGTCAACAATAGCAGGATTCGACTTATTGGCGCTGTAGAATACATCTGTTGAATGAATAGTGCCAGTAATCAGTGGTTGATTCATTTGTAGGGCAACCTCGTTAATTTTTTGAAAGACGCCACCTTGGTTTTCTTGAATTTCTTCATCAAATCCCCAAGCATACTTTGCATAAGTTGACTCACTGGCTGCTTTCTCAACATTGATGATGTCATAAAATTTTAGGTCTGTTGTGTAGGAGCCACAAGTTCCAATTCGAATGACAGTGTCTACATTGTACTGTGTATATAATTCGTAAGAATAGATTCCTATTGAAGGGCAACCCATGCCGCTAGCACCAATTGTTAATTTGACACCTTGGTAGTGACCAGTGTAAAAAAAAGCGTTTCGGGTTTCGCTAACAAGGATTGGGTTCTCGAGATATTTCTCAGCCATAAATTTTGCCCGTAAAGGATCTCCTGGCATTAGAACAGAAGGGGCTATTTGTTCTTTTGAAGCATTGATATGTACGCTCATATTAGGTAGTTGCGTTTCAAGATATGTATTTTTGTATTTCTAATTTGCAAACCATGGTAACTTCTTCATCAAAAAATAATAGGGCCTACTCAACGCCTACTGGTGAGAAACTTAGTTGTAAAGGTTGGGTTCAGGAAGCTGCACTTCGGATGTTGCTGAATAACCTAGACCCTCAAGTGGCAGAGCGACCAGAGGATTTGATTGTGTATGGTGGTAGGGGAAAGGCTGCACGTAATCCTGAAGCACTTGATTTGATCATAAAGGCACTAGAGGTGCTCGAAAACGATGAGTCGCTATTGATACAAAGCGGAAAACCTGTTGCGATTTTCAAAACGCATGAGGATGCACCTCGTGTGCTGATCAGTAATTCACAACTGGTTCCTAATTGGGCCAACTGGGAGCATTTTGATGAGTTGGAGAAAAAGGGATTGATGATGTATGGCCAAATGACAGCTGGAAGTTGGATATATATTGGATCGCAAGGAATTGTACAAGGTACCTATGAAACCTATGCAGCAGCTGCACAAAAACATTTTGGAGGCAGCTTAAAAGGAACATTGAATGTTACAGCAGGATTAGGTGGGATGGGTGGTGCACAGCCGCTGGCTATTACAATGAACGAAGGAGTTGCGTTGGTTGCAGAACTAGAAGAATGGAGAATTGATAAGCGTTTAGAGACGCGTTACCTCGATGAGAAGTTTACTGATATTGATGCAGCAATAGACCGTGCTTTATCAGCAAAAGAACAAGGGTTTGCAATGAGTATAGGCGTTCTTTGTAATGCAATTGATTTGTTATCTCGTTTGTTAGAAAGAAATGTTATTCCTGATACACTGACCGATCAAACAAGTGCGCATGATCCATTGATTGGTTATTGGCCTTCTAATTTATCAGTAAAAGAGAGTTTGAGTTTAAGAAACAGTGATCCTGCTCAGTATACGGAACTTTCCTACGCTTCGATGTACAAGCATGTTTGTTTGATGGTCGAATTGCAAAAAAGAGGTGCAATCACTTTTGATTATGGAAATAATATTCGCGCTCGCGCAAAAGAGTTTCAACAAAAATTTGATCCTGCCTCACTTGTAGATTGTTTTGCATTTCCTGGATTTGTGCCAGCCTATATTCGACCATTGTTTTGTGAAGGAAAAGGGCCTTTTCGTTGGGCTGCTTTAAGTGGAGACCCAGCTGATATTGCAGTGACTGACGAAGTGATTTTATCATTATTTCCCGAAAACAAAGGATTAGTCAGATGGATGAAGATGGCAAAAGAGAGAATTGCTTTTCAAGGGCTTCCTGCAAGAATTTGTTGGTTAGGTCAGGGAGAAAGAGAAAAAGCTGGTTTGGCCTTTAATGAATTAGTGCGTACCGGTCGAGTAAAGGCTCCGATTGTAATTGGTAGAGATCACTTGGATACTGGAAGTGTAGCTAGCCCAAATCGTGAAACTGAATCTATGTTAGATGGAAGTGATGCGGTTGCAGACTGGCCCATTCTAAATGCCTTAGTCAATACAGCTGGAGGTGCTAGCTGGGTTAGTTTGCATCATGGTGGTGGAGTAGGCATGGGATTCAGTATTCATGCGGGTATGGTAATTGTTGCGGATGGCACAGATAAGGCTGCTGCTAGACTTTCACGTGTGCTTCGCAATGACCCTGGAATGGGTGTTGTAAGACATGCTGACGCGGGTTATGAGATTGCCAAACGAGTTTTGAAAGAGCAAGGTCTAGATATTATGGCTCGAGTAAAATAATTTATGCATAAAAAGTTGGCTATGGTTTTGCGTAGGGAAGCCGATCAATTTTCTGAACATTGTAATACCCGTCTAGTCCCAACGAAGTAATACTTTTTGCCTTCTCAATATCAATAAATCCATCGTCTTCAATCCATTCATTTGAAACAAATGCATCGGTAATTGTTCCAATTACCAAAAATGTTCTATTCAATTTTATGGGTATGATTTCTACTAATTGAAGTGCATATTGTATAGCGCTCTCTGCTACAAAAGGGCTTGAGATAGAAGGTCGCCATAGTGGAGTTAATCCTGTTGTATCAAATTCACTGATTTCAGAGGGATATTTTGCACTTGTTTGATGTGCCTTTTTGTAAAAGCTTTCTTGAATATGGTTGATCGTGTAGATTCCTGTTGACTCAATATTTGCGATTGTATGTGGAGCAGCTTCCAGCGGGCGGTTAATAAACCCAATTAAGGCGGGATCTGCACCCAAATGAATAATGTTGCTAAAAATAGCCAGATTGGGTTGCCCCTGCTTATTGGATGTGCCAATTAAGCTAACACTTTTAAAACCGCTTAGTGAATTGATGAAATTTGCTCTGTAAAACCGGCTCCATTGGCTAAAGTCAGTTTGATTAAAATGTCGCATCATATTTTATTTAACAACAAAAGATTAAAAAAGTTAAGATATTGTTTCGATCAGATAATTTTGAAACATGGCATGGCTATCAATAAAGGGGGTAGAGAAACACTATGATGGAAATCCAGTTTTAAAAAATCTGAGTTTTTCATTGGATCGAGGGGTACAGCTAGGCATTGCAGGTGCTACTGGTTCTTCAAAAACAACGCTTCTTCGAATTATCGCTGGGCTTTTACAGGCTGATGGGGGTTCTGTTTGGTTAGACGGTAAAAGAGTTGAAGGGCCAGACGAAAAATTAATCCCTGGTCATCCTTCAATAGGATATCTAAGCCAGCATTTTGAATTACGTAACAATTATCGGGTTATAGAAGAGTTGGAAGTTGCATCTGTGCTTACAAAAGAAAAGGAGGAAAAACTATACTCATTATGCCAAATCTCTCATCTTCTTTCTAGAAAAACTACATCGTTATCTGGCGGCGAGAGACAACGCATTGCCTTGGCAAGAGTTCTTTTAAAAAGTCCAAGCCTTTTGCTGCTGGATGAGCCTTTTTCCAACTTGGATCCAGACCATAAGCGAACAATAAAGCAGGTGCTCAAGAAAATCTCTCATGAATTTGGAATCACGACCATTTTGGTATCGCATGATGGTGCCGATTTGTTGTCTTGGGCTGATTCCTTGCTATTGATGCACGAGGGTCAAATAATTCAGCAGGGATCACCGCAAATGCTTTATCAAAATCCAATTAATGAGTATGTTGCTGGTTTATTAGGCAACTATACAAGAATTGATAAAAATGATCTTCCAACGTTAGTTGGCTTTTTTGAAAACAACTATAATCTTCAAAATTTTCCATTATTCATCAGGCCTGAACGCCTTGTGTTTGACAATGCAACAGCTAGTCATTTGGAAGTAAAAGTTGGCAACAGTTACTTTATGGGTAATTATTTTCTAGTTGAAGTAGAAGTAGGGGAAAAGGTAATCCTAGTACAGACGAGCCAACTTTTCTATAAACCTGGTGATACTGCCTTTGTCCGATACTTGTAATTGCAGGTGTGAAAGAATTCTCGGTACTGAAGTCCTTGCCCTCATCGTTAAGGTTATAGGAAACTTTTTAAGGATTATTCTTCCACATTTTCTGGCTATACATGTGAATAACTGTCCAAAATTACGCCTCTAAAATCTGCCTAATTAACTCTAAATTCGCCCTTTAAGTTTAAAACTGATAAAGCTGTGAGGCTAAAGACATTAGAAATCAAGGGGTTCAAGAGTTTTGCTGATAAAACAGTCATCAATTTTGATGACAGTGTAACAGGTATAGTGGGGCCAAATGGGTGTGGTAAGTCAAACATTGTAGATAGTATACGTTGGGTGATAGGAGAGCAGAAAATAAGCCATCTGCGAAGCGAAAATTTAGATAGTCTTGTTTTTAACGGCTCAAAAACCAGATCTGCAAGTGGTTTGGCCGAGGTGAGTCTAACATTTGAAAATACCCGCAATCTTCTTCCAACCGAATTTAACACCGTTACCATCACGCGTAAGTTTTATAAGAGTGGCGAAAGCGAGTATCGTCTCAATGATGTTCAGTGCAGACTGAAGGATATTCAGAATCTATTCATGGATACCGGAGTCAGTACCGACAGTTACGCGATTATTGCCTTGGATATGGTGGATGACCTAATCAAGGACAAAGACAATAGTCGCCGTAAAATGCTGGAACAAGCGGCTGGTATTTCCATTTATAAAACAAGAAAAAAAGAAGCCAAGTCAAAACTAGAAGCAACTGAACAAGACTTGGCTCGTATCGAAGACTTATTATTTGAGATTAATAACCAGTTAAAATCATTAGAGAGTCAAGCCAAAAAAGCTGAAAAATATCACGAGATCAAAAAAGAATATCGTGAAGTAAGTATTGAGTTGGCCAAAGCTTCATTAGAGGGGTTCAATCTTTCTTATAGTGATTTGACGGAGCAGCAGCAAAAGGAAACGGATCGTAAGCACCAGTTGGAAGCGTCTATTGCAACCAGTGAGGCAGAATTGGAAGGTGAAAGAGTACGATTTTTAGAAACGGAGAAAGCGTTGCAACAATTGCAACATGAGTTTAATGAACTACAGCAGACTTTGCGAGGCAAAGAGAATGATAAAAATCTTGCTGTACAGCGAATTGAATATCTAAGTGAGAAATTAAATGGCCTTCAGCAATTTTTGGATCGTGCTGCTGGCCAGCAAAAAGGGATGCTCGAAAGTATCGCTTTTACTGAAAAACAAATTGGAGAGGAAGAAAAAGTTATTCAAGGTCTTGAACTCGACTTACAAAAACTTTCTCAGTCCGTTCAAGAAAAGTCGCTGAATTTAGAAAATTCCAGAAAAGAGGTTGACAGAATTAGGCAGTCTTTTCAGCAAACCCAGCGTGATCAATTTGATGCAGAAAAGAAAGTGGCTGTTGCAGATACTTCCGTGGCCAATTTACAAAGAGCTTTACAGCAGCAAGTAACAGAGCAGGAACATCGAACTCAGCAGATAGCATCCTTAAATGAAGAAAGAGAGAATAAAGAGAAGGAATTAGCAATCAAAAAAACGGATCTTGAACAGCTTCAGCAGCATCAAGAAAAAACAAAAGAGCAAATTCTTCAAACGCAATCAATTTTAGAGCAGTTACGAAGTGAGTTGGCCGAAGAGGGTAGAAAATTAGATGCGAAGAAAAACGAACATGATCTGCTAAAAAGTATGATTGATTCAATGGAGGGATATCCTGAATCAGTTAAGTTTTTGCATAATAACCCAGAGTGGAAGTCCGGTATTCCCATTCTTTCCGATGTGATTTATGTAAATGAAGAATATCGTCAGGCATTAGAAAATGTCTTAGAGCCCTTCCTTAGCTACTATGTTGTTGATAACCTATCAGATGGTCTTGCTGCTGTTCAATTATTGGATAAGCAAAAAAAAGGAAAGGCAAACTTTTTCTTACTCGATCAAATTAATGCTTCAACAGAAAATACGAACACCCATTCTCTTTCGGGTGCTATTTCAGCTTTGAATGTGATTGAGGTAGAGGAGCGCTATAAAAAACTAGCTATTCATCTTTTAGGAAACGTCTTTGTTGCAGAGAATGATGATGTTTTGGAAAATAGTAATGGCTTTGTTGTTATTGAAAAGCAGGGTCGCTATGTAAAGGGTAAGTACTCCCTTTCTGGAGGAAGTGTAGGTTTATTTGAGGGAAATAAAATCGGCCGTGTTAAAAACCTTGAAAAGCTGGAAGCAATTGTGCAAACGCAGGAGAAAGTAGTTGAGGATTTGCGAGCTGCTATTCAATCGCGTCATAACGAAGTAATTGCTTTTAATGAGGATCTGCGTGAAAACACGCTGCGTCAACGTGAGACAGAAATTCAGCAGTTAACGAATGCTGTATTTTCTCTGCAAAATAAAGTTGAGAATCTTCAAGTTGCGCAGGATACAGGCGTGCAGCGACAATCGGAGTTGAACACTCAAATTGAGCAAACAAATGCTTCAGTAGCTACTGTTCGTACAATATTTCAACAATTGAATGAGCAGCTACAATCAAGTCAGCTTGCTTTACAAAAGGCCGAAGAAGAATATCGAAATTTTGAAACTGCACAAGCAGAAGCTACAAGGATTTATAATGAGTTTAACTTAACTGTTTCCCGCCAGCAAAGTAAAATCCAGTCTTTACGGCAGGAGCTTGATTTTAAGAATACGCAGTTGAGTGATTTAAGCGCACAAATGCTGGATAGTGAAAAGCAATTAAAAGAAGCTGCAGATTCTCTTAGTCAATCAACTGAATCACTCCAATTAATTGAAAAGGGATTGCATGAGCTGTTAACTCGAAAAGAGGAGGAAGAAAAGCGTTTAAATGTTGCAGATCAAGCTTATTACAACTTTAGAAATGAACTTGCCGAAAAGGAAAGTACGATTAGACACCTTAGTAAAGACAAGGAGCAGGTTGAGTTTCTGCTAGCTGCACTTAAAGACAAGTTGAATGAACTCAAGTTGCAGTTAGCGGGAATGAAGGAACGAATGAGTGTAGAATTTAGAATTGATTTAGAAGAGATTTTAGGAGAAGGCAGAACGAATGATATTGCCACTGAAGAACTTCAAGCTTCAGTTGATAGAATGAAGAAACGATTGGAGAATCTGGGGGAAGTTAATCCTACTGCTATCGAGGCCTTTACGGAAATGAAGAAGCGATATGATTTCATTGTGGAGCAAAAAACGGATTTGGTCACAGCGAAAGACAGTTTATTAAAGACAATCGAAGAGGTTGAAGCAACGGCGAACCAAAAGTTTTTAGATACATTTGAACAGGTTAGAAATCATTTTAAAAATGTTTTCAAAACACTCTTTACCGAAGATGACCAGTGCGATCTTGTATTAGAAGATCCAACAAATATTGCAGAAAGTGGAATAGATGTTGTGGCTAAGCCTAAAGGGAAGCGCCCAACTTCATTAACACAGTTAAGTGGAGGGGAGAGAACACTAACTGCAACAGCATTATTGTTTGCGATCTACCTTATTAAGCCTGCTCCATTCTGTATTTTGGATGAGGTGGATGCGCCATTGGATGATGCTAACGTTGGAAAATTCACTAATATGATTCGTCAGTTCAGTGAAAACTCCCAATTTATTATTGTGACGCACAATAAAACAACAATGAGTACGGTTGATGTGATTTATGGTGTTACCATGCAAGAGCCAGGAGTTAGCAAGCTGGTTACGGTTGATTTCAGAAGTTTACAATGATATAACTGTCCTTTCATGCGGACAATCATCGGAGTTTGGCTATTTGTCTTAATTGCGCCTGTTCAATCAATGGGGCAAGGGCTACCTGAGGGTTTATTTATTGGTGCTAGGGCTCCTGAGTTTAAGAGTATCGATCAATTTGGTCATACCATCCAGTTGCGTGATCAGGCAAAGAAAAATCCGGTCGTTCTTGTTTTTTATCGAGGTAGTTGGTGTCCGCATTGCATGCGTCTTTTAGCTAGAATACAAGACTCACTTTCTTTTTTTACACAAAAATCTGTTCCTGTCATCGCTATTTCTCCCGAATCGGAAGAGAGTTTAGCAAAAACAATGGAAAAGTCAAAAGCTGGATATCCGCTTATTAGAGATACTGGTCTTGCAATAGCCAAAAAGTATGATTTGGTTTATGTTTTATCAGAAAATCAATTGGCTCGCTACAGAAGTGGTGGTATCGATTTGAATAAAATAAATGCGCCCAACCCTCCATTATTAACTGTGCCAGCTGTTTTTATTGTTGGTAAAGATTACACGATTACTTACCGCTTTTTTGATCCCGAACATCAAAAGCGAATTAACGTCAAAGATATTTTAGCACAGCTGTGAATTAATCGTAAGCTAACCACTATTCTATCTCGTTAGCTGAATCGTTATATTTGTGTTTTAGCATTATGGCAACTGAAAAAGAAAAAAAAATAGCTGAGTATACGGAGGATAGTATCCAGTCATTGGACTGGAAACAACATATTAGACTTCGACCAGGAATGTATATTGGAAAACTGGGCGATGGTTCATCCCCTGATGATGGCATCTATGTATTAATTAAAGAGGTGATTGATAATTGTATCGACGAGTATACAATGGGGTATGGAAAGGCTGTTGATCTTACCATTGAAAATAAGGTTGTAACTGTTCGGGATTATGGAAGAGGAATTCCTTTGGGTAAGGTAGTGGATGTAGTAAGTAAGATTAACACCGGGGCTAAATACGATAGTAAAGCCTTTCAAAAATCAGTAGGATTGAATGGAGTTGGTACTAAGGCTGTCAATGCATTAAGTACTGCTTTTAAGGTTACTGCTGTGCGAGATGGAAAAGAGAAAACAGCGGAATTCGAAAGAGGAGAACTTGTCAAAGAGCATAAAGAATCAAAAACAGATGCTCCCAATGGAACGCTGGTTAGTTTTTTACCAGACGACACTGTTTTTAAGAATTTCAAATATGTAAATGAGTTCATTGAGAGTCAGCTTTGGAATTATGCTTTTTTGAATGCCGGTTTAAAATTAAACTTCAACGGTAAAACATTTGTTAGTAAAAATGGTCTCTTAGATCTTTTACAGCGAAAAACGAATGAAGATGAAATTCGTTATCCGATTATTCATTTGATAGGTGAAGATATAGAGCTTGCAATTTCTCATACCAATGAATATGGCGAAGATTTGTACAGTTTTGTTAATGGACAACATACAACACAAGGAGGGACGCATCAGCAAGCTTTTAGAGAAGCGTATGTTAAGACGATCCGTGATTTTTTCAAAAAAGATTATGATGCCTCTGATATTCGAACCGGTATCGTGGCAGCTATTTCCGTACGAGTAGTAGAGCCAGTTTTTGAATCGCAGACAAAAACAAAATTGGGGTCGGTTAATGTAGATGTAGATGGCCCCTCTATGCGTCAATTTGTAGGTGATTTTCTTTCTCGGGAGCTCGACAATTATTTGCATAAACATCCAGCTGTTGCAGAGGCACTAAAGAAACGCATTGAGCAGAGTGAGCGTGAGAGAAAAGAGCTGGCTGGTATTAAGAAATTGGCAAATGAAAGAGCGAAGAAAGCCAATTTGCATAACAGAAAACTAAGGGACTGTCGTTTTCACCTGAACGAAGAACCGCCTACCAAGGGGAAGGATGAGTTTTTAGCTAAGCAAGGTGAAACAACCATCTTTATCACAGAGGGAGATAGTGCTAGCGGTTCAATTACAAAGGCTAGAAATGTTGAAACGCAGGCTGTATTTAGCTTACGTGGTAAACCCCTTAACTGTTTTGGATTGACTAAGAAAGTAGTTTACGAAAATGAAGAGTTTAATTTATTGCAGCATGCCTTAAATATTGAGGAAGGTTTAGAGGGTTTGCGTTACAATAATGTTGTAATTGCTACAGATGCAGACGTGGACGGTATGCATATTCGGCTTTTATTAATGACATTTTTTCTTCAGTTTTTCCCAGATTTAGTTAAGCATGAGAAAGTCTATGTACTAGAAACGCCACTTTTCAGGGTGCGAAATAAGCAAGAAACCATTTATTGTTACAATGAAGTGGAGAAGCAGCAGGCAATGAAAAAATTGGGAGGTAAGCCAGAAGTGACTCGTTTTAAAGGTCTCGGTGAGATTAGTCCAGATGAGTTTTCTCAGTTTATTGGCTCTGATATGCGCAAACAACTGATGCGTTTAGAACAAGGTGATCACATCCAACAGCTTTTGGAGTATTATATGGGAAAAAATACTCCAGATCGTCAAGATTTTATAATACAGAATCTTAGAATTGAAATGGATAAGATAGAGGAAACAGTATAACCGGTGCGGCATGTTTGACTTTCATCAAGACAGAAAAAGATATTTTGAGATTCAATATTTGAATGCCAAAGACTATGTCATTCCATTTATTGAAAAAGTATTTCCAATCAAGAGTGGATTTCGAGTACTTGAAATTGGAGCGGGTGAGGGTGGAGTATTGCGCGCGTTTATTGAAAAAGGTTGCACTGCTGTTGGTGTGGAGTTAGATCCTCGTCGTGTTGAGTGGGCCTGTGGGTTTTTATGGGAGGAAATTGGGAGAGGGTCACTTCATTTTGTAGAAAAAGATATTTACAAGACCGATATTGAAGTTGATCTCAAAGGAAAATTTGATCTGATTCTATTAAAAGATGTGATTGAGCATATTCATGACCAACCAAGACTTCTTCGACTCATGAAGTCAATGCTATTGCCTGTGGGACATATATTTTTTGGCTTTCCTCCTTGGCAGATGCCATTTGGTGGACATCAACAAATTGCGCACTCTTCAATATCCAGATTACCCTACATTCATCTGCTTCCTTTACCACTTTACCGGAGTATTTTATCTTGGAAGAAAGAGCCCGTAGATGATTTATTGGAAATTAGGCAAACAAGAATTTCGATTGAGAAATTTGAACGTATTTCTCAGGAAGCTGGCTACTCAATTCTAACCAAAGAACACTATTTGATAAATCCGATCTATCAATGGAAATTTGGATGGAAGCCGCGTGTTCAGTTCCGATTGATTCGGTGGATTCCTTATGTTCGAAACTTTTTTACAACCTGTGTCTATTATTTAATTCGACCTGAAAAAATTAACTGATGCTTCATATCTTATTTAATCTTCCTGATCGTACTCTTTTTGAAGAGGTACAGCAACTAGATGAATCACTTCAAGGTCCTGTTTTTGTAATCAGAGATGATTTTGCAGTGGGTCCTTTGCTTCAATTAGATACTCCTGAGGGGTGGTCAGCTAGGTTGAATTGGTGGAAGTCCTGTTTTGAAAAATCTGCCTATCAAGAAATGCCCGAACCAGATTTTGATGACCGGACTACAGTGGAACAAATAAAAAACTGGCTGATTGAAAATCCTGCTGATTGCTGTTGGATTTGGATGGCACAGAATCAACATGATGTTGCTGGCTATTTTTGGTTGATTGGTCAACTCACTGACTTTCAGGGAAGGGTGATGGTCTTATATCTTAATAATTTGCCCTTTATTAACGAAAAGGGACAATTGTTTTATCCTAACTGGTTGAGTGAAATTCCTGTTCGCGAATTTCTAAAAGCTAAAAAGTTAGCACGTCCTGTTACAACCAGTGAGTTTGAAATTGATCCAGATGAGTGGAAAAAGTTGGCAGAGGAAAATAAAGTTATACGTATTCTGGAAGGGGGTAAAAAACTTACGAGTAAGGAGGATAATTATTTTGATACAGAATTAAAAAAGTACATCACAAAAGATTGGCAACGTATTAATAGAATTTTATCAAATGCACAAGGGAAAATGAAGGTGAAAACCGGTGATGTTTTCTTGATGTCTCGATTTTGGGAAATGGTACATGCTGGTCTTTTAGAACTAAATGGAAACTGGGATAAAGGTTGGAAAGAAACGGAAATACGTAAGTTGCTATCTGATACCGCAGGTGAACTGGAAGTAAATTAAATTATAGAAGTATGGCCACTGGCAAGAAAAATATAAATTTTCTACTTGATACGCGCGAAAATGGAATTTTGGGCCAATATAAAAATTGGTTTCTAGATTATGCTTCCTATGTGATTTTAGAACGTGCTGTACCGGCTGTAGAAGATGGATTAAAGCCAGTTCAACGTCGCATCCTGCATGCGATGAAAGAAATGGATGATGGGCGTTTTAATAAGGTTGCCAATGTAATTGGGCAAGCCATGCAATATCATCCACATGGTGATGCAAGTATAGGTGATGCCCTGGTTAATCTTGGACAGAAGGATCTTTTAATTGATACACAGGGAAATTGGGGTGATGTAAGGACGGGAGATGATGCAGCGGCATCCCGATATATTGAGGCACGCTTAAGCAAATTTGCCCTTGAAGTTGCTTTTAACCCCAAAACAACGGATTGGCAATTGAGTTATGATGGAAGAAAAAATGAACCTGTAACGCTTCCAATGAAATTCCCCCTACTACTGGCGCAAGGGGCAGATGGTATAGCAGTGGGGCTCTCTACAAAAATATTGCCTCACAATTTCAATGAAATACTTGAGGCCGCCGTCAAGTACTTACGTGGAAAAAAGTTTGAACTGTTCCCAGATTTTCAAACTGGGGGAATGGTAGATGTGAGTGAATATCAACAGGGCAAAAGAGGAGGTAAGGTTAAAGTACGTGCCCACATTGAAGAACTGGATAAGCGAACCCTGGTCATTCGAAGTGTTCCTTATGGAGTGACAACAACACAGTTGATGGAGTCAATTGTGAAGGCAAATGACCAAGGTAAAATAAAGATTAAAAAAGTTACTGATAATACGGCTGCACAAGTTGAAGTACAAGTTGACCTGGTCGCTGGTATCTCTCCTGACATTACTATTGATGCGCTTTATAAGTTTACCGACTGTGAAGTATCAATTTCTCCAAATGCTTGTGTGATTGCAGCACAACGTCCTCAGTTTTTAAGTGTGCAAGAGTTGCTTAAATTATCTGTGGATCGCACGCAGGAATTACTTAAGCAAGAGCTATTGATTCGTCAAGCAGAGCTAAAAGAAAAGTGGCATTATACCTCTCTTGAAAAAATATTTTTTGAAGAAAAGATTTACAAAGAACTAGAGAAAAAACACGAGGATTGGGAAAAAGTACTTGTAGCGATTGAGAAAGCGTTTGAGTCTTTTGTAAAGAAGCTAAAAAGAGAAATTACGCGCGAAGATGTACTTAAGTTGACAGAAAAGCCCGTCCGAAGAATATATAAACTGGATATCGCTGAGCTAGATGAGCAAATCAAGCAGCTTGAACTAGAACTGAAACAGATTAAACATCATCTGGACAATCTTGTTGAGTTCGCCATTTCCTATTATGAGAATCTCCAAAAAAAGTATGGAAAGGGTCGCGAACGTAAAACCGAAATCAAAGAGTTTGAAGTAATTCAGGCAAAGCAGGTCGCAATTGTTAATACCAAGCTTTATGTCAATAGGGAAGAAGGTTTTATTGGAACTTCGCTGCGAAAAGACGAGTTTTTATTTGATTGTTCTGATTTAGATGATATACTCGCTATTACGCGATCTGGAATTTTGAAGGTGGTAAAAGTTGCAGATAAAACCTTTATTGGAAAGGACATCATTCATGTAGCTATTTTCCATAAAAATGACGAGCGCACTACTTACAATATGATTTACGCTGATGGAAAGGCCGGGGTAAGTTATGCAAAGCGATTCAATGTTACTGGGGTCACACGGGATAAAGAATATGATCTTACTAAAGGAGAGGATAAAAGCAAGGTCCATTATTTGAGTGTCAATGCTAATGGAGAAGCAGAGATTGTAAAAATTCTTTTATCAGCTGGTTGCGCTGCACGAATTCGGGAATTTGATTTTTATTTTGAAGAACTAGCTATAAAAGGTAGAAATAGTATAGGTAACCAGGTAACAAAATATCCGATTCGTAGTATAAAATTTAAGGAGGCAGGTAAGGCTACTCTTTCGTCTACTCGGTCGCTTTGGTTTGACGAACAGTTTGGTCGATTAAATAATGAGGGTAAAGGCCAATTATTAGGTGCTTTTGAACCTGCCGAACAACTTTTAGTTATTTATAATGACGGGTACTATGAAGTGTGTGATCAAGAGCTCACGCAAAAATTTGACGCAGAAAAAGTTCTTTTGATTGAAAAGTTTAACCCTGACTCCATTTTAACCGCTGTTTACGTGGATATGGATAAAAAGCAATATCTCGCTAAACGATTTAAAATTGAAACATCCACTCTTCGTACTAAGTTCTGTTTTATAAAAGAGGGTGAGGGTAACTATGTTGAGGCGGTAACTACCGATGTTGAACCTATTTTGTCTATGCAACAGGGTCGGGGAGCTCAGCTAAGAAAAGCTAAATTAAAGCTGTTGAAGATCGCTCCCGTTTCTGGTTGGAAGACTGTCGGTACAA
Source organism: Bacteroidota bacterium (assembly GCA_046048175.1). Classification (GTDB taxonomy): domain Bacteria; phylum Bacteroidota; class Bacteroidia; order Chitinophagales; family Chitinophagaceae; genus JJ008. The sequence continues at coordinate 113,065 of JBJOGP010000001.1, forward strand.
AACTGGCTGATTACAGTAAGTCTACCGAAATGGAATGGATTAAGTCTTCTGCTTCTAGCGAAAAGCTACCAGAACTCTTTTAGGACTATATCAATTGGAAGCTAGACCTCTACGAATTTCTCTTTCGGCTTCTTTTCGTTTGAGGGATTCCCGTTTGTCTGCTAATTTCTTGCCCCTGGCCAGACCGATTTCTACTTTTACGAGTCGCGTATCTGAAAAAAAGATACGTAGTGGAATTAGTGTTAAACCTTTCTCTTTCAGTTTTGATTGAATCTTATTTATTTCTCTTTTTTGTAAAAGTAGTTTTCTGTCTCTCAATGGGTCATGATTGTTTGCTGTTCCATGTGTATAGGGAGCTATATGAAGGGATTTGATCCAGGACTCTCCCTCAATGATAAGACAATAAGCATCATTAAAGCTAGCCTTTCCTTCACGTAGGGACTTTACTTCAGTACCCAGCAATTGGATGCCAGCAGTATACCTTTCCTCAATAAAATAGGAATGACTGGCCTGTCGATTTTGCAATGCTATCATGAAACGCTGAAGTGAGTGATCAGCTTAGAAAGTTTCTCTTTTAGTTCTATACGAGGAACAATAAAGTCTAGAAAACCATGTTCAAGGATAAATTCACTTCGTTGGAAACCTTCAGGAAGGTCTCTTTTGATTGTTTCTTTTATCACACGTGGGCCTGCAAATCCAATCAATGCTCCTGGTTCTGCAATGTTAACATCGCCTAACATTCCAAATGAAGCAGAAATTCCTCCAAACGTTGGATCCGTCAAAAGCGAAATATATGGTAATTGAGCGTCGCTTAGCTGAGACAATTTTCCGCTGGTCTTCGCTAATTGCATAAGAGAGAAGGCACTCTCCATCATTCTGGCTCCACCACTTTTTGAAATAACTAGGTAAGGAAGTTTGTGTTCAATGCAGTAGTCTACTGCTCTCGCAAACTTTTCTCCCATAACACTTCCAAGTGAACCACCAATGAATTCAAAATCCATACAAGCGATAACTAATCCCTTTCCGTTGATTAGTCCTGTTGCCACTCGCATAGAATCAGTCAAATCAGTTTTATTCCAAATTTCTTCTAATCGCTTTTGATATGGTTTTAAATCGGTAAAGCCAAGTTTGTCTTTGCTTCTTATGTTGCTAAACAACTCGGTATAAGCTCCATTGTCAAAAAGTAATTGAAAATACTCTTCGCTTCCAATCCGAAAATGGTAATTACATTTTGGGCAGACATGAAGATTATCTTTTAATTCTAGTGCGACAGTTATGAGCCCACATTCAGGGCATTTATTCCATAACCCTTCTGGTGTTTCTTTCTTTTCAGAAGTTTTGGTATTGATGCCCTTTTTAATTCTCCTAAACCAGCTCGACTTTCCTTCACCAGATTGCCCACCTTCACCGGTCAGGTTTGCATCCACGTCTTCAAATTTTTTTGCCATACACGTAGTTAGGGTACAAATATAGTAAAGCAGTAACTTTTTGCTTGTTTATCACTTTTTGTTAAAAGCCTTTTGTCTTTTTAGGTTGAGAAATAGGCTTTTGCGAGGAGGGAACTTGATTTTTATTGGTAGCTATTATTTTTCTTTCGCCTTTGAAGGTTGATGCTAAGCGAACTGCTTCATAGGCGTTAATGATTCCTCCTGTCTTGGATAAATTAAGCATCGTTGTGGGCGTTCCAATGCCAGGCGTACGCACCGTGTCAGAAACAAGTGTACCTGAGCGTTCTATCACTTCTTTCAATTGTACAGCGGATAAGGTGGGGAAGTACTCAAGCAATAATGCTGCAAGCCCTGCTACAACGGGAGAGGCCATACTAGTGCCTTGCAGAAATTGATACGTATTACCGCCTGGAATGGTGGAATATATTTTAACACCAGGAGCAAAAACATCTACTTCGTTTTTGCCATAATTAGAGAATCCTGCGGTTATACCACCCGCAGTTGGGTCACCACTTGCTCCAACTGTAATCCAATTACCTGCTTTTTTAGAATCAAGGTAATTGGAGCTTGGAAAATTAAAGGTGGTATCCAGATTTTTCCCATCATTTCCTGCTGCATGAACTAACAGCACATCTTTAGAAGCCGCATAGGCAACTGCTTCATCAATCCATTTTTTTTCAGGCGAATAGCTCTTTCCAAAACTCATATTGATGATTTGTGCGCCATTATCTACTGCATATAGGATGGCAAGCGCAATATCTTTATCATGCTCATCGCCATCAGGTACTGCACGCAGTGTCATGATTTGTACATTATCTGCAACACCATCTATTCCTTTTCCATTTCCTCGGGCGGCTCCAATTATTCCACTTACATGGGTTCCGTGCATGGCGGCAGAAAGAGAGACCATCAAATTATTATTTCCATAAAATCGATCATTCTTGTCATCATAGTTGTCTTTTACTATTTCTGATCGGTACGGGTAAGGCGCTTGATCTGCTGCTTTTGTTTTTGCTTCCTGGCCTTCAATATAGGACCCAAATTCGCCTAAAAAACTTGCGTTGGTGGATTCCAATGCATCATTATTTAGCATTAGATTATAGAGCGCATTTTTAGCTCGCTTTTGATCTGGTTCAGTAGGAGAGAAGGTAGAAAGTTCTTTACCTAAAAAGGTGTCTTTTCCCAGTGCTCTTTTTAAGATACTATCACTTTTCAAAAGATTTGTGTAGACCCTTTTCATCATAATTAATTCAGCACCTGCTTGACTTTCAGTTGTGATTTCTTGCTTGGCACGCTTCCACATTTCGTATTTCGCGTAACCTTCTGCCGAAAATTTAACAAGAGTGGGGTCAATGTTCTCTAGCTCATTTTTAAAACGGTGATAGACACGCGCTGCTTCATATGAGTCTTTCTCAACATTTTTGCCATCCTTTCCCCCAATAAAATTCCACCCATGTATATCGTCTACATAGCCATTATTGTCATCATCTTTTGAGTTGCCAGGAACTTCTTTTGAGTTAGTCCACAAAACAGATTTCAAATCTTCGTGCGTAGTATCAATTCCTGAATCAATTACTGCCACGATTACTGGTTTGCTCTTTCGATTAGTGGCTTTTAAAAAAGAATAAGCCTTGTCAAGACTTATTCCCCAATATCCACTGTCCGCTTTGTCTAATAAGTGCCAACCTTTTGGAGTTTCCTTTGTAACAGTTTGTGCAAAAATTGGCTGAAGCTGAAGTAATAGAAAGACATATGAAAAAAGAGACTGTTTTAGTAATGATTTTAGTTTCATAAAAGATTTTTTAAAGTTCAAATTGAATTCCTTGTGCAAGTGGTAAGTCGGTGCTGTAATTAATCGTATTGGTTTGTCTTCTCATATATACTTTCCAGGCATCACTTCCACTTTCGCGGCCTCCGCCTGTTTCCTTTTCACCTCCAAATGCACCACCAATTTCTGCTCCACTGGTGCCAATGTTAACATTAGCAATACCGCAGTCACTTCCTTCAGCACTTAAAAAAAGTTCTGCCTCTCGAAGATTGGTTGTCATTATTGAAGAAGATAGTCCTTGTGGCACTTCATTTTGTATTGCAATAGCCTCTTCTAAGTCATGATAACGAATTAAATAAAGAATGGGGGCAAAGGTTTCATGATGTACAATCGATAAATCATGGTTTACTTCAGCAATACAGGGTTTCACGTAACATCCACTCTCAAAACCAGGCCCTTCTAAAACACCGCCCTTTACTATGAAGTTGCCACCAGCGGTTTCGCATAATTTGATTGCATTTAAATAGAGTGTTACAGCTTGTTGATCAATAATTGGCCCCATATGATTTGTGCTGTCTAATGGGTTTCCTATTTTTATTTGTTTATACGCTGCAACTAATTTTTCCTTAACGGCCGAATAAATCGAATCATGTACAATAAGGCGACGTGTTGTAGTACATCGTTGTCCTGCTGTACCAATAGCACCAAAAACAGCGCCTCTTATGGCAATGTTAAGATCTGCTTCTCCTGAAATGATAATTGCATTATTGCCTCCAAGTTCTAACAGAGATTTTCCTAGCCGTTGCCCCACCGTCATCGCTACACTTTTCCCCATTTTAGTGGATCCGGTTGCAGAAATTAATGGAATTTTAGTGGACGCAGCCAGCCATTCTCCGACCTCTCTATCTCCGTTTATTAGCACACTGATCCCTTCTGGTAAATTATTTTTAGATAATACGTCTGCAATAATTTTTTGACAAGCAACGGCGCAAAGTGGGGTTTTTTCCGAGGGTTTCCAAATGCAGACATTTCCGCATACCCAAGCTAACATACTATTCCAACTCCAAACTGCCACCGGGAAATTAAAGGCAGAAATGATTCCAACAAGACCAATGGGGTGATATTGTTCATACATGCGATGTCCGGGTCTTTCGCTATGCATGGTTAACCCGTGGAGTTGCCTGGACAGTCCAACGGCGTAATCACATATGTCAATCATTTCTTGCACTTCACCCAGTCCTTCTTGTAAACTTTTTCCCATTTCATAGGAAACCAGGCTCCCTAATTTTTCTTTATGATCTCGAAGTGCAATTCCGATTTGACGAATGATCTCTCCTCTTTTAGGAGCTGGAATCAGTCGCCATTGTTTCCAAGCAATTTCAGCTTGTTCAATAGCCTTATTAAAATCATCATTAGTAGCGGTGTTTATTTGTCCAATGAGCTTTCCGTCAACAGGGGAGTAAGAGGAAATGATATTACCTTTTCCATCAAACCAGTTTGAACCAGTGCTAACTCCTGCATGTATGCTTTCTTTATTAAAGTAGGTTGAAAAATCCATAGTATATATAATTGAAGTGTAAAGATATTTTATTCAGGGTAGGGGCGACTAATTTCTGTTTGTCTGTTATACAAGGGGAGAAGTATAAAGCTGATTACTCCTCCAAGCATGATTACCAATGTTTGCACTAGCCAAAGAGTCCATCCAAATGCAAGTGCGGTTGAATAGTCTAATCCATAGAGTTGCATGGTGTATAGTACCAAATAGGCATAGGCGCCTATCCCCCCGGGGGATATAATCATTCCAATGCTACCCACGGAGAGAATTGTTAATGCCTCTGCAATGCCATACTTTTCTGTCATGGGAAAAGCCAAAAATCCAGCATAGCCAGCCAATAAGTAAAGAATCCAAATTAAAATGGTCAAGCCAATGAAAGATCGGGGCTTATCTAACTTTTTTATAGAAAAAATTCCACTACTAATTTTTGTAATAGTCCCTCTTGCTAACTGAGTCAGCTCTTTTATTTTTATTTTCTTCCAAATCAACCAACCAATTCCTAGCAGTAAAAGGATGAGAAGCAAATAATAGAAAAGCCCCGAATCTTTTTGCGAGGGTATACTTTCAGCATTTGTTTTGGTAAATGTTGACAAAATTGATTCATATAAATTCGGTTGTAGTCCCAGTGTCAAGCCAAAAACGATAAGCAAACAAAGTCCGTCAAATAGTCTTTCCAAAATGACAGTGCCTACTAGTTTTTCAACCGAAATTTTTTCATAACGAGCCAGTACGGTGCAGCGCATAAATTCTCCCAATCGAGGAACTCCTAAGTTTACCAAATAACCTAAAAGGACAGTTAGGAAAGAATTTATCGGTTTTATTTTATGACCCAGTGGGTCAATGAGTAATTTCCATCGCAATCCTCTCAGATAATGGCTAACTAATAGGAGAATGCAAACGGGCCCTACCAACCATAATCTAGCTTCCTGGATGGATCGTTTTAGTTGGACCCAGTTATCCTCATTTAAGTTTCTGAGGGATAGCCAGGCAAAAAGGACACCAATGCTTAAAAAAGCCAGGTATTGTACTCCTATGGTAATGAATCTTTTAGGCATTCGATCCTGCAAATTAGTATGATTGAAGCGTTTTATTTGTTAACTTTGCAAACCCTATGACAGCCAAAAAACGCATCCTGTTTATTGCAAATGAAATGTCTCCATATCTGGAATTGACTGAGTTTGCAGAAACAGTTAATAAATTGGCCATAAAGGCTAACGATTCCAATTTTGAGGTACGTTGTATTATGCCTCGTTTTGGTGTAATCAATGAAAGAAGACATCGGTTGCATGAGGTGGTTCGTTTATCAGGTATCAATGTTTCTGTAGATAACGAAGATCTTCCATTACAAATCAAAGTTGCTTCATTACCCAGCGCTCGTTTACAGGTATATTTCCTGGATAATGAGGAGCTGTTCAGACGCAAGTTCGTTTTTCATGATGAAAATGAAAAATGGTTTGATGATAATGATTTGAGAACTGTATTTTTTTGTAAGGGCGCCATTGAAACCGTAAAGAAATTTGGCTGGCCCCCTGATGTGATTCATTGCAGTGGCTGGATGACTTCCTTAATTCCTGCCTATTTGAAAACGTTGTACAAAAAGGAGCCTGTATTTGCTCATAGTAAGGTTGTTTTCACAATTGGGCAAAACACCTTTAAGGAAAAGCTAGGTAGTAGTTTTTTAAGAAAGGCGCTCATTCATCCTACGCTTAAGGACAAGGACCTGGAACTCTTTAAAGATGGTTCAAATACATCCTTATTCCGTGGTGCAGCCTCTTACGCAGATGCAATCACGTTTGGTGCAGAAAAGATTGAAAAGAAATTAACAGAAGAATTTTCCAAGGTCAGAGGTAAAAAGTGCATCCCTTATTCATCGGAAGGGGATTTAACAGACTATTTACAACTCTACACCGACCTTGCGTCTAAATAATACGAATTGTCAATTGTGAGGAAAATCAATACCCCATTATTCAGCTCTCTGTTTTTACTGGCCCTGCTCACTTTTCTTTTCACCGGTTGTCAAAAAATTAATGACGCTACTACAATTGGGAATGGAATCATCCCTGCTGTAGATAATATTTCAACTTTTGAGACCTCTTTATTTGCAGAGACAGATAATTTTTTATTGACTGATTCAACTCGCGTTTTAACGACAGATGTTATGGCCTTAGGTCATATTCAAAATGACGCTGTGTTTGGACAGGTGCACGCAGATGGCTACTTCTCAATTGTTCCGCCTAACCCTATGATTTATCCCTTTTACAAAAAGGATTCCATTGTAGGGATTGATTCTGTCATTCTGTCCCTGGCTTATGAAGGTCAATATGGGGATACGAATACCACCTCTACATTGCGAGTTTTTGAAATTTCTCAACAAGCAGGGTTTGTCGATACCACCTTATACCGTTACGATCACCCCTCTTTTGCAACCACCAATCAAGAATTAGGTTCCAAAAGTTTTTTATTAAAACGTCTCAAGGATACCCTCACACTCATTCGCAGAAGAGATACGACAAAAGTTGTCAATGTATTACGAATTCCTCTTGTGAATAATTTTGGGACTCGTCTTTCTAATTACGATACTACCCAAACCGCCAATGGCGGTTATCGAAGTGATTCGCTTTTCAAGTCCTTATTTAGGGGTTTTGCAATCTTGTCAGATAACGTAGGAAATGGGTTAACATACGTAAACCCCACAAGTACCAACACGAAGTTGATTGTGTATTACCGCGTTAATAAGAATGGGGTAGTGGATACGACATTTACTGAATTTTTTCATAGCAATACAACACAAGCAAATCTGGTTAAAAGAACACCTGGTGGCGAATGGGCTAATTATTTAGCAAACAATCAAACCAGAGATGATAAAATTTTTATTGCTTCCTCGCCTGGCTCTGGTGCAACAATCAAAATACCCGGCTTAGACACCTTGAGCAATGTTGTTGTTCATAAAGCAGAGTTAATTCTAAGTCCTCTCCCAACCGGTCAACAAGGCACCTTTGATTTTCCTCCTACATTATTGCTTGATCGGATTAATACGAGGGGAGACACAGCGCTCACCTTTGACCTTGATATGGGTACCCGTGATAATTTTGGGTCTTTTACCTATGATCTAGGCCGTTTTGGTGGTACCTTACTACGGGATAGTACCTACCGCTTTGATATCACTCGGTATGTTCAAAAGATTGTTACGAATGATTCTACCAACTATAAGTTAAGAGTATCTGCGCCAGGCAGAACTAATCTGTTCTCGCCATTGTATCGTTATTGGGGACTGGTACCAGTTAATAGTCGTGTTGCTTATGGAAGGGTGGTTTTTGCCGGTGGGGATTATTTAAACCAAGCAAAACGTCTGCGTTTGCGAATTGTATATTCAAAGCCATAGTCTTTTTATTCTGCATAGACTTATATTTGTGTTCCTAAACCCATATCCATGCCTTATTTATTTACATCTGAATCTGTAAGCGAAGGACATCCTGATAAAGTTGCAGATCAGATATCTGATGCACTAATTGATAATTTTTTAGCTTTTGATCCTCAATCAAAAGTTGCTTGCGAAACACTTGTTACAACTGGTCAAGTTGTTTTAGCTGGTGAAGTCAAATCAAAAGCTTACCTAGATGTTCAAGAAATTGCTCGTGGTGTAATAAGCCGAATTGGTTACACTAAAAGTGAGTACATGTTTGAAGCAAATAGCTGTGGTGTTCTTTCTGCTATTCATGAGCAATCTGCCGATATTAATCAAGGGGTTGATCGTAAGAAAAAAGAAGAACAGGGTGCTGGTGACCAAGGGATGATGTTTGGCTATGCTACCAACGAAACTGAGCATTATATGCCATTGGCCTTGGATCTCGCTCATAACCTTCTAATTGAATTAGCTGCAATTCGTAGGGAGAAAAACTCAAAAATGCCCTATTTGCGTCCTGATGCAAAAAGCCAGGTTACGCTAGAATACGATGACAATAACAAACCCGTTCGAATAGATGCGATTGTTATTTCTACCCAGCATGATGACTTTGATTCAGAGGCAAAGATGTTGGCACGTATTAAAAAAGATGTGATCTCGATTTTAATTCCCCGAATCAAGTCTAAGTACAAGAAATACGCAAGCTTATTTAACGATGATATTAAGTATCACATTAATCCGACTGGAAAATTTGTGATTGGGGGACCCCATGGTGACACCGGTTTAACTGGAAGAAAAATCATTGTAGATACCTATGGTGGTAAAGGTGCACATGGTGGTGGAGCGTTTAGTGGTAAAGACCCTTCTAAAGTAGACCGATCTGCTGCATATGCAACTCGTCATATTGCCAAGAATCTTGTTGCGGCTGGTGTAGCTGATGAAGTTTTGGTGCAGGTTTCCTATGCGATTGGTGTCGCTAAGCCAACGAGTATTAATGTTAACACCTATGGCACTGCCCGCGTTAATTTAACCGATGGACAAATTGGTAAAATCGTTGAGCAGGT
>JBJOGP010000002.1:0-102518 GCA_046048175.1 Bacteroidota bacterium
AAAACCTGTTTTTGATTGATTGATCAGCCAATGCCCAGCTGCAAGAAGTAGAAAAGTCAGTAAAATTGTTTCAGGGACTGTCCAGTATAATTGTGTCCATATAAAACCAGGTAATTTTTCAATCCATTGAATGAGCTGGTTCATAAGTTGGATTAAATAGGTTGCAGTTTGTCCTAACACTAATCCCATCATAGGGATAGATCCAAAGCCAAGTATAGCAATCAGCACATAAAGAATACAGGTGGAAAGTGGGATTGCGATCAAGTTACTCAGCAAAAAAGAAGCGGGGAATTGATGAAAGTAGTATAGTGTAAGTGGGAGGGTTAGTATTTGCGCCGCCGTGGTTACTGCCATTAATTGAACCGGCTGATTTAGCCATTTAGGTACTTCGCTGCTGAACCGTTGCAGCGGTTTACCAAAAAGTAATATGCTAAGAACAGCCAAGAACGATAATTGAAAACCAAGATCCCAAATCCATAGGGGCTGTAGCAAGAGTAGAAAAAATCCGGCCGCAAATAGGGAGTTGAGTGAATTGGATTTTCTTTCAAAAAAGATACCTGCTGTTGCGATTGAAAAAGATAAGGCAGCACGAAGTACGGAGGGTGTTGCGCCTGCCAGTAAACTAAATAGCCAGATGATTGCGATAATTAATAATTGCGAAAGTAGCTGTGTGGTTCTATTTTTTTGGAATGGAGAAAAAATTTTTTGCAGTAGCCATCCAATTAATGCAAGGTGCATTCCCGAGATCGCAATGATATGCACAACTCCCGTATTACTATACGATTGATTTATAACGGGGTCTAATTCTTGTCTGTATCCGATTAAAAGGGCAGCTGCTAGACCTGTAGCATTTTTATCAGGAATAGTTTCATGTAAGCAGTTTAGTATATACTGTCTTAATTGTGAGATAAAACGAGCTAAACGATAGTTGTGTTGTTCTTTTTTTAATAAGGCATATTCTCCTTCTTTTAAAAAAACGCGATGAGTACAATCTTCTTGCGCATAGTGCCGCACCCAATTTACTTCACCCGGGTTTCCTGTCAATTCAATTAATACAGGTGCTTTATGTATGAGCAATCGATCACCCGGAAGCGCAAAACGCAAACTATCCTTTTTAGGAACGTAGATTAGTACGTTACCTGTTACGGGGATACGATCAACTTTTGTTCTGACGCTCGTTGCTTTTCCAAATAGTCTGATCGTCTTCGTTCTTTCTACGGGATCCTGCACCACGACTAATTCCAGTGATTGAAATGATTCCTCGTTTAAAAAATTTCCGAGCCAGTTTTTTTGATTGCGAATGTCCTTTAGTTGTGTAAGTAATAAACCTGTTGCCCAAAAAAGTAAAAACGCAATCCAATAACCCAGTTTGCTTTGTCGAAATCGGACACGTAAGGGGAGGGAGAAAAAAAGAAAAATACAAAGTACGCCTCCCGCCAAAATTGATAGGAGTACGCTCAGATTCAGGTGCAGGTTCGTTTGCGTAATGATGCCTGCTATCATTCCAGCTAAGGGCAGCAAAAAAGGAGTTCGGATCCAATAACGGATCAAAATAGGGTGCATCTGCATAAACTATGCGATGCCAGCTCAAAATGCAAGGGGTCTTACTTGCTCAAGTACATACTTCTGTCTTTATATAACTGACGGAAGTATGGATCTCGCAAGTCTTTAATGAAACGGATAGCTTCTCCGGTCGATTTCATTTCAGGTCCCAACTCTTTGTTAACGCCTGGGAACTTATTGAAACTAAATACGGGTTCCTTGATGGCAAAGCCGTCCAGTTTTTTCTCAAAGGTGAAATCCTTCAGTTTATGTGTACCCAACATTACTTTGGTAGCAACATTCAAATAAGGAATCTGGTATGCTTTTGCAATAAACGGAGTGGTTCTTGAAGCGCGCGGATTGGCTTCTATTACAAACACCTTGCCATCCTTAATAGCAAATTGGATATTGATCAACCCTTGGATGTTTAAGGCGCGTGCAATTTTTTCTGCATACTCTTCCATTTTTTGTACAATCAGTGGTGACAGGTTGAAAGCGGGTAATACCGCATTACTATCTCCGGAGTGTATACCTGCAGGTTCAATATGTTCCATTACACCCATCACATGAAAATCGGTACCATCAAAAATGGCATCTATCTCCGCTTCTTGGCAGCGGTCTAAAAAATGATCAATCAAAATCTTATTACCGGGGATATGCTTGAGTAAACTAACCACTGCTTTTTCTACCTCATCATCATTGATTACAATCCGCATCCGTTGTCCTCCCAAAACATACGAAGGGCGAACCAGTACAGGATATCCTACTTTGTTGGCAACTTGTATGGCTTCATCTACATTCCATGCCGTACCATATTCTGGATAAGGTACACCTAGCTCTTTCAGCATATCACTGAATCGGCCACGATCCTCTGCAATGTCCAAACTGTCATAAGAAGTTCCAATGATACGGATGCCACGTTGGTGTAGACGCTCGGCTAGTTTGAGTGCAGTTTGACCTCCTAATTGCACAATAACACCTTCTGGTTTTTCATGCTCGATAATTTCCCAAAGATGTTCCCAATAGACAGGTTCAAAATAAAGTTTGTCTGCCATATCAAAATCGGTGGATACTGTTTCAGGATTACAGTTCACCATGATAGCTTCAAATCCAGCTTCTTTGATAGCCAGCAAACCGTGCACACAGCAATAATCAAACTCAATTCCCTGTCCAATGCGATTAGGGCCTGAACCCAATACAATTATTTTCTTTCTGTCAGAAACAATACTCTCGTTGTGATTTCCTTTTTCAAACGTGGAATAGAAGTAAGGTGTTTTTGCTTCAAACTCAGCTGCACAAGTGTCTACCATTTTGTATACGCGTGTGATACCGGCTTTCTTTCTTTTCTCATATACCGCATCTTCGTCTCCATTGCGCACAATGCGTGCAATTTGTTCATCGCTAAAACCTTCTACCTTGGCTTCTTCCAGTAAGGAAAGTGGAAGTTCTTCAAGACTATATTTTGCTAACTCTTTCTCGAGGGTTACAATTTTTTGTATTTCATAGAGAAACCAACGATCAATTCCATTGGTTGCTTTTGAAATAGAACTAACTGAAATGCCCGCTTGCAATGCATCTTTAATTCGGAAGAGTCGATCCCATTTTGGTGTTTTGATATATTCTAATAACTCTTCTGCGCGCATCATGCTTTTGCCATAGTATCCCAATCCTACCGCGTTATTTTCTAAACTTTGACAAGCTTTCTGAATGGCTTCTGTAAAACTGCGCCCGATGCCCATTACTTCTCCAACGCTCTTCATCTGCAACCCTAACGTATCATTAGCGCCCTTGAATTTGTCAAAATTCCAGCGAGGAATCTTTACAATCACATAATCTAGGGTGGGTTCAAAGTAAGCAGAAGTAGTTTTTGTGATTTGATTTTCTAGTTCATCCAAATTATAACCAATGGCTAGTTTCGCAGCAATTTTTGCAATAGGATATCCCGTTGCTTTACTAGCCAAGGCAGAAGAACGACTCACGCGTGGATTAATCTCAATGGCAATGATTTCTTCTGTATCTGGATTTAGCGCAAACTGAACATTACAACCTCCTGAAAAATTTCCCAGGTCACGCATCATGCGAATCGCCGTGTTGCGCATCAACTGCATAGCAGTATCGCTAAGTGTCATGGCTGGTGCCACGGTAATGGAATCACCCGTGTGCACGCCCATCGGATCAAAATTTTCTACCGTACAAATAATACAAACATTGTTGGCAGCATCTCTCAGTAATTCAAGCTCAAACTCTTTCCATCCTAATACAGCTTGCTCCACTAGCACTTCGTGTATGGGAGAGGCTTGAAGTCCACGATTGAGGGCTTCGTCAAGATCATCTTTATCATGTACAAAACCACCGCCAGTTCCACCCAATGTAAAAGAAGGACGGATTACCAGTGGAAAACCGATTTCTTGCGCAAACTCTTTTCCTTCTAAAAAGGAGTTGGCAGTTTTTGCAGTTGCTACTTTTACGCCTAATTCGATCATCCATTGCCTAAACTTTTCACGATCCTCTGCTTTATCAATGGCTTTGATGTCTACTCCGATTAACCGAACATTATATTGTTTCCAGATACCTAATTCTTCTGCTTCTTTAGCAAGGTTGAGCGCTGTTTGCCCTCCCATGGTGGGAAGAACGGCGTCGATTTGATTTTCTTGTAAAATTTTTTCAATACTCTCCACCGTAAGCGGCAACAAATAAACTCTGTCAGCCATCATCGGGTCTGTCATGATGGTGGCTGGATTACTATTGATCAGAATCACTTTTATGCCCTCTTCTCGAAGTGAACGGGCTGCCTGTGTACCTGAATAATCGAACTCGCAGGCTTGACCGATAATAATGGGTCCTGAACCAATAATCAGGACGGAACGGATGGAGGTATCTTTTGGCATTTTAAAAAAAACAAATTGTGCAAAACTAAGGGAATTCGGGCGTTGCTACGATGGGATTTGAATAAATTTCTTGACCTGACCTTACCTTTGCGCATGCGATTTTTTACGGCACTTACTAGTCTTGTTTTCCTCTTGAATTTTACTGGTTTTGCGCAAAAGGTTCAGTACCCCCAGGGCTACTTTAGAAACCCGATGGGCATTCCTATGGAGTTGACTGCCAATTTTGGAGAGTTAAGAAACAATCACTGGCACATGGGCCTTGACATCCGAACGCAGGCCAAAGAAAATTTACCTGTTTATGCTGCAGCCTCCGGATATATTGCTGCCATAGGGGTTCGCCCACTCAGCTTTGGACGCTTTATTATTATTCAGCATCCCAACGGATTGTCTACTTTATATGCGCATCTAAATGATTTTGCCCCCGCCATAGAGGCGTATGTAACCCAAAAACAATATGAGCAAGAAAGTTGGGCTGTTGAATTGAAATTTACCCCAGATCAGTTCCCCGTATCTAAAGGAACATTTATTGCTTATAGTGGAAATACAGGAGGTTCGGCGGGCCCCCATTTGCATTTTGAAATCATTGATACCAAAACTGAGCGTCGTCTTAATCCATTGCTGTTTGGATTTTCCTTACCTGATGAAGTTCCTCCGGTCATTAGAGGACTTGCATTATATGACAGAAGCCGTTCTGTCAATGGGCAATCACCTCGTCCGATTGCACTCAAAAAATCAAAAGAAGGGTATACACTTTTAGCAGGAACCACTTTTATTACTGATTTAAACCAAATCAGTTTTGCTTTACAAACTTTTGACCAAGTAAGTGGATCGACCAACCCAAATGGAGTATACAGCGCTACCCTTCGAGTGGATGGGGAAATGCAACTCGCTTTTATTCTGGATAGTATCGATTATGAGCAGACAGGTTATATCAATGCACATATTGATTACAGACATAAGCAACAAGGCGGAGCTTATTACCAACACCTTTCTGCCTTGCCTGGCGAAGGTGGCGTAGCATACCATCTTATCAAAAATGATGGTGTCATTCGGTTAAAAGATACACTGGCTCACCAAATTGAAATCAGTGTACAAGATGCCAATGGCAATGAGTCTGTTTTACAGTTTGACATCAAAACCAATAATCCATGGCAAGGTTTGGCTGCTAATCCTGCGAAGCTGCCTACAAAAGAACCCACTCATTTTACACCTCAAACTGCTGTGAAACTAAAAAAGCCAGATTTTGAATTGGATTTTCCTGCCATGGGGCTCTATGATAGTCTTCCCATTTATTATCGAAGAGACCTGTTCCCATTATTACCCAATGCAATTACTGCAAGGCATCAAGTAAATGATCCTTCCACTCCGGTTCATTTAGATTTTGAAGTTCGGTTTAAGCTAGAAAAAAAGATTACACCTGAATTGAAAAATAAAGTGGTTGTACAACGAAGTTTCGGGTCAGTGAAAAAAACCAAATTAGCTACTTGGAAGGGAGAGTGGATCAGTGCAAAGTTTGATGACTTCGGATACTTCCAAGCGTTTGTCGATACCGTTGCGCCTCTAGTGAATCTTGCGGGTAAAGGTGATACCATTAATGTTAGCGCTCTCTCGCGCATTAGTTTTACTCCTACAGATAATTTTGGTGCAATAAAATCATTTCGTGCCGAACTAAATGGCCAGTGGGTGCGTTTTACTAATGATAAAGGTCGAACCTGGGTCTATCGCTTTGACGAACGTTGTCCGTACGGCACTCATCACCTACAAGTAACAGTAGAGGACCTTGCTGGCAACCAAACTACACGTAGTTGGTGGATCAAACGGAGCCCTTATCGTCCGCCCGTTAAAAAAGTGATCAAAAAAAAGCGACGCAAATGATTTCATTAAAAGTAGGCGACAAGGCACCTGCATTCAGCACAACAGATCAGGATGGGAATGTTATTAAACTATCGTCCTTCAAGGGGAAAAAGGTTGTCTTATATTTTTATCCAAAAGACTTGACCTCTACTTGTACTGTGCAGGCTTGTAATTTGAGGGATCATTACAAAGCCTTGCTCAAAAAAGGATTCATCGTGTTAGGGGTGAGCCCTGATTCTTCACAATCCCATCAAAAGTTTGTTGCTAAACATGAACTTCCCTTTCCTTTATTAGTAGATACTGAACATAAAATTGCAGATGCTTTTGGTGTGTGGGGCGAGAAAAAAATGTACGGTAGAACCTACCAGGGTATTCACCGTACTACTTTTATAATTGATGAGAAAGGTAAAATTGAGCGCATCATCGATAAGCCTAAAAGCAGTGTACACGCGCAGGAAATTCTTGCATCTTAAGCAAGCGTAATTTTCCACTCGATTTCTCCAAATGCAATTGGATGTTCAATTCGATCGAGCAGTAGCTCACCATTGGGAGTGATGCCGGTTGGAATGGCACTGAATGAAGCGCCTGCTCTACTAAATTGACAAAGCGCTCCTCGTTTGTAGAGGTGTTGCTCGTATTGCTCCAATAGCTTTTGTGGCGCAACCTCGAATAAATGATTTAACTCAGTAGAAAGGAAGAGGCAAAGAGATTTTGCTAGCGTTGCCGGTTCGTTTTTTTTCTGTGTAATCTGAAATAAGGAAATAGGGTTAGGGAGCTCTTGCGAGAATGTTTCTTGATTAACATTAATTCCAATTCCAACGATTGCCCATTGCCAAGTCCCATTTGACCGAATTGAGTTTTCGATTAGAATGCCGGCAATTTTTCGATCACCGTAATAAATATCGTTGGGCCATTTGATGGTGAATAGTTCTGGACTGTCGCTAAGGCTTGCCAAAAAATTACGAACCTCGATAGCCACCGCCCCACTTAGCAAAAACTGTTGTGAAACCGTTAAAAAATGTGGCTCGATCAGTAACGTCAGGGCAACACCCTGGTCCTTATCACTTGTCCAACTTTTACCCCTTTGGCCCTTTCCTTTTTGCTGATTAGCAGTAAAAATGGCCATACCAGATTGTGCTAGTCCCCCTTCTAGTAAGCGGCGGCCCTCTTGGTTGGTGCTATCCAGCTCAGAAAAATTGATAAAAGGCTGTCCTAATGTGGGGAGTAGTGGTGGCAATTAATTATGTATTTTTACAGAGTAAAAGGATACACGAAACTAAAGCAATCAAATAGTTGGAACAACTGGAAGTACTGGCTAGCGGCAGAAATAAAAAACCATCCGCTGGGAAAAAAGCAGTAAAACGTCTCACCAAAAGCTCCAAGATCATCAAAACCATCATCGCCGCTATTGAAGATAAAAAGGGCGAGCGAATTGTGTTACTGGACCTTCGGAAAATCAACGAGGCCGTTGCCGATTTCTTTATCATTTGTGAAGCAACTAACCAGCCCCAGATCAGGGCCATTGCAGAACATGTGGTTGATCAGGTAAAAGATTTGTGTGAGGACTCCCCTTACAGACAAGAGGGGCAAAAACAATTACAATGGGTTTTAATTGATTATGTCAATGTAGTTGTACATGTGATGACTCCCGAAAACCGAAAGTTTTACAAACTGGAGGAGATGTGGAGTGATGAGTAGTAAACAAAATGCGCTTTCAGGCATTATTAGTATAGGAGAATAATTATGTTACCAAATAAAGAAAAAAGAAACCAAGGGGACCGTGGACCGGCTTCTTCGGGAAGAAAAGGTCCTCAGTTCAATATTTACTGGCTTTATGCAATCATACTAGTCTTTTTGATTGGGTCTTCATTATTTGGGCCAATGGCACCGAATATGGCAAAGATTAATGAGCTGGAGTTCAGAAATATGGTAGCTCAGGGCCAGGTGGATCGTTACACCATTGTTGATAATCGTAAGCTTGTTAAAGTTTACCTCAATGAGAATGGCCGTAAAACGCATACCAAAGAGATCAAAGAAGCAGCAGGCAAGGTAGATCCAAAAGGTCCGCACATGGCATTCAAGATTACGGGTGCTGATGTGTTCAAAAAATCGATGGACGATTTTTATAAAGAGAAAAGAGAGGCTGTTACTGCAGGTGCTACTACTGGCGTAGTCAATGAAGTTCCATTTGATGTGGAAAGTGAAAGAGATTGGTTGGGTAGTGCGATTCAGTTCATTTTGCCAATCATACTTTTTGCTGCCATCTGGATTTTTATGATGCGCAAAATGGGTGGTGGTGCAGGCGGTGGAGCTGGTGGCGGCGGTATTTTTAGTATCGGGAAATCAAAAGCTACTTTATTTGATAAAGGAACAAAGGTGAATATCACATTTGCTGATGTGGCTGGATTGGATGAAGCCAAAGTAGAAGTGATGGAAATCGTTGATTTTTTAAAGAACCCCAAAAAATATACAAACCTTGGTGGTAAGATTCCTAAAGGTGCTTTATTGATTGGTCCTCCTGGTACTGGTAAAACATTATTAGCAAAAGCGGTGGCTGGAGAAGCACAGGTTCCTTTCTTCAGCTTGAGTGGTTCTGACTTTGTCGAGATGTTTGTGGGAGTAGGTGCCAGTCGCGTTCGCGATCTATTCAAGCAGGCCCGTGAAAAAGCTCCATGTATCATTTTTATAGATGAAATCGATGCGATTGGTCGTGCCAGAGGAAAGAATGCGATGATGAGTAATGATGAAAGAGAAAGCACCCTCAATCAAATGTTAGTGGAGATGGATGGCTTTGGGACTGACACGGGAATCATTGTATTAGCTGCAACAAACCGTCCTGATGTATTGGATAGCGCCTTGCTTCGTCCCGGACGTTTTGATCGACAGATCTCCATTGATAAACCAGATTTAAAAGGAAGAGAAGATATTTTTAAAGTACATCTTAAGCCGATTAAAATTTCCAAATCACTTGACATTCATAAACTCGCTGAGCAAACGCCTGGTTTTGCAGGTGCAGATATTGCAAATGTTTGTAATGAGGCTGCCTTGATTGCTGCGCGTAAAAACAAAGAAGCGGTAGACATGCAGGATTTTCAGGATGCCGTGGATCGTGTCATTGGAGGATTGGAAAAGAAGAACAAGATTATTTCTCCGGAAGAGAAAAAAATCATTGCCTATCACGAAGCAGGTCATGCTATTTGCGGATGGTTTTTAGAACATGCGTATCCGTTATTGAAAGTGACTATTGTTCCCAGAGGAACAGCGGCACTTGGATATGCGCAGTACACACCAAAAGAGCAGTATTTGTATAATACAGATCAATTGAACGATCAGATCTGTATGACCTTGGGAGGTCGTGCTAGTGAGGATATATTCTTTGGAAAAATTTCTACGGGGGCACAGAATGATTTGCAACAAATCACGCGGATGGCCTACTCTATGGTAACTGTATATGGAATGAACGAGAAAGTAGGTAATGTTAGTTTTTATGATCCACAACAAGAAAATGCATTTACCAAACCTTATTCTGATGATACGGCAAAACTGATCGATTTTGAAGTGCGTCATTTGATTGATACTGCGTATGAGCGCACTAAACAATTGCTCACTGCTCGTAAAGAAGAAGTTGAAAAGTTAGCGAATGCGTTACTCGAAAAAGAAGTGTTGTTCCAAAGTGATGTGGAAGCCTTAATTGGTAAGCGTCCGTTTGAAGATAAAAAAGTAATTAGTGCTGAGAATACGGAGAATGTTGAAAACACAGAAGAGACTACTCCAGCATCATGAATATTTCACCTGCAAAAGAAAATATTTTAAAACGTATACGGGAGGCGTTGGCACAGGAAACGCCTATGCCTTTTCCGCAGAGTGAAAAAAATGGAAATCTTTTTCCAACACCTCCGCAAGAACCAGAAATTGAATTTGCAGAGCAGTTTACGCAGCTACAGGGTAAGTTTATTTATTGTATCAATCGGCAAGAACTTGCTTTTCAGTTTGGAAGCTTGGCAAAAAAACAAGACTGGGCTCCCATTTTTTGTACCGACAATAAGTTGATCAATTTACTAGGTGAATCTCTCTCAGAAAGACTAACACAAACTGATTTGGCTGACAGTAGTGTTGCGGTTACCGGTTGTGAATTCCTAGTGGCACGAACAGGTTCTATTTTACTGAGTAGTGCGCAGACAAATGGTCGTACGGCTAGTGTTTATGCTCCCATTCATGTTTGTATCGCCTTTATGGATCAAATTGTATACGACATTAAAGATGCCATGCAGGCAGCACGTGAAAAGTATGGTTCAAACTTTCCTTCTTTCTTAACGCTTGCTACCGGACCCAGTAGAACGGCAGATATTGAAAAAACGTTGGTAGTGGGTGTACACGGGCCCAAAGAAGTATATCTCTTTTTAGTTGAAGCCTGAACTTGAATATTTTTTTCAATCTTCGTGTTGTAAAAATTAAATCGTGTCAGCAATAAAGTCTCAAAAAATTTATTTCTTATCTGATTTTCATCTCGGTGCTCCCACTGCAGAACAAAGTCTGGCGCGAGAAAAAAAGATCTGTTCTTTTTTGAATGAGATTCGACAAGACGCCGATGAGATTTTTTTAATGGGCGATCTTTTTGATTTTTGGTACGAGTATACTAAAGTGGTACCGAAAGGATATGTGCGACTGTTAGGCACATTGGCTTCAATCAGTGACCAAGGTATTCCACTTCATTTTTTTGTGGGCAACCACGATATGTGGGTTCGCAATTATTTTTCGCAAGAACTAAACCTTACCACTTATTTTGAACCAATAACCATCGAAAGAAATGGAGTACGCATTCACTTGGGTCATGGGGATGGTTTAGGTCCGGGAGATGAGGGATACAAACGATTGAAACTGATTTTTCGCAATCCCCTTTGTCAATGGTTATTTGGCATACTGCCTCCACAAATCGGAATGGGACTTGCCGAATACTTCAGTCAAAAGAGCAGAGCGCAAACAGCCGATCGCGAAGAGCATTTTTTGGGAGAGGATAAAGAATGGTTGATCAGTTATTGCCGTGATTATGTAGAAACTCAACCGTTGGTGGATTATTTCTTATTCGGCCATCGCCACTTACCAATTGACTGGCCCATCAAAACAAAAAATGGACAAGGCCAGGCTCGTTATATCAACTTGGGTGATTGGATCCGCTATGACACCTATGCGGTATTAGAAGGAACAAGTCTTCAGTTGAAGGCCTATCAAAAGGATGAGCAACGAATCATTCGTCCTCAATAAGAGCATCGACATATTTATTTGGTATATTTAAGTAACAATTAGTATGACCAGCATTTGGCAACGGCAATGGGGCACAAACACGCTTGGGGACTATTTTACCGTCCTGCTTATTATTGCGGCGGTTTGGATGCTGCGCAGACAACTCTCTAATTATTTTGCCGGCCTTTTATTTCGCTGGTTGCGTGGGGTATTACAAAAAGTGGATCGGATGCTATTCAATGATCTGGTAATTGATCCGCTGGAGCGTTTTTTACTGATCTTGGTTTCCGTCTTTATGTTGTATCGGTTGAATTTTCCACCCGAGCTGAATTTTTCAATTTATAAGTTTGACAGTAAGGGGCTCATCAATAGTTTGGGTACGCTAATACTCATCACGTCTTTTACTTCATTACTCTTACGTGCAATTGACTTTGCTGCCATTCTTTTGGAGCAGAAAGCGGGGCAGACTCCTGATCTTTCCGATAATCAACTGATTGTTTTTTTCAAGGATTTTTTCAAAGTGTTATTGCTGATTCTTTCCCTTTTAATGATCCTTCGATTTGCATTTGGGTTTGATATTGGAGGACTCTTAACAGGACTGAGTATCGTAGGTGCGGCTATTGCATTGGCGCTTAAAGAGAGTCTTGAAAATTTGATTGCTTCATTTATCATATTTTTTGACAAACCATTTGTCACAGGCGACTTGGTTAAGGTAAACGCAATCACCGGCACGGTAGAAAAAATAGGGTTAAGAAGTACTCGTATTCGTACCGAGCAAAAAACATTTGTTACGGTTCCTAATAAACAAATGGTCGACACGATTCTGGATAATTTTTCATTACGCACACAACGTCGCGCCGATTTAAAAATTGAGTTGGCAAGCACCAATACGCCTTATTTAGTTCAGGAGTTTTTAGAACGTGTACGCGTGATTCTACGACACACCGCTATCCAACAATCTTCCGTTACGCTTAGTGATATAAAATCCAATCGGATTATTGTGGAGATTGATTTTTATACAGACCCACTTCCAATAAGCGAGTTTAATAGAATTCGCGAAGCCGTTAATATGGAAGTCTTACAGGCTGCACATACTTTAGGTCTAACGTGGCCGGTTGAATGATTGCTGAATAATTTCTCCAAGCTCTCGATCAAACTGACCATATTTCCCATACTCAACTACACGACCAATTTCTTTCCCATCTCTAAAAACAATCAACGTAGGTACATTAATTATGCCTAGTGTTTTAGTTAGATCTCCCCAGCTTTCTTTTTTTCGATTTACGCCAATCAACACACATCTTTTTTCGTCAAAACCGGCTTGTGCAGCCATGGCATAAAAACGAGGAATAATAAAATGCGAGTCATCGCACCAGGTTCCCATAAATGCCAGTACTTGTATAGAGTCGCGATAGTTTGTAAAAGTGGCTAGCCCTTGCTTATGCGCTTGATAGGCATTGAAATTCTCTTGAAACCAAGAGGCAAATGGTTCTGCTTGTAAAACTTCTTTAGAAATAAAACCCACTAATGATTTTTCATTGGGTCTTTCCGTTAGTGTTTCATAATGTGGTTGCGCCATTCCCTTACTGATCGTAAGCGAAAGGCCAAGCGTAATGAGAAATAACTTCATGGCTTTTGAAGATTAGAACGAATTTCTATTAAAAACGAACGGAGTTGTTGTAACGATTGAATCAACGTGAATTTGTCCTCTGCTTTTTTATTTTTCTTTAAAAAATCTCTGGCTCCTTCAATGGTAAATTTTCTTCTGCGCAATAAGTCGTAAATCAACACTAAATTTTTTACATCAACAGGTCTGAAATAGCGATCTCCTTTCTTGTTCTTTTTGGGTTGCAGTATATCAAATTCTGATTCCCAGTAGCGAATAAGCGATTGGTTTTCTTGAAACATTTTTGCTACCTCTCCAATCGTGTAGTATTGTTTTTTAAAAAGCTCTTCGTCTGGTGGAACCTGAATCTGATTAGCACGGTTCGCCATTTCGCGCATGGATTTTCTTCCTCTTTTGCCTACAATAGCTTTCTCTTCTTTTTTACGAATGGAGCGAACACCTATTGCAGGAGAGGGGGTAGAAGGTGGAACAACCGCTTCCGCTGATTTTACTTCAGCAGGGGCCGGGTCTAGGAGTTGCTCACTTTTTTCATCCGGTGCAGCACCCAGATCCTCAAAGGCAAAACTGATTTGTGTCAGTGGTTTTTTGCGCATAGTCTCTTGTAAAGATAACAAAGGCAATGCCTTTGATCTCCCTAAAGTTACGGTGTGGAAAAATGGTGTTTAGTCTAAACTTTGGTTAGATGCGGCTGCTTGCTTCAGAATGCGGTCAAATTGTGCAGGAGTCAGGTCATTATAGAAGAAATAGATTGGATCAATTTTAGAACCGTTCTTAATTACCTCATAGTGGCAATGTGGGCCAGTAGATTTTCCAGAACTTCCAACCCATCCAATCACCTCTCCTCTTTTTACGTTTTGACCAACTCGGGCTTTCACACGAACCATATGCCCGTATAGCGTTTGATAACCATATCCATGGTTGATGATTACGTGTTTGCCATATCCGTCCCCGCGATTACCAGCTACTTCAACTCGCCCATTAGCTGTAGCATAAATAGGCGTACCCTGGGGGGCAGTAAAATCAAGACCCGGATGCATGCGGGGCGTTTTATAAATAGGATCAATTCGGTAGCCAAAGCCTGATGCAATTCGTTTTAAATTTTTATTGCTCACTGGCTGAATAGCAGGGGTGTGTGCCAGCAGTCTTTCCTTGTCTTTTATTAATTGACTCACTTCTTCGTATGAGTTACGTTGTGCGCGGATACGTTCAACCAGATTATCCAGTGTGCTTGCAACCGTGCTTGCTAATTTTTTACTGCTGATTTTTTCAATCTTCTCTAATTCTTTTTGTGTTTCAATCTTTTTTGCTCTGGCACTATCTGGGATGGGGGTTGCTTCAAATATGGCTCTGTATATATCATTATCACGAGTCTCTAGTTCTTTCATTTGCTCCTCCAACGTGCGGGCTTTTTCTGCTAATTCATAATAATCATCTCTCATTTCCCGGTTTTGTAATTCCAACATTTTTTCCCGGGGCGATCCAATGAATTGAAAGGCAAAGTAGGCAATCAATGAGGCCGTTACCAGTGAAGCCGCTACAAAACCAAACACACGGAGCACTTTGACCCGAAGGGGCGTCACCGCTTTTTCATAGCGAAGCGTGCTGGTGTTATAGTAGTATTTGACCTTTTTCATAGCGGGGACAGCTGCTTTTATTGCCTTACCTTTGCTGCCATCACAGGCAAACAAATATAGTATTTACTCTTATGATGACTTCCAGTGAAATCAGACAGGCATTTTTGGACTTTTTTCATTCCAAAGGACATACCATTGTTCCCTCTGCCCCTATTGTGGTGAAGAATGATCCCACACTGATGTTCACCAATGCAGGAATGAATCAGTTCAAGGATTATTTTTTGGGTAACAAAAAAGCACCCTATGGCAGAGCAGTCGATACACAAAAATGTTTGCGCGTCAGTGGCAAGCATAATGACCTGGAAGAGGTAGGTGTAGACACCTATCACCACACGATGTTTGAAATGCTTGGCAACTGGAGTTTTGGTGACTACTTCAAAAATGAAGCCATTGAGTGGAGTTGGCAGCTGCTAACAGAAGTATATAAAATTCCCAAAGACCGATTGTATGCTACTGTTTTTGAGGGAGACGCAAAGGAAGGATTACCGCCTTCGTCCATTGCATTAAATAAATGGAAAGAGATTTTACCCGACGAGCGAATTATATTTGGCAACAAGAAAGATAACTTCTGGGAGATGGGGGACACCGGTCCTTGTGGTCCTTGCAGTGAAATACATGTGGATTGTCGATCTGATGAAGAAAGAAAAAAAATTCCAGGGCAACAATTAGTGAATAAAGATCACCCACAGGTGATTGAGATTTGGAATAACGTATTTATTCAGTACAATCGGAAAAAAGACGGAACACTGGAGCCGCTTCCTGCTACGCACGTAGATACAGGGATGGGTCTCGAAAGATTAGTACGCGTTTTACAGGGAAAAACATCCAACTACGATACCGATATTTTTAGTGGCACCATTCAGCAGGTTGAAAAAATTACAGGGGTAAGTTATGATGGTTCTGACAGCAAACAGGCAGTTGCCTTTCGTGTGTTAGCGGATCATATTCGGGCTATTAGTTTTACAATCGCCGATGGACAATTGCCTGCCAACACAGGAGCTGGGTATGTTATTCGAAGAATTCTGCGAAGAGCAGTTCGCTATTACTATTCCTATTTGGGCTACAAGCAACCGTTGTTGACTCAATTAGTACCGGTATTAGCCAAACAATTTGAAAATGTGTTTCCGGAATTGCAACAGCAGGTTGATTTTGTTGGACGTGTTGTACGTGAAGAGGAGGAAGCATTTTTACGAACATTAGAAAAAGGATTGAAAAGAATTGACGAGTTGATGCAATCCAGCAAAGGCGTGATTCCTGGAACTGCTGCTTTTGAGTTGTATGATACCTATGGTTTCCCCATTGACCTGACACGATTAATCGCTTCTGAAAATAAACTCCAGGTAGATGAATCCGGTTTTGAGGCGGAGATGAAAAAGCAAAAAGATCGTAGTCGTGCAGCTACTGCTATTGATGCTGGTGATTGGGTTGTGTTTGAAGAAGGGTCCAATGTTTTTGTCGGATATGACCAATTAGAAAGCAACACCAAAGTTTTAAAATACCGCTCTGTTAAAGCCAAAGGAAAAGAAGCCTATCAATGGGTACTTCAACAAACTCCTTTTTACGCAGAAAGTGGAGGACAAGTAGGAGACAGGGGTTGGCTTTATTTTGACGGAGAGGCTATTGAAGTAGTAGATACAAAGAAGGATAATGACTTGATTGTTCATTATACTGAGCAATTGCCTACAGACCCCGCTGCGTCTGTGCTTGCTAAAGTAGACGGCACTGTACGAATTTCCACGGCCTATCACCATAGTGCTACCCACTTATTGCATGCTGCATTGCGCAATGTATTGGGTACGCATGTGGCACAAAAAGGTTCGATGGTCAATGCGTCAAATTTGCGATTTGACTTTTCTCATTTTGCAAAGATGACAACCGAGGAGTTGGCAAAAGTGGAAGCAATCGTAAATGAAAAAATCCGCGAGAATATTCCGGTTGTGATCCAATCAATGTCAAAAGATGAGGCCATGAAACTAGGCGCAATGGCTTTGTTTGGTGAAAAATATGGAGATACAGTGCGTGTAGTAATCATGGATCCTGCGTATTCCATTGAATTGTGTGGGGGAACACATGTGGGATCTACTGGCGAATTGGGACTTTTCAAAATCACGAGTGAAGCGGCAGTAGCAGCAGGCGTAAGACGTTTGGAAGCATGTTGCGGAAAACAGGCAGAAGATTTTGTGAATGCCGAGTTGTCTGTAGTACAACAAGTTCGTGAAGCGCTAAAAAACCCCAAGGATATTCTTCGTGCTATCGAGCAATTACAAACTGATAATAACGAACTTAAAAAGCAATACGAAGCATTAGAGACTAAACAGTTGCAGGCCCTCGCACAGCAGCTTACTGCACAGGTTCAATCTGTCAATGGTTTTGCATTTATCGGCGCTACTGTGCCCGTGAGTAATGCCGATGCACTGAAAAAAATCTGCACCGAACTAAAGCTAATTCAGTCAGAGCTCGTTACAGTTCTTTGTGCGAACATTGGTGGTAAAGCGGCGGTAGCAGTAAGTATTGCGGACTCCATTGTAAAAACCAAAGGACTGGACGCGGGTAAAATAATTAAGGAGACGGTTGCGCCACTAATCAAAGGAGGAGGTGGTGGACAAAAAACATTGGCTACGGCAGGAGGACAGGAAATCAATCATCTCGATCAAGTGATTGCAGCTGTTAAGACACTCTTGTAAGTTGACTAATTTTAAGCAAATGAAAAATACTTCAATAGTACTGCTGGCTGTCACGCTATTGCTTACATCTTGTAGTGGCCTGGGCGATAAAAAATTTACAGTGAATGGAAAAATCACTGGAATGAGTCCTTCTATGGTTTATCTGGAAGAGGTTCCAATGGCAACCATGCAGCGAGTAGCAGTTGATTCGATGCGTCCTAATAAAGATGGAACGTTTGAATTGAAAGCTAAGGTAACAGAGGAAACTGTTTTCAATGTTCGAGTCGATCAACAAAATTACCCCGCTGCCTCACTTGTCAACGATGTAAAAAAAGTGGATCTCCAACTTTTTTTTGATCCGGCTAACACACAAATGACTGACCGATATGAGGTGAAAGGATCAGCAGCTAGCACTGGTTTACAATCTTATATGCTAGCTTTCAATAATCAACTAATGAAAGGAAGGGTAGATTCCCTTCGTATCATCACTGATCAAGCGCTGGGAAGTAGCAAAAGTCCTGCTTTATCTATGATGATCATTGGTTATTATCAAAGTATGGCGGGTAATCCAGCATTTGGATTAACTGGATTTACATTAGAAGAAATTAAGACACAAGTAAAAAAATTAACTGAGGTATTTCCAAAGCATAAAGGACTAGAGGCTGTAAGTATTATGCTAACTGCACAACCGGCGTCTTCGCAGGGTATGGTGGGCCAAACTGCACCTGAATTCACTTTACCCGATCCAAACGGAAAAATGATCAGCCTCAGTTCATTCCGCGGTAAATATGTTTTAGTTGACTTTTGGGCAAGCTGGTGCAAACCCTGTCGAATGGAAAATCCCAATGTGGTTAATGCCTATGCCCAATTCAAAAATAGAAATTTTACGGTGCTGGGTGTTTCATTAGATCAGGAAGGAGCAAAGGATGAATGGATGAAGGCTGTAATGAAAGATAATCTCACCTGGACACAGGTTAGCGATTTACAATTTTGGAATAGTCCAGTTGTTTCTTTGTATAATATTCAGGGAATTCCTTTTAATGTGTTAGTGGATCCCAACGGTAAAATTGTCGCTGAGTCCTTAAGAGGGGACGCACTTGCTTCTACACTTGACAAGGTGCTACCAAAGTAAAATTAGGATTTCGATTTCCAGGTTTTATACTGAAAGCTTCGAAGGGGTGTTTGTTCTTTTGGCTTTCGAAGGGGTTGACATTTTTTCAACTCACTTTTACAATGCATAGGAAGTTGCTGGTATAATCTCGTGCCTTCTGTTTTCCAATTGAGTTGTTCGTCACTCACTTCGCGAATAATTTTTCCTGGGTTTCCTGCCACCAAACTTCTTGGCGGAATAATCGTTCCTTCCTTTATAAATGTCAGTGCTCCTACAATTGATTCATCTCCAATTTGCACGTGATCCATTAGTACACTGTTCATGCCCACCAAACAATTGCGCCCAATAGTCGCACCATGAATAATAGCACCGTGACCAATATGCGATCCTTCTTTTAGCAATACAGTCAATCCCGGAAACATATGAATGGTACAGTTCTCTTGTACGTTGCAGCCATCTTCGAGTATGATGGTGCCCCAGTCACCTCTCAACGCAGCACCAGGTCCGATATAGCAATCTTTGCCAATTTGTACATCGCCGGTTACAACGGCTTGTGGATGCACAAATGAACTTGCATGCACCACGGGTCTAATTCCATTGAATGAATAAAACATAAAAATTAGATCAGATTTTTATGTGTACGGTAACAAAGTCCTTTGAATTGAGCTACGAGTTGCTGCTGTTGATTTTGTATTGCAATCTGATAAAGTCCTGTGCTTTTTCCGTTATGCAATTCTGTTGCTTCTGCTGTCAATTGGTCGCCAACTAGTACTTGTTTTGTAAAATTGATCGAAGTATCGAGTGCCACTGACAGATCATTTCGGTTGTTACAGGCAAAAGCAAAAGCGCTATCTGCTAATGCAAACGTTACTCCTCCATGCACAATCCCAAAACCATTGACCATCTCTGGACGGATTGTCATGCGAATTCGGCTATATCCTTCACGTACTTCTATTACCTCGATTCCCATCCACTGTGAAAAGCGATCTTCTTGCATCATTTTTTCAACTACCTGCTGCGCCAAAGCATCTGCTTGCGAATTATTTTGCATGGTATTAGTGTTTAATGCCCTTTAAAATTTGCTTTTCTTTTTTCTAAAAATGCAGCGACTCCTTCTTTAAAATCATGGGTGGCTGCAGCTTGTTGTTGAAGCTTGTCTTCAAGTTCTAATTGTTCAGTCAAGGTAGCGATTGCACTGCTCTCTAATTGTTTTTTGATCAGCGCCAGTGCTGTGGTAGGTAAGGCGGCGAGGGTTGCTGCAGTTTCTTTTACCTCTTTTTGTAATTCAGCATCTTCCACTGCTTTCCATATCATTCCGATGGAGGCAGCTTCTGCCCCCGAAATTTTATCGCCCAACATCATCAAGCCAGCAGCTCGCTGTAGTCCAATGAGTCGAGGTAAAAAAAAGCTACCACCTGAATCAGGAACTAATCCAATTTTTGAAAAAGCTTGTATAAAAGAAGCTTGTTGAGAAGCGATACATAAATCACAGCTTAGCGCAATATTGGCGCCAGCTCCTGCTGCTACACCATTCACAGCAGCAACTACTGGTTTTTCTAGTGCACGAATGCGAAGGATGATGGGATTGTAATGTTCTTTTAAAATACGTTGCATGCCCGGACCATTGGGATCAATGGCTTCACCCAAATCTTGTCCGGAACAAAATGCTTTTCCTGCGCCTGTTAAGACAACAGCTCGGTAAGTAGTGGATTTACATTCGTCTAATACTTGTTGTAATTCCAGCGCCATTTCCCGATTAAAAGCATTGAACTTTTCTGGCCGGTTTAGTGTTATGAAACCTACTTGGTCCTGCCTTTCAAACAATATGAATGACATGTATGTCTGTTTTAACGAAGGTAGCAATTGCTAATTAGTGACACTTGAAATAATCAAAGGGCTCTCCGCACTGATTACATTGTACTAATGCTTTGCAGGCAGTGCTGCCAAATTCACTCACCAACTTTGTATCATTGCTTCCACATTGTGGGCAGCCAATCCCATCGCCAGGAATTTGGAATCTTTTTTCAGGAGGGGCAATGCCATAAGCTTTTAATTTCTCCTTTCCTTTTTCACTCATCCACTCGGTTGTCCATGCTGGACGAATACTCGTTTCAATTTCTACGGTCCGGTATCCTTTGGTTTGTAATTCTATTCGAATCGCATTGGCAATCCAGTCCATCGCAGGACATCCAGTGTAGGTAGCAGTAATTGTCACTTTTATTTTGCCCGCTTGATTGGGTGGGCTCATTACTTCAATAGCACGAACAATTCCCAAATCTAGTAGTGACAGAACAGGAATTTCAGGATCATGTAGTTCGTCCATTAAAGCCCAGCAGGCTTTTTCTTCAGCTTCAAACAAAGGGGTTGTAGTCATGAATTACCAGTTGCTGCCTGGGTAAGCTCTTTGCATGTATTGTAATTCCGTCAGCAAAAATCCTAATTGCTCAGAGTGTACACCTTGCTTACCACCTGTATGCATAAATATAGGTTCGGTAGAAGAAATTGGAATCGTTGCCTCTTGCAGTACTTTTTCTACCTGGTTAAACCAAGTTGTGTGAAGTGAGGAAGGGTCCATGCCTACTGCTATTTCATACTCAGCTGCTTTGAATAATTCTCCTGTATAGGGCCACAGATTTTCTAACGCAGCTTTCATTTTCAAATGACTTTCTTCGGTGCCATCTCCTAATCGAACTACCCATTCGCTACTCCATCTGCAATGATAGTTGACTTCTTTAAGTGATTTTTCTGCAATCGCTGCCAGTGTTTGATCGGTATGTTGCGTGAGAACGGTGTAAAGCTCTCGCTGAAAACTGCTGAACAAAAATTGTCTTAAAATCGTTTGTCCCCAATCTCCGTTGGGTCTTTCTGCCAAGAGACAATTTTTGAATTCACGTTCTCCTCTTAAATAGGCTAGAGAATCTTCTGTGGAATCACCTCCAAGTAGTGAAGCTGCATATTGGTAAAAACTTCTTGCTTGTCCAATAAGGTCCAACGTGATATTAGTAATCGCAATGTCTTGTTCGAGTATGGGCCCATGTCCACACCAATCACCATTTCGCTGTCCCAAAATGAGTGCACTATCAGCCAGATAAAGCGTATAATCGATTACGGAGTTGCGCATGAAGTTTTTTTACATGTGTTTTACTTCATCAGGCAAATCATAAAAAGTGGGATGACGATATACCTTGTCGGTAGCAGGCTCATATAATTCTCCAGCTTCTTGCGGATTGGATGCAACGATTTGACTGCTTTCAACAACCCAGATACTTACTCCTTCCATTCTACGGGTATATACATCGCGTGCATTTTCTATTGCCATTTGCGCATCCGCTGCATGTAAACTACCTACGTGCTTGTGATCTAATCCTTGTTTGCTACGGATAAAAACTTCCCAGAGAGGCCAGTCTGTTTTTTTAGTCACCGATGTTTGTTGCTCCGCTCCGTTTGCTCCATCGGGGATATCTCCGTAAAAAAATATTCTGATCAATTGCATATGTAAAGTTTAATCAGGCTGCTTTGTTTCTGGTTTTATTTTTAGCGGCGTACGCTGCAGCTGCTTCGCGCACCCATTGACCTTCTTCCCATGCTTTTTTTCTGGCTTCGAGTCTTTCTTTATTGCAGGGTCCATTTCCTTTTACCACTTGCCAAAATTCTTCCCAATTGATTTCGCCAAAATCATAATGATTACGCGCCGCGTTCCATTTAAGTGCAGGGTCAGGTAATTGCATACCGAGTAGTTTCACCTGCTCTGCAATCATATCTACAAATTGCTGGCGTAACTCGTCATTTGATTTGCGTTTGATTTTCCATTTCATGCTCAAATCACTATTGGAGCTTTCGCTGTCACGGGGTCCAAACATCATTAAAGCAGGCCACCACCAGCGATTGATTGCATCCTGACACATGGCCCGTTGTGCAGGGGTGCCTTTTGATAACACCAATAAGGTTTCAAAGCCTTGACGCTGATGAAAACTTTCTTCCTTGCAGATGCGTACCATAGCTCTTGCATAAGGACCATATGAAGTACGCGTGAGCATTACTTGATTCATGATAGCGGCACCATCTACTAACCAACCCACTGCTCCAATATCTGCCCAGGTTAAAGTAGGGTAGTTGAAGATGGATGAATATTTTGCTTTGCCACTGTGCAAGTCATTGATCATTTGCTCCCGGCTTTGCCCTAGTGTTTCAGCAGCAGAATATAAATAAAGACCATGACCAGCTTCATCTTGCACTTTAGCAAGCAGGATTGCTTTTCTTTTTAAAGAGGGGGCACGAGAAATCCAATTACCTTCTGGAAGCATCCCTACAATTTCACTGTGCGCATGCTGACTGATCTGACGTAAATTAGTTTTACGATAAGCATCCGGCATCCAATCTTTGGGTTCAATTTTGATCTCCTGATCGATTCGCTCCTGGAATAATTTTTCCAAATCGTAGGTAGGCATTCTAAAATCTGATTTACTACAAATTTATTGAAAACGAACGAGCGTTAGGCTGCTTGTGAAATGCTTCGCCCTTATTTGCTATCAAAATCTACTACAATTCGTTCCGTTTTAGGACGGCTTTGGCAAGTCAGAATATAACCTTGTTCTAATTCCTCTTCTTCCAGCCCCCAGTGAACATCCATGGAAACCTCGCCCTCCACTAATTTGGCTTTGCAAGTGCAGCACATTCCGCCCTTGCAAGCAAAAGGTAGGTCAGCTCCTTGTTCTAAAGCAGCATCCAGGATGGTTTTGTCACTGTGAAGCGGAATTTCAATCTCAACCTGTCGTCCATCCAGCTGAATCTGGATCTTGCTCTTTACCACTGACTGAAGGGAAGCAGTGCCTTTGGAAGAAGGTTGTGTTGCTGTACCCGCATTGAATAATTCAACATGTATGCTTTTTTTCTCTACCCCTGCCGCCAATAGAAACTCTTTTGTTGTTTCAATCATTTCGCGAGGGCCACAAATAAAAACTTCATCCATTGTTGCAAAAGCAATCAGTTTTGAAAGTGCCGTCAGTTTATCTTGGTCAATTCTTCCAAAGTTTAGGAGGCTATCTGTCTTTTCTCTGCTTAATACATGCACCAGATTGAATCGTTGCATGTATTGATTTTTGAGATTTTCTAACTCTTCAAAAAAAAGAATGGAGTGACGCGTCCGGTTACCATATACAAGTGTAAAGCTACTGGTAGGTTCAATAGCCAGTGTTGTTTTGATTAATGATAAAACGGGAGTGATTCCACTTCCTGCCGCCACTGCCAAATAATTTTTGTGTTGTGTTGGATGTAGCTCACTATAAAATTTCCCCGTGGGCGGAAATACTTCTAACATCTCTCCCATTTTCAACGAATCATTTGCATAGGTTGAAAAAAGACCTCCTTCAATTTTTTTGACCGCTACTTGTAGTTTATTTTCTTGAGGCGAGGTGCAAATGGAATAATTACGACGAACTTCCTGTCCGTTTAGTTTTGTTCGTATAGCAATATTCTGACCTTGCTTGTATGCGAATGTTTGTTGTAAAGATGCAGGTACTTCAAATTCGATTGAAACGCAATCAGCGGTTTCTTTTCGTACGGATTTTACGGTAAGCGGATGAAAATGCATCGACATGCTTAGTCATTTTTACGAAGTCCA
The DNA here is from genome assembly GCA_046048175.1 of Bacteroidota bacterium. GTDB lineage: Bacteria > Bacteroidota > Bacteroidia > Chitinophagales > Chitinophagaceae > JJ008. The sequence continues at coordinate 24,181 of JBJOGP010000002.1, forward strand.
TCAATCAGGATCGTCAGCATGTTTTCTTCTAGTTCTCGTGCAGAGATTTTTTTCTTACTCCGATGCCAGCTTTCAATTCCGCTGATGGCATGCAAAAGTATCAAAACAGCCGTTGGCGCATCGATTGGTCTAATTTCTTTTTTTTGAATTCCTTCTTCAATAAAAGAAGCCAGTCGTTTGCGATAGGCTCTACGTTGTGTGTGAAAATTAGAGAGAAACGGTTCATCTAAATGACGCCATTCGCGATCTGTTACTATTATTTGCTCATAACTTTCAACCATGTGGCGTATGTGGAAGCGTAGTACTTGTTCAATTTTATCAATACTGCTGGTTTTGGTTGACTCTACCTGGTCTAAATGCTCATTGAATAAGTTCGCGATATCAAAACAAATAGCTTCTAGTATTTCGTTTTTGGAGCGAATATGATTGTATAAGCTGGCAGCCTCAATGCCAACTACTTCGGCAAGGTCTCGCATAGAGGTGGCAGCAAAGCCACGCTGGTGAAAGAGTGTTGCTGCTTTTTGCAGGATCAAGCCCTTTTTTGATGCCTTCTTTCTAGGGGTTTTTGCCATAGCGGAAAGATGAGTGGAAAGGTAGTGAATTAATGGCTTTTTTGATAAGCAGACATTAGCATAGATTTGCGCCATGTCATTAATTACCGTTGGAACCATGGCATTTGATGCCATCGAAACACCCTTTGGAAAAACTGACCGCATCGTAGGCGGGTCAGCTACTTATGTTGCCTATGCAGCTAGCAATTTTATTAAGCCAGTACGGCAGATCTCTATCATTGGAAATGATTTTCCTGCTGAGGAGTTAAATGATTTGCGTGCGCGTGGCGTTGAATTAGATGGGGTTGAAATTGTGCCCGATAAACCTTCCTTTTTCTGGAAAGGGCGCTATCACGAAGACATGAACAGTAGAGATACGCTTGTTACTGACTTGAATGTATTGGCTGACTTTGATCCAAAAGTTCCAGAATCATACCAAGGTGCTGAATTTTTGATGTTAGGAAACCTGCTTCCTAAACTTCAGTTGAATGTCATTCAGGAATTACGTACCCGCCCGCGCTTCATTGCAATGGATACCATGAATTTTTGGATGGAAACGGCTATGGCCGATTTAAAAGTTGTTTTGAAGTATGTAGACATGCTAATGGTCAATGACAGTGAAGCACGTCAGCTATCCGGGCAATTTTCATTAGTCAAAGCAGCTCGCTCCATTATGGACATGGGTCCCAAATTCTTGATTATTAAAAAAGGAGAACACGGCGCTTTGTTGTTCCATGATGACCAGGTGTTTTATGCTCCTGCGCTACCTCTCGAAGATGTATTCGATCCTACTGGCGCGGGTGACACTTTTGCTGGAGGTTTTATGGGCTATCTTGCAAAAACAGGTGATATTTCTTTTGACAATATGAAGCGAGGCATCATTGTAGGATCTGCATTGGCCAGCTTCTGTGTTGAGAAATTTGGACCTACTCGATTAAAAGAGGTTAGTCAAGATGATATTAACGGTCGTATCCGTTTATTTCAAGATCTGGTGAATTTTGATATTCAACTTTCCTAGATTACTTGCGAGAAAAGGAATAGCCAAATTTTAGCCCAAGCCATACTGGCCAAAATCCGTTTTCATTAAACTGAGGGGTAACTGCTACGCCCCACATGATACCACCTGTTGAGGGTTGTCTTCTGTACCCTAAAGTAAGATGACCAAATACGGAGTTTTTGGAATCAATAGTAAGACCTGCAACATCTACGGGATAGGGGTCATAAGTTCCACCGGGCCATCCCCAATCAAATGTGTCTTCATAGTGAAGAAATGTGGCGCCAAAGCCCATTTCAAAAAAATGTTTGTTGTCTTTTGTTAATAGCCAATTGACTCCTACCGGTAAGGTGAAAACTTTTTCATAGCTACTGGTGAAGCCTCCTATTCCAACTTTCAAGCCCGCACCATCTGCGGCTTTCCGAAAACGACTTTCGTACATCGCATTAAACGCAACGCCGTTTCCTCCTAGCTCTACGTAAACATTTTGACGAGGAGCCGCTTCTGGAAACTTGCTGGGTAAACGCTGTGCTTGCGATTGAACATTAAATAAAGCAGAGCTGATTGTAAAAAGTGCGATTATAATTTTTGTTCCTTTCATAGTAGTAGTTAAAGACCTGCGCAAGTTAAGATTCGCTGCGTTATTTGAAAAATGAGGGTGTTAAACTTTTTTAAAACTATAGGTTACTACAACTGGTAATCGTCTTTTGCTCCTATTTCCATTCACATCAAATAGCTCGACAACAAATAAATAATTTCCTGGCACACATAGTTGCCCCTTTTCATCCGTACCGTTCCAGTTAAAATAACCACTGGTGGCTAATAGCGCTTGTGGCACTAATCTTTTGACAATTCTACCTGAAGCGTCTACAATTGTGATGCTAGCCATTTGTCCATTTTGACGTGTTGTGTAGCTTAATTGACAATAATCCTGCCACCCATCACCATCCGGAGAAAAGGCAGCCGGTATTATTTCAAAGAGGGCAGTTGATGTGGATGTCTGTTTCTCTTGTGAGTTTTTTCTTCCGGGTGTAGCAAATCCCTCGGTTGATGCAGCACTATGCCAATTTGAAGGGTTTGTAGAAGAGGCTGTTCGATCGATTCGCTCCAGCGAAACTCCCTCGTTACTTTGTAGCAGTGGAAAATGCCAGCCTTCATGGTAATGTACTTCATCAATAATATCTCCGTTGATTGTAAACATCACTAAACTGCCTTCCTCGTCAGGCATAGTCGGCATTTGTTTTACTTGGCATAATTGTGCGATTGGGGTTATCAAATACTCTCGCTTCAGCGAAAGGGTATCTTCTGTGAGGGCAAGAAGTTGATGAGGGAAAAGTAGGAGAGGCGTTTCTCTAATTTTATAGGAGGTCCCTAATTGTCCGGAACTTGTTCGGTTGCTGATTAAAATAGTAGAAAGATCAATCAGTTGCTTGCTGTTATTGCCAATCTCTGCAAAATCAAATGCATTTGGACGGGGGTTAAATAAAATCTCATTGATTAACAATGACCCTTTTTGCGCAGCCGAGGCTAAACCAGTTTGAATGGAGAAGGGTTGACTCATTTTACCAGATCCGCAATCCAGAATAGCAGTGAGCGTCATTGTCAAAATGGAGTCAGGCTCCAAGGATTTATTGAGGGTAATTATTGCCTGATCATAGGCTGGCGGAAGAATGCGGATTGACTCAGCAACATAATCCCTGGTAAAAGCGTAGGCCATTTTATTGACAGCAGAATTGCTATCAACAGCACGGTTAAAAATAGCAACGATAGTTTTTGCATCTAAGGCATAGGCATGTAAGGGAGCCAATGCTGTACTGGGTATTGTTTTTCCGGTCTGACTATTGGGTTTTCCAGGACTACCTCCTTTACTATCGCTGCTTGCGGTCCAATTATTCGCAAGCCAACAGGCAATATTATTGTCTATTAATTCTAAGGACCAGCCGCCTTCTTGTTTCCAGGAAACACCATACCATGTTGGAGAATAGGTTACTGCATGAATCGTTTTTCCATTAGGGGCTCGTAAAGAAAGAGTCTCTCCTTCATTATTGAGTGCAGGAAATGAGGAAAGACCAATGGCGCTCCCATAGTTTTTTAATTGTGTAGCGGCACTGGTGTTGCACACGATGAGTAAACTATCCGGGGGCAATAAATAGGAAGGAAATGAACTACTCACGGAGTTGCCTGCTACCAATTTCCATCCATACAGCTGAATCGTTTCTTTTGAGTTGTTCTTGATTTCTATCCATTCATGTATGGGAAGTTGAACAACAGGACTTGGATCTGCCATAATCTCATTGATGATTAAGCTATGATGTGATTGACCGACACTATTATTGTTTTTCATCAACCAAAAAAGCGTCAGTAAAAAATAGATTTGTGGTTTCATCTACAAATACTAACAAGTGTTCACGCAAAATGCAAGTCATGGAATTGTTTTTTTTCTCTAATTGCTCTGTGTGAATCAGCCTGGGTGTTACATTCGCGTTTTAATACCACATAAAATGAAAGTTGCTGTTGTTGGGGCCACCGGTTTGGTTGGAACAAAAATGTTACAAGTATTGGCAGAGCGCAAGTTCCCCGTCACTACATTAATACCTGTTGCCTCTGAGAAGTCAGTAGGAAAAGAAATAACATTCCAGGGAAAAAACTATAAAGTAGTTGGAATGGAAGCCGCCATTCAGCTGAAGCCTGCTGTGGCTGTTTTTTCTGCAGGAGGTTCAACTTCATTGGAATGGGCACCAAAATTTGCAGCAGCTGGCATCACGGTTATTGATAATTCTTCGGCCTGGAGAATGGATCCTTCCAAGCCATTGGTGGTTCCCGAGATCAATGCGGATATATTGACAGCATCAGATAAGATTATTGCAAATCCCAATTGCTCAACTATACAGATGGTGGTTGCCTTACAGCCCCTGCACAAGCGTTACAAAATCAAACGAGTTGTGGTGAGTACTTACCAGAGTGTAACAGGTACAGGTGTAAAAGCAGTGGAGCAATTAATGGGAGAACGTAACAAAGCTGTTTCTTCTTCCAGTGAATCTTATCCAATGGCCTATAAATATCCGATTGATCTCAATGTCATTCCGCAGATTGATGTTTTTTTAGAAAATGGCTATACCAAGGAGGAAATGAAAATGGTAAAAGAAACTTGTAAGATCATGCGCGACGATTCTATTCGCGTAACTGCCACTACTGTTCGAATTCCTGTAATGGGTGGACATAGCGAAAGCGTGAACGTTGAATTTGAAAATGAATTTGATCTTCAGGAAGTCCGTCAGCTTTTACAACAAGCTCCGGGCGTGGTTTTAGTAGATGAGCCATCGCAGCAATTATATCCCATGCCTATGGATGCGCATGAAAAAGATGAAGTTTTTGTAGGAAGACTTCGTCGTGATGAAACCCAACCACGAACGTTGAATGCTTGGATTGTTTCGGATAACCTGAGAAAAGGAGCTGCTACCAACGCTATTCAAATTGCAGAGTATTTGTTGCAAAAAGGATTGATCAGTTAACGTTATTTTCCAATCAATTGCAAAAATTCTGATTCGCTAATAATGCGGATCGAATTTATCTTTTTTGCTTTCTCTAACTTGCTCCCAGCTTCTTCACCGGCTACGAGATAATTTAGTTTTGCACTTACGCCAGATAAGATCTGTCCGCCTTGCGCTCTTACTAATTCTTCTGCTTCACTTCTTTTAAGTGCGGTCAATGTACCAGTAAATAAAAAAGTTGTGCCTGATAAATTGCCATCAGTGACAATTTCTTTTTTTGTATTAAGCAAAGTCAGACCCGCCTTTTCTAGTTGTTTAATCAGCGCGATGTTACCCTCATTTTGAAAAAAACCATAAATGCTTTCTGCAACTTTTGTTCCCACATCTTCTAGTTCTTGTAATTGATCTAGCGAAAGGGTTTGGAAGTCAATTAAATGATGAACAGCTTGTGCAAGCGTTCTTGCTGTCGTTTCTCCAACATAGCGGATACCCAGGGCGTAGATTAAACGATGCAATGGTTGTTGCTTTGAACCTTCAATCGCGGCTTTTAAATTATCTACAGACTTTTTGCCATAGCCTTCCAGCTGACTGATCTTTTCAAAATCCAACGAGTAAATACCAGGGATATCTTTTAGTAGGCCTAGTTCAATAAATTTTCGCACGTTCGCCTCTCCAAGCCCACGAATATCCATGGCGTCTTTACTCACAAAATGAATAATTCGTTCTGCAACCTGTGCGGGGCATTCCAAATTAATACAACGCCAAACTGCTTCGGCTTCTTCTTTATGTAACGTACTGGAGCAAACAGGGCATTGCGTTGGGAAAATAATTTTCTTTTCATTTCCTGTGCGAACATCCGCCAGTGATTTTACAATCTGCGGAATAACATCACCGGCTCGCTCAATTAATACTTGGTCTCCAATGCGCAAATCTTTTTCACGGATATAATCTTGATTGTGCACAGAGATGCTGGATACTACTACTCCACCTACTGCAACGGGTTCTAGTTTTGCAACGGGTGTCACGGCTCCGGTTCTTCCAACTTGAAATTCAATACCCGTTAAGCGAGTAGTTGCTTGTCTTGCTTTAAATTTAAATGCAACGGCCCAACGGGGATGATGTGAAGTCATTCCTAATTTTTCCTGTAGTGGAATAGCGTTCACTTTAATCACCATGCCATCAATTTCATAGGGGAGATTATCTCTTTTTTCTTCAAACTCTTTACAGTAATCGATAACAGCTGCAATTCCTTTAAATACTTTTTTTTCTTTTTCAGGACTTCTAAAACCCAGGTCCCATAGTAATTGCAACGTGTTAGCGTGTGTGTGTAACGCCGAAGGAGTAACCCCTTCTTCTTTTAATGTAAAAAAGCTAAGGTGATAGACAAATACTTCCAGATTTCTCTTCGCTACTTCTTTCGGATCTTTTAATCGTAAAGTTCCACTTGCTGCATTTCTGGGATTGGCAAGTGGTGGAAGGCCTTCTTCTATCAGACTCTCATTGTAACGACTAAAATTATTTTTATTGATTAGTACTTCACCCCGGATTTCTGCTTGTTCAATTCCTATTGATGAAAAAGCTGCCGAAAGAGGTACTGAGCGAATTTGCCGAATATTAGTAGTGACCTCATCGCCAGCTACACCATCACCACGGGTAGCTGCACGCACCAACCTATCATTTTCATAAATCAACGAAATACTTCCACCATCAAATTTGGGTTCTACACAATATTCGATTTCATCTAGTTCGGCTCCTTCTTTAACCTTGCGGTCAAAGTCCAATAAATCTTCGGCATTGTATGAATTATCTAACGATAACATGGGGACCAAATGCTGAACAGTTGGAAAATCTTTCGTTAATCCAAGTGCTACTCGTTGGGTCGGAGAATCTGGTGTGATTATTTCAGGACTTTCGTGTTCAATCTTCTCTAACGCTTTATACAAGCGATCATACTCTTCATCGGCAATAAGTGGATCATTCAACACATAATAACGGTATTCATGAAATCGCAATACACCCCGAAGCGAGTTGACTGATTGCTTATCAATTCCCTTGGAAAGACAGTCCAGTAATTCACGGGTGGTTTTTTGCCACACAGCAGTTTGCTCCTTGGTGTACATATTGGGCGCTAAGCTATCCTAAAATTACAAATGCTTAATGTGTTTTAAATACATATTAGTATATTCGAACTCGCCGAAATTGCTTTCATATGAAAAAGAGCCTCCTGCTTGTACTACTGACCCTTGGGTCTGTACTTTCTTTGTATTCTCAATTACTAACCTGGACCCCTTCTTTTGCCAAAGAGGCAGATAATATTTCTATTGTAGTTGATGCCACCAAAGGAAATAGAGGATTAAACAATTATTCCAATACCAGTGATGTATATGTCCATACCGGTGTAATTACGAATCTGAGTACTTCTGCGAGCGATTGGAAATATGTAAAGTTTGGATCTCAAAATCCTTGGGGACAGCTCATTGCTGGATTACAGGCTACCTCGCTGGGTAATAATAAGTGGCGTTATGATATTTCTAATATCCGTGCTTTTTACGGCGTTCCAGCCAATGAAACTATTTTAAAGATTGCTATTCTTTTTAGAAATGGAAATGGCTCACTCAAGCAAACAAATACGGACGGATCTGACATGTATATCCCTGTTTATTCCTCAGAATTACAGGTTCGTTTTTCAGATCCACCCTATCAGCCCACTTCTGTTCTAAGCCCCGAGCCCCTCAATTTACAAATCGGGCAATCGCTACCTCTTACTGCAATTACTAGTACAACGGCTTCGTCGTTAAAGCTTTTTTATAATGGGACCCAACTTCAGTCGGGTAGTAATGTAACTACATTATCAGCCAACGCTGTTATTAACGCAGCAGGAGATCAGGTTATGGTTGCCGAAGCGATTGCTGGTTCAGTTACCAAGCGTGATACACTACGTTTTTTTGTGAGTGGTGGCGTCACCACAGCGCCGCTTCCTGCTGGTGTTCGGGATGGAATTAATTATGAAGCGGGTAATACCAGCGTGGTTTTAGTGCTCTATGCCCCAGGAAAATCAAGAGTGTCTGTAATTGGAGATTTTCCCAATAGTAATTGGCAAGAACAATCTGCCTATGCTATGAATAAAACACCAGATGGAAATTATTGGTGGCTACGAATTACTGGACTTACGCCGGCAACGGAATATGCTTTTCAGTATTTGGTAGATGGCTCATTGAAAGTGGGTGATCCTTACGCAGAAAAAGTATTGGACCCCTGGAATGATCAGTATATCACCAGTAGCACATTCCCGGGTTTGAAGCCTTACCCTACAGGACGAACAACGGGTATAGTAAGCGTGTTGCAAACTAATGAACCCGGGTATAGTTGGAGCGTACCTGCGTTTACTCGTCCCGATAAAAGAGGCTTGATAATTTACGAGTTGTTGTTGCGTGATTTTATAGCCAATCACGATTGGAAAACATTACGCGATACGCTTTCTTATTTGCAGCGTCTTGGTGTAAATGCCATTCAGTTAATGCCTGTCAAGGAGTTTGATGGTAATGAAAGCTGGGGGTATAATCCTGCCTATTTTTTAGCGCCCGATAAATATTATGGACCCAAGAATACACTGAAAGCATTTATCGATAGTTGTCATCGACGCGGCATTGCAGTGATTTTGGATATGGTTTTGAATCATACCACAGGTAGCAATCCATTAGCTGCACTTTATTGGAATAGCTCCAGTAATCAACCTGCTGCCAATAATCCTTGGTTAAACGAAACAGCTCGTCATCCCTTTAATGTATTCAATGACTTTAATCATGAAAGTTTAGCAACGCGCTATTTCAGCAGTCGCGTAATGGAACATTGGTTGAAAGAGTACAAAGTTGATGGCTATCGATTTGATCTTTCTAAGGGATTTACACAGGTAAATTCTGGTTCCGATGTAGCGGCCTGGGGACGATACGATGCAAGTCGTGTTGCGATTTGGAAGCGCTATTATGATACCATGCAATTGAAATCGCCAGGCAGCTATGTAATTCTTGAACACTTTGCAGACAATAGTGAGGAGATTGAGCTTTCCAATTACGGTATGATGCTTTGGGCAAACAATACCTACAATTTTCAGGAAGCTGCAATGGGATTTTTGCCTAATTCAAATTTCAGTGGGAATATATTCACGGCACGTGGATGGACAAAGCCTCATTTGGTGGGTTACATGGAAAGTCATGATGAAGAGCGCTTGATGTATAAAGCATTGCAATTTGGAAATTCATTGGGTAGTTATAACATTCGCAACCTCTCTACGGCACTAAAGCGAATGGAGTTAACGGCAGCGTTTGGCATGATGATTCCAGGTCCACGTATGATATGGCAATTTGGAGAACTGGGGTATGACTATTCGATCAATCATTGCCCAGACGGAACCGTTAACAACAACTGTCGTACCTCAAATAAACCAATAAGGTGGGATTATCAACAAGTTTCAGATCGTGCCGCTTTATACACTGTGTATAGTAAGTTGAATCAATTACGTCAGCATCCTTTGTACAAAAACAATTTTTATTCTGATAGAGTTGTTCATTCTTTCAATGGACCTTTTAAATGGTTGCAACTCACAACGGATACTTCCAATATTATGGTGCTGGGTAATTTTGATGTAGCTGCTTCACAGGCTTCAATCACATTTCCTAATGCTGGAACCTGGTATGATTATTTCACCGGAAGCACTTTTACTGCTACAGGAAGTGGACAATCTATATTATTACAACCTGGCGAATACAGAGTATACGTCAACCGAAATATCACAAATAGTGGCGGAGGAAGTGGCGGTGGTGGAAACCCTGTTTCAAGTTTGGTGGTAAAACTATTACCCAACTTGGTTAATCGTACTACTACTGGAACGGCGGCAATGGATTTATATATTGAAATGCCAGCTGCCGGGTTGGTGCAAGCCACGCTATACAATGTAGCAGGACAAAACCTAGGCCTTTTATACAGCGGTCAATTAAATAGTGGTATTCAACGAATCGCGCTACAACAAAAATTACAAAGCCTTTCTACTGGAAATTACTTTATTCGTTGTGTAGTGGCGGGTAGTACAAAGACACTTCGTTTTGTTATTCATTAATTGATTGATATGCCGGAAAGAATTATTACTCGGTTAAAAAATGCCGAAACAGAAAAAATAAGTCACCAGGAATATTTCAATATTGCTGTATCGGTTGACTGTGTGATTTTTGGCTATGAGAATCGTGAGTTAAAAGTATTACTTATTAAATCCGATTTAGAAGAATTCAAAGGCTTGCATTCATTGTTGGGAGATTTGGTTCGTCCCGATGAAGACTTAGATACAGCTTCCTATAGAGTACTTTCAGAAAGAACAGGTTTAGATGATGTTTATTTGGAGCAGGTACAAACATTTGGCAAAATCAATCGTCACCCTTCTGGCAGAGTGGTAACTACGGCCTATTATTCTTTGATTGATGTTCGCAATCATCGAATGCAGCTTAGTCACAACGAACTTTCTTGGCATCCGGTGCAATCCATAAAAAAATTAGCTTTTGACCACCATATAATTTTGCAGTCCTGCCTAAATAGACTTCGCGACCAGGTTATGGAGAAACCAGTGATTTTCAATCTTTTATCTCCAAAATTCTCGTTGCGGGAGCTCCAGGAAGTGTATGAAGCTATTTTAGGAGTAGGGTTAGATCGTCGAAATTTCCGCAAAAAAATTATGCTAAAAGATTGGTTAACAGACCTTAAGGAGATTGAGGCCAATGTGCCGCACCGACCTGGCCGTCTTTATAAGTTAAATCGGGAGCGGAGGGTTTAACAAAAGATTTTTTTGATTTATAAATTTCATAATATTGTGTAAGAGATACACATTCAGTGTAACCAAACTAGATTGCTAAACCAATAATGATTGCTTATGTCATTACCTAACGTCTCGAAGGCAATTGGCCTATTCGTGCTAGCCTTCGTTGTACAATTCTCCTTTGCACAGGATCGAGTGATTTCAGGAAAAGTTGTTGATGCTGCAGGTGCTCCACTATCTGGTGTGAGTGTTGTGGCTAAGGGCAGTTCTTCCGGAACACAAACCAATGCAACAGGTCAATTTCAACTTACCGTTTCATCAACAGTTAACACACTTGTATTATCCTCTGTAGGATTTACAACACAGGAAGTTTCCATTCAGGGAGTCAACACTGTGAGTGTAGTTCTTGCTAGCGCCAGCACTACAATGGGTGATGTTGTTGTTGTAGCCTATGGAACTCGTCGTAAAGCAGACTTGACGGGATCTGTAACTGCTGTATCAGCAAAAGATTTTCAAAAAGGAAATATCAACTCTGCTGAGCAACTACTTGTTGGTAAAGTAGCTGGTCTTTCTATTACAACAGGTGGTGGAGCTGCAGGAGGTGGAAGCCGCATCCGTATTCGCGGTGGTGCTTCTTTGAATGCAAGCAATGACCCTTTACTAGTTATTGATGGAGTACCTGTAGACGGAAATGGTGTATCTGGTTCTGCAAACTTGCTTAACACGATCAACCCTAATGATATTGAGTCAATGACCATCCTTAAGGATGCTTCTGCCACTGCACTTTACGGTTCACGTGCCTCTAATGGTGTGATTATCGTAACTACTAAAAAAGGTTCTAAAGGTGCAATGCGTTATAACTTCTCTAATACTACTTCTGTAGGAATGATCACTGATTATGTAGATGTTCTTACTGCAGATGAAATCAGAGATATCGTTACAAAAGATGCAGTAGCAACTGGAAGCAATATGTATAAAAACATGTTGGGTACAGCCAATACAGATTGGCAAAAAGAAATTTACCAGGCTGCTATTGGTGTAGATAACACAATCAGTGCAACTGGAAGTTTGGGTAACATCCCTTTCCGTGCATCATTGGGTTACCTGAATCAGAATGGTATTTTGAAAACGAACAACTTCAGTCGTATTTCTACTGCAATCAACCTTTCTCCAAAACTGCTGAATGACAACCTTTCATTAAATGTGAATGTGAAGGCTTCTCAAACGCGTAATCGTTTTGCGAACGAAGGAGCAATTGGAAATGCAGTAAGTTTTGATCCTACAAAACCTGTATTGAGTGGCAACAATAATTGGGGTGGTTATTATGAGTGGTTAAATGGAACTGTTCCTAATGACCTATCTAACCGTAACCCAGTAGCATTGCTGATGTTACGTGACAACCGTTCAACGGTAAACCGTGTAATTGGAAATGTACAGGCTGAATATAAACTTCCCTTCTTCCCTGACTTAAAGATCCAAGCCAATGTGGGTATGGATTTTGCTGATGGAAGCGGTAATGATAATACGGATTCTGTTTCAGCGACTAACTATAGAAGCGGCGGACGTCGTCAATACTACGAACAGCAAAAAGTAAACCAGTTAGCTGATATCGGATTGTTTTATGCGAAAGAAATCAAAAGCATAAAAAGTAAGATCGATGTATTAGTTACGCATGGTTACCAAAGCTTCTTGACTAAGGTTTCTAATTTCCCTGCGTTGAGCTATCGTGCTGTGTTTGACCGCGCCAATCCTGCAAAAAAAGATACAATCATTGGATCTGAGCCAGTATTCCTTACAGACCGCCCTGAGTACAGATTGGAATCTTACATTGGCCGCCTCAACTATTCGTTGATGGATAAATATTTGTTAACTGCAACTATCAGAAGTGATGCCAGTTCTAAACTGAATCCTGATGATCGTATCGGTTACTTCCCCTCTTTGGCATTAGCTTGGAAGGCACGTGAAGATTTCTTCAAGAACTCAAAAAAGGTTACTGACTTCAAACTCCGTTTTGGTTGGGGTGTGACTGGACAACAAGATGGTATCAGTTACTATTCTTATTTGCCTCGTTACACAGTTAGTAGCAATACTGCTATGCAACAGTTTGGTAATAGCTGGGTCAACTACTTACGTCCTGCAGGATACGATCCTTCTATTCGTTGGGAGACTACAACAACTACAAACTTTGGAGTTGATTATGGTTTCTTTAATAATCGTATCAGCGGTTCGGTTGATTACTACAAGCGTCAAACAAAAGATCTTTTGGCAAATGTGGCTGTAGCTTCTGGAGCCAACTTTGTGAATGAAATTGTTACTAACGTAGGTAATATCAATAGTGAAGGGGTGGAGGTTACATTAAATCTTGCTCCAATCCGTAATGACAATGTGAGCTGGGATATCAACTTGAACTACACGTACAACAAAGCAACAATCACAAACCTACTTCGCAACCCTGATCCTAAGTTCAAAGGACAAGAAGTAACGGGTATCGGTGGTGGTACCGGTAATACAATTGGAATCCATGCTGTAGGATACGCGCCAAACAGCTTTTACATGTTGAAGCAGATCTATGATCAAAATGGAAAACCAATTGAAGGTTTATTTGAAGATACCAACCGTGATGGTTTGATTAATAACGACGACCGTCAGATTAGTCAAAAGCCAGCAGCAGACGTATTACTTGGTTTTGCAACATCATTGAGCATTAAGAAGTTTTCATTTGGAATAGCTGGTCACGGAATGTTGGGTAACTATCTCTACAATAACGTGAACTCCAATAACGCAGTTATGCGTGCTATCAAAAATCCTGTACAGTTCATCGGAAATGCTACACGTGATTTGTTGACAACGAATTTTAACAATAACTGGTACTTATCCGATTATTATTTGGATAACGCTTCCTTCTTCCGAATTGATAATATCAATTTCGGCTATAATGCAGGTCGCGTATTCAATGACAAGGCCACACTTCGTATCAATGCCAGTGTACAGAATGTTTTCGTGATCACTAAATACAATGGATTGGATCCTGAAAATGCCGGAGATGGTGGAGTGGATGGAAATATCTATCCAAGACCTCGTGTGTATTCACTTGGATTCAATCTTGATTTCTAAAATTTAAATTCAACGTATCATGAAAAATATTTCAATCAAAAATTTACTGCTGCTGGGGTTGGTTGTGATTGTCAGCTCCTGCTCTAAGAAGCTGGATCTGTTTCCGCAAAACGATCTGACTTCTGCGGATGTGTATTCTACAGCTGCTGGTTATCGCCAGGTGTTAGCTAAAATTTATGGTGGTTTAGCAACTACTGGTAACGTAGGTCCTGCAGGTGCCTCTGATATTCAGGGTCTCGACGAGGGGTCACAATCTCCTTTCTTGCGTGGATTCTTCAACTGTCAAGAATTACCTACTGATGAAGCAGTGGTTTCTTGGAATGACCAGACAATCAAAGATTTTCACAATCTGAGCTGGTCTAGTGCCGATCCTTTCCTCAAAGGAATGTATGCACGTCCTATTTATAATATCATGGTTGCAAATGAGTATCTCCGTGAGTCTACTGACGAGAAATTAGCAGCCAGAAAATTAAGTGCCGATGATGCGAATGCAATTAAGGCTACACGTCCTGAAGCTCGTTTCTTGCGCGCATTTAATTATTGGGTAATGATGGATTTGTTTGGACGTTCAACATTTATCACGGAAGCAAATGGGGTAGGTACAAATTTGCCTCAGGAAATCTCTCGTGCTAATCTCTTTACATACATCGAGACAGAACTAAAAGCAATTGAAACAGAATTGAAAAATCCTCGTACCAATGAGTACGGTCGCGTAGACAAAGGTGCTGCATGGGCTTTATTAGCTCGTATGTATTTAAATGCGCAGGTTTACACTGGTTCACCTCGTTGGGATGATGCAATCACCTATTCTTCCAAAGTGATTGCTGGTGGTTACTCACTACATAGCAACTACCGTGAATTGTTTATGGCAGATAATGATAAGCGTACTAATGAAATTATCTACGCTATTACCTGTGATGGATTAAAAGCTCGTTCATACGGAAATACTACTTTCTTTATTCACGCTGCTGCAGGTGGTGATTATGCTGACTTTGGAACCAGTGATGGTTGGTTTGGTTACCGCGCTACTAAGGGCTTTGCTGATCGCTTCTCTGATTTGACTGGTGCTACTGATAAGCGTGCGATGTTCACTACTTCATTATATGGAACTAGTGCCTCGCAGATTGTAATCAATGATGTTGCTGATTTCAGCAATGGTTTACATGTAAATAAATGGAGAAACATTCGTTCAGATGGTCAGCCCGTTTCTGATGCCACTAAATATTGGTCTGACATCGATTTCCCTGTTTTCCGTTTGGCCGAAATGCATTTGATCTATATTGAAGCAACATTACGTGGTGCAACTACAGGTAATGCAGCAACTGCACTTGCTTATATCAATGCAATCCGTCAGCGTGCTCACAATGGCAGCACTTCAGCAGATATCACAGCAAGTCAGCTAACACTTGATTTTGTTTTAGATGAAAGAGCTCGTGAATTGTACTGGGAAGGACACAGACGTACAGACCTTATCCGTTATGGCCGTTTAACTACGGGTACTTACCTATGGCCTTGGAAAGGTGGTGTGGCTTCTGGTACAGCTGTTGACAGCAAGTACAACTTATTCCCTGTACCTGCGTCAAACCGCACCTCTAATCCTAATTTGAGTCAAAATCCTGGTTTCTAATAAAACGCATAATTGATTGTTATGAAAAATATAGCTAAACTTCTTTTGGGTTCCTTCCTGGTTTTAGGACTGGCATCCTGTGATAAAGAAGAAAATCAGATTGCTTATTTGGGTGGTACAAACCCTGTGCTGTCTACTACCTCCGGTTCTTCTATTGTGCTCTTAAAAGACAATAGAGATCAGGTTGGTTTAGTATTAAACTGGACGAACCCGAACTATAAGTTTACGACTGGGGTAAGCTCTCAGGATGTTACTTATTTACTACAAGTTGATACAGTTGGAGGTAATTTTTCCAGTCCTAACAAACAAGAGGTCGCCATTTCAAAAGATCTCGGCGTGAGAATGACTGTAAAAGATCTCAATACTGTATTAGGTAAAATGGAACTTCGTGCTGGGGTTGCTTACAATGTTCAAATGCGCGTACGTGCTTCCTTAGTGAATGGTACGGTTCCTTTATTCTCCAATGTGCTTGGAATTCGCATCACTCCATATTTGGATTTTGCAGTAGAACCTCCAGGAACCGCTGCAGGTAGTTACAATGATGGTGGTCTTTGGGCACTTGGTGATGCATTTGCATCAGGATGGTCTAATCCAATGGTTGCTCCTTACAATACCACACAAAAATTCAGAAGAGATGCAGCGAACCCTTTGTTGTACATTATTGATAATGTAACTTTTAATGCGTCTGGATTTTATAAGTTAATACAAACGCAAGGAGTATGGGGCACACAGTACCGCCCTGCACCTACTGATGTAAACAATGTAGATCCTTTAGCTGGTGAATTTGAAAAGCGTGATGCTGATCCAGGATTCAAAAGTCCTGGTGCAGGAAATTATAAAGTTGAATTCAACTTTCAAACTGGTAAATACAAACTCACCAGACTCTAAACTTTAAAAACGAAGTGCCATGAAAAATATGCGTAAACTTTTTTATATCGGTTGGGCCCTGGTGCTGTTGGTAGCTGCGTGTACCAAAGTAGCTGATCTGCCTTTTTACAAACAAGGTAATTCAGTTGTATTAAGCTCCAACTTTACCAGTGTAACTTCTACACTTGCTGACTCCAACCGAAATGTGATCAGCTTTAGCTGGACTAATCCACAACATGGAACAGACTCAGCTAACTATAAATATGTTTTATCTATTGACTCTGCAGGTCGCAACTTCAGCCGTGAAGTAACAAAAACTGTGATGGGTATTCGCAATACTGCGATTACTGGTCGCGAGTTGAATAATATCTTACTCAACTATGGTTTTGCATTAGGACGTACACATTCATTAGACGTGAAAGTGACTTCTTCTTATGGAAATAACAATGAGAAGTTAGAGTCTAATGTTCTTCGTGTAACCGTTTCTCCATTTGATGATCCTGCTGTATTAGTATCTCAGAATGCTACAATCAGTCCTACATTGGCTGTTTCAAATGATCCCGGAAATACGTTTACTTGGAGCCGTTCATTTATTGGATACACTGGTGATATTACTTACACACTGCAATATGATTCTGCGGGTAAGAATTTTGCCTCTCCTCGTGATATCGCAGTAGGTCTAAATCGTTTGAATGTGACTTTGACCAATTTTGAAATGAACGAGACAGCATTGAACGAGGGCGTTGCTGGCGGAACTCCTGGACGTATTGAGTACCGTGTAAAAGCTGTGACTGCTCTGGGTGCAATTTCTTATTCAAACACAGTTAACGTATTAATTAACACGTATGTTCCGATTCTTCGTTTCTACATGCCTGGTAGTTATCAGGCTGCAACAGGAAATGGAAATAACTGGGATCCAACTACAGCTCCTGAATTGATTCGTGATATTCGTCCTGAGGCAATGAATAAGTTGTATTACATATACATTTATCTTCCTGCTAACTCTGAATTTAAAGTAACACAGGGACGTGACTGGGCAATCAATTACGGAGGCACAAACAATAACCTGGCATCCGGTGGAGCTAACTTCTCTGTTTCAACCGCAGGTGTTTATCGTATCTCGATTGATCGTGCCAACATGAAATATGATATCCGTGAAGGCCGTATGGGATTTGTTGGAGGTGCAACAGGTGCTGGATGGAATCCTGGTGCTTCTTTCCCAACTTATGCAATGGGACATCCTGAAAAGAACCTATTTGTTGGATTGACTAACCTGAACTCTGCTGGTGGCTGGAAGCTCATCGATTTCAATAACTGGAATAATGGTGACGTAACTGTATTCAATGCTCGTAGTTATGGATCCACTGGAGGAAGTGGCTCAGCTTTAGAAATTAATGGTGCTAATATGCCTGATGTTTCTACAACAGGTCGCTACCGTGTAATATGGGATGGTCGAAATGTCAATGGCATTAAATATGAAATCTACCCTGCTACTGAAATGCGCGTAGTGGGAGATGGAATTACTGGTGTTGGCGCTTGGAACCCTGGTGTTAGTCCTCAAATGACCTATTCTGGAAATGGTGTTTGGACAATCACAATCGGATTGGAAGCGAATAAAGACATCAAATTCTTAGCGGGTAATGCTTGGGGTGCATTCGACTACGAAGATGCAAGTGGCGGAAGTCAGTCTGTAGGTACACCACGCAGAATGAAGTGGGATGGCGGTCCAAACTTCAAAACACCAAGTACAGCGGGTACCTATACAATCACGCTAAATGAAAATACACAGACGGTTACAATCAACTAATCTGTACTGATAAATTTTGAAAAGCGGCTTCCAATTGGAGGCCGCTTTTTTTATCTTTATATGTCATTCCATACCAATGAAAAACCCCAACCTTCATTCTCTTTTATTGCTACACCTCTCCTTAGTATTTATTTCCTTAATTAGTTGTAGTCAAAAAAATAAACCCACTCCTCCTGTTACGTCATCAACACTCATTAAAGGGGCAGACATTAGTTGGATCACTGAAATGGAGTCGGCAGGCAAAAAGTTTTATACAACAAGTGGTGTAGAAAAAGATCCAGTACTATTAATGAAGGAACTAGGAATGAATGCTATTCGTTTACGCGTCTGGGTAAATCCTACAGATGGCTGGAATGGACTGCAGGATGTTATTCAAAAAGCACTTCGGGTAAAACAGGCTGGTTTAAAATTACTTTTAGATTTTCATTATAGCGATAGCTGGGCAGATCCTGGTAAACAAACTCCACCTGCCGCTTGGGCCTCCTTGAATGTTTCAATCATGGCTGATTCTGTGCGGGCACATACCACGCGTGTAGTAAGTACGTTGATTTTACGAGGTGTGACACCGGACTGGATACAGATTGGTAATGAAACAAATGATGGAATGTTGTGGCCCTTGGGAAAGGCTTCAACACAAATGGCTAATTACGCCACTTTTTTTAAAGCAGGTTATGACGCTGTCAAGCAAATTGATCCAAACATCAAAGTAATCGTGCACATCTCAAACGGCTTTGATAATAATTTGTTTCGTTGGAATCTGGATGGGCTTCGTCAGTATGGAGCGCGCTGGGATATTATAGGCCTTTCTTTATACCCCTCTGTTGCGGATTGGAATACTACAGTCCTGCAATGCAAAAACAATATGCTTGATCTGGTCGCACGTTATCAAACACCTGTAATGGTATGCGAAGTGGGCATGCCTTGGGATCAACCAGATGCAGCCTATTCAATGCTAAAGGAGGTGCAAACCCAGCTAATTGCGCTTCCTTCACAAATGGGGCT
The DNA here is from genome assembly GCA_046048175.1 of Bacteroidota bacterium. Taxonomy (GTDB): domain Bacteria; phylum Bacteroidota; class Bacteroidia; order Chitinophagales; family Chitinophagaceae; genus JJ008. The sequence continues at coordinate 43,434 of JBJOGP010000002.1, forward strand.
GGGCCTTTTTTACTGGGAGCCTCAGTGTTATGGTAACTGGAAGGGATATACCTTGGGAGCCTTTGATAATGCAGGTCGTCCCACCCGGGCCATGAGCGCTTTTCAGTAGTGGCCTAAAAAATAGGTCAAAAATTTTATTGGTAATCAATTATTTATAAGGGTTCAATTTAAAATTGTTCCTTTTTTACGCTGTTTTCTCAGGTGCGTCCGCTACCTTTGCGGTCCATTTTTAAACTGGTCCCGGGATAGCGGGATCTCAAAAAAAACATCATGAGTAAACTGCATTTCACTACCAAACATGCGAACGAGGCTACCGTAAAGCGCAACTGGTATGTTGTGGACGGTACTAATCAAACCGTTGGACGCATGTGTTCTAGAATCGCTGCTGTATTGCGCGGTAAGAACAAAGCTAGCTACACCCCACACGTTGATACGGGTGATTATGTGATTGTGATCAACTGCGAAAAGATCGTATTCACGGGTAACAAATTCGAACAAAAATTATACGACCACTTTACTGGATATCCAGGTGGATTGAAAGAAGAAGTTGCTTCTAATTTATTGAAGCGTCGTCCCGAAGTAATCATTGAGAGAGCTGTAAAAGGTATGTTGCCTAAAAACAGACTGGGTCGTAAAATGATCAAGAAATTATTTGTCTATGCAGGTGCTGCTCATCCGCATGGCGCACAACAACCTAAGGAACTTAAATTCTGATTTCAACCCATCAAATAATTAATAAATGGAAAAGCAAAAGAACAGCGTTGGTCGTCGTAAAGAAGCCGTAACCCGCGTTTTCGTAACGAAAGGTGACGGAAAGATCACGGTCAACGATAAAGATTACAAAGAATATTTTTCTCTGGTTTATCTGCAAAATCAGGTAGAGCGTCCCTTGAAAACAGTTGAAGTTTTTGGGAAGTATGATGTGAAGATTAATGCAGCAGGTGGTGGCGTAAAAGGACAAGCAGAAGCAGCTATGTTGGGTATTTCCCGCGTACTGGTTGATCTGAATCCTGAATTTCGTCCTGCTTTAAAAGCGGCTGGGTTACTGAAGCGTGATCCCCGTTCTGTGGAGCGTAAGAAATTCGGTCACAAGAAAGCGCGTCGCAGCTTCCAGTTCTCTAAACGTTAATCGTCTTTATTCAATTTTAAAGCATTTATACCTATCATGGAAAACAATACATCCTTACAACAGCAACTTCTCGAAGCCGGTGTACATTTTGGTCACCTGAAAAAGAAGTGGAATCCCAAGATGTTGCCTTACATCTTTGCTGAGAAGAAAGGTATCCATATCATTGATTTGAACAAAACGGTTGACTGCATGCAGGAAACTGCTGCTGCGTTAAAGCAAATTGCTCGCAGTGGAAAAAAGATCCTTTTTGTAGGAACCAAAAAACAAGCCAAGGATATTGTGAGTGAGTGTGCTAAGCGTGTAAACATGCCATTTGTAACAGAGCGTTGGCTCGGTGGTATGTTGACAAACTTCAACACGGTTCGTAAGAGCGTGAAGAAAATGCAGAGCATCGAAAAAATGTTGGGTGATGGTTCATTCGACAGCATCACTAAGAAAGAGCGTTTAACATTGAGTCGCGACAAAGACAAAATGGAAAAAGTGTTAGGTGGTATCGCTCAATTAGGTCGTATCCCTGCAGCATTATTCATTATTGACATTGGACATGAGCATATCGCACTTGCAGAAGCAAAGCGTTTGGGTGTAACAACTTTTGGTATCGTAGATACTAACTGTGATCCAAATAAAGTTGACTTCGCCATTCCTGCGAACGATGATGCTACTAAGTCTATTGCGATTTTAGTAAACTACATCACTGCTGCTATCGAAGAAGGATTAGCCGAAAGACAAGCGGCAAAAGATGAGGAGACAGAAGACATCACGGATGACGAAAAAGAAAAGAAAGCTGCAAAATTGCTTGCTGAAGCAGAAGCTGAAGGCGGCCGTGGAGCAGGACGTCGTGGTGGTGCAGCTGGTTCTCGTCGTCGTACTACTTCTGGTAGTGCTAGCCGTGGACCCGGTGGAGCTCGCAAGTAAATTTTATTCTATAACAATTTGAGTAGAGAAGTCAAACACTTCTCTACTACCTAAACTATATAGTCAAATGAGTACAGTTACTATCAGTGCACAGGATATTAATAAACTTCGTCAAGCAACTGGCGCCGGTATGATGGATTGCCGTAAAGCATTGACTGAAACAAACGGAGATTTTGAAGCCGCTATTGACTGGTTGCGTAAGCAAGGACAAAAAGTAGCAGCGAAGCGTAGTGATCGTGAAGCAAAAGAAGGCGTGGTGATTGCACAAACTACAGCTGATAACAAAACAGGTATTGTAGTGTGTGTAAGCTGCGAAACAGACTTTGTCTCTAAGAATGCAGATTTCGTTGCATTTGGACAAAGCATTGCAGATGCTGCCATCGCTAACAATGTTACTTCATTAGAACAATTGATGGAAGTAAAAATTGGTTCGTTGACTGTAGCTGCTATGGTTGATGAGAAATTAGCAACTATTGGTGAAAAGATTGGCGTTACTAAGTTTGAACGCATTGATGCACCTTATGTAGCCTCATACATCCACGGTGCTTATCGTATTGGTGTTTTAGTTGGAATGGATAAAGAAGCCGCGGAAGCAGGTAAAGATGTGGCAATGCAAATTGCTGCGTTAAATCCCGTTGCTGTAGATGCAGCTTCAGTTCCTGCTGAGGTAATTGAGCGCGAAAAGAGTATCGTTGTTGAATTGATGAACCAGGATCCTAAAATGGCCGGCAAACCTGCAGAAATGATTGCTAAAATCGCTGAAGGTAAAATGGGTGCTTTCTTTAAAGAGCAAACCCTCACTGCCCAGGCTTTTGTAAAAGATAGCAGCAAGTCTGTTGCTGATTATCTGAAAGAGTCTGGTAATGTGACTGTAACAGGTTTTAAGCGTGTTGCACTCGGTTAATTTTATAATGAGAAATTGAAATTTTTGATAAAGCGCCCGGTGAAACCGGGCGCTTTTTTTCGCCCTCGCAAATTCTATATCTTCGTTACACCAAAACCTTCTTCATGTTACCTGTTTACAAAAGAGTGCTACTCAAATTATCCGGTGAAGCTTTAATGGGCGATAAGAACTTTGGCTTCGATACGGATGTCATTGCACAATATGCCAAAGACATCAAATCGATTATTGAATTGGGCGTACAAGTAGCTATTGTCATTGGCGGTGGAAATATTTACAGGGGAATGAACGAACAAGAAACCGGAATTGAACGTGCACATGGCGATTATATGGGGATGTTAGCCACAGTAATTAATGGAATGGCCTTGCAAGCAGGGTTAGAGAAAATTGGAGTCTATACACGCCTGCAGAGTGCAATAAAAATGGAGCAGATCGCTGAGCCCTATATTCGACGCAGAGCAATCCGTCATTTACAAAAAGGCCGTGTGGTAATTTTTGGAGCAGGTACTGGTAATCCTTATTTCACAACAGATACAGCAGGTTCTTTGCGTGCAATTGAAATTAATGCCGATGTGATTTTAAAAGGAACCCGTGTAGATGGCATCTACACGGCAGATCCTGAAAAAGATAAATCAGCTACCCGTTTTGAAGAGATTAGTTTTTCGGATTGTTTATCCAAACAACTAAAGGTGATGGATATGACAGCCTTTACGCTTTGTATGGAAAACAAACTGCCTATTATTGTATTTAATATGAATGAACCTGATAATCTTAAGCGGGTCATTACCGGAGAAAAAGTTGGAACCTTAGTCAAATAAAAAAGAGGGAGTATTACTCCCTCTTTTCTTGTAGTCATGTTGTGATGATTACTTCTTCTTTTTAGTCGCAGCTTTCTTGGTTACTTTAGCAGGACGACTTTTTCCAAAAGAACCTTTGAATCGTTTTCCTTTGGCTGTTTTTTTATCACCTCTTCCCATAGTTGTATTTATTTATTGATTTTGAATTTAGAGCATTTCGGCTAACTCTTTGCCTGCTTTGAAGCGAGCAACTTTACGAGCTTTAATTTTGATTGTTTCACCTGTTTTTGGATTTCTACCATTACGGGCTGCTCGTTTTGAAACGGAAAAAGTACCAAATCCAACCAAGGTTACCTTGCCACCCCCTTTCAGGGTTTTTGCAACGGCTTCCAATAGCGAATCGATAGCCTCATTAGCTTGCACCTTTGTGAGTCCGGTATCGTCCGCTACTTTATTGATTAGATCTCCTTTGTTCATGCGTTGGTTTTTTGTAGGTACTGAGAGCGGCAAATTTAACCGCTTTTTCATAGCGGAAAAATAAAATAATGGGTTTTACACCCCTAATCCACGATTTTCATAAATGTGCGAAATGCAACAAATTTATTACCCCATTTATCTAGCCCTTTTTGACGTAGGAGTGGCGCATATTCGGATAAATACCTGCGATAATTTTCGAGACGGGAGGTCTTATACTGCACCGCAAATGTTGCTCCCTCTTCATCCACGGTTTCTAGTAATTCTAGGACTGTTGCCTCTGTAAAACAACCAGTTGCCAAAATTTCAGGAATGTGCTCCTGCTTAAGCCAATGCAGCCATTCCTTTATAATGACATGGTCAACTTTTATGGTCACGTTATAGATATACATCACTTACTTATTTCTAAAAAAACAGGGCAATGATCAGAGTGTTTGATAGCTGGCCAAATTGCTGTCTTTTTAATCTTTTTTTCCAGCGGTGTGGTGACATTAATATAATCGATACGCCATCCCTTATTTTGCAAACGAACACTCGGAAAACGCTGACTCCACCATGTATATTGATGTGGTTCCGGATGTTGGAGTCGAAAGGTGTCCACCCAACCACTTTCAAAAAAGCGAGTCATCCAGGCTCTTTCTTCTGGCTGAAATCCGGATGAATTTTTATTACCCTTCGGATCGTGAATATCAATTTCTTGGTGTGCAATATTGTAATCACCACAAAGAATTAACTGGGGGTGCTTCTTTTTCAATTTTTCTAACCAGCTGGAGCATTCATTGAGCCATTCATATTTGAAAGACTGTCTTTCTTCTCCGCTTGTGCCACTAGGGAAATAGGCATTGATTAACCGAATGGATCCAAAATCCAATTGAATCACTCGTCCTTCTTCGTCACTAGGGCCATGACCATTTCCCATTATTACCTGATCGGGTTTGATCTTTGTGAAAACCGCTACACCGCTGTATCCTTTTTTTTGTGCACTAAACCAGTAGTCCTCGTAGCCTAGTAAATTGATCGGGATCGTATCAACATCCTCCTGTCTTGCTTTTGTTTCTTGTAAACAGATAACGTCAGCAGGGTCTGTTGCCATCCAGTCCAGCAATCCTTTTTTTAGAGCTGCTCGAATCCCATTTACATTGTACGAGACGATCCGCATAATTTTGTTAGAGTTATTCTAGTTGCACTGAGTACAAATGTCGGCAAATGGCCACTAAATAAAATAGTATGAGTTCATCTGTTCATAAAAAACACGAACCCCGTCTGATACAGCCCAAGCATCATGTATTTCTGGAAGGACCCAAGAGTAGGGGCTATGAATTATTGTTTGCCTGGCGTGTATTTAAGCAATTTATTAGAGGATTTAGAACCCTTCACTTTGCAGGTCCTTGCATCACCGTATTTGGTTCTGCACGATTTGGCGAAGAGCATCCGTATTATGGGCAGGCACGTGAATTTGGGAAGAGAATTGCTGAAATGGGATTTACCACGTTAACTGGTGGGGGACCTGGAATAATGGAAGCAGCCAATAGAGGTGCTTTTGAAAATGGTGGGCAGTCTTTTGGGTGTAATATCGTTTTACCCTTTGAACAAAAAGAGAATCCTTATTTGCATCGCTCGGTAACCTTTGAGCATTTTTTTGTACGAAAAGTATTGCTAGTAAAATATTCCTATGCGTTTGTAATCATGCCCGGAGGATTTGGTACGATGGATGAATTATTTGAAACGCTCACCCTGGTGCAAACAAAAACAATTACACGCTTCCCTGTTATTTTGTTTGGCAAGGCATTTTATCAACCTATGATGGATATATTTCAAAAAATGCAACAGGAGGGTACCATTTCTTCTGAAGACCTGGATCTTTTACTGCTTACAGATGATGTAGAAGAGGCGATGTCGCATATTCAGCGTTACATACGTACTAACTTTCAGATCAAACCACGTAAACGTTTATGGTGGTTATTGGAAAAGCGATAGACATTGTATCTTCGGTTCTAAAATAAATCTATATGAACGCAGCTGAAATTCTTGGCTACGCAGCAGGGGCTGTAACAGCTTTTACATTTTTGCCTCAAGTAATCAAAACCTGGCGCGAACAATCTGCTAAGGATATCTCACTCACTATGTTTTTAATTGCCTTTATCAATGAGATTATGTGGTTGGTATATGGATTTATGATTGACAACTTTGTTATTATTCTTACCAACGCAGTGATGCTGTTGATGTCGGGCATCATGATTCTTCTCAAGTTGAAATACGGTAAATCTTGAGTACGTCGATTGACACAATTGTCTGGGACCTCGGTGGTGTTTTAGTAGACTGGAGTCCGCTTTATGTGTATGATGACTCCTATTTTGCTGATCCTGCTGATCGTGACTTCTTTTTCAAACATATCTGTACATCAGATTGGAATGAGCAGCAAGATGCTGGCTATCCCTTGCAAAAGGCGACGGATGAAAAGTTAGCGGAGTTTCCTCAACCCAAATGGGAGCAGCCGATTCGTGATTTTTATGGACGTTGGATTGAGATGTTAAAAGGACCACTTCCTGAAACAGTTGAATTATTTAAAACACTCAAAGCAAAGGAGCAATATCGATTTTATGCCCTAACGAACTGGAGTAACGAAAATTTTCATATCGCACTACAGCGTTTTGATTTTCTACATTGGTTTGATGGAAGACTCGTGAGTGGTCAAGAAGGAACCCGTAAACCCTTTCCTGAGTTCTATCAACTTTTATTCACTCGTTATCAAATCAATCCTGCACGCTCTATTTTCATTGATGATAACTTGCGTAATGTTAAAGCAGGAGAGCAAATGGGGATGAATAGTATTCACTTTCAATCCGCAGCACAGCTTCAGGCTTCACTACAAGAACTAGGCGTTCTCTGAGGCACTGTTCATCCTTTCGGCAAAAAATACTGGCTAAAAATCACGCTTCTCGCCTAAGCGCAGGCAGCCTCGGTCCTTCGGGCCTCAAACAATGCCTGCGCTTTAACGGCTCCAAGCATGATTTTTTGACGCCACTATTTTAACGCCTCAATGATGAACAGTGCTTCAGTAAAGTATTAATTTTTGCTTATTCAGTGCTTGATGTGTGTTTGGCTTTTTCATCTGCGAGGTGTCAAAAATATCGGCATAGACAATTTGAAATAAAAAAATATTGGCCGATATTTTTTTACCGAGCAGGAGAAAAAAGCCAAACTAATGTTTTTTACCTGAGGAAGTAGAGGTGTAGTCTCAACTATTCTAAAACTGGTCGAAGCCACTTCTCTGCTTCTTCTACTGTCATTCCTTTTCGCTTGGCGTAATCTTCTAATTGATCACGTTCAATTTTTCCTAAACCAAAATAGTGACTTTCAGGATGCGCAAAGTACCATCCACAAATTGACGCAGGTGGATTCATAGCCAGGCTTTCCGTGAGGGTAATGCCAATTTCTTCAGTGGCATTGAGTAGTGCAAATAGTTTCAGTTTCTCTGTATGATCCGGGCAGGCTGGATATCCGGGAGCAGGACGGATGCCTTTATATTCTTCGCGAATTAATTGTTCATTCGTGAGTGATTCATTGCGTTCATAGCCCCAGTATTCTTTACGCACTTGCTCATGCAGATATTCTGCAAATGCTTCTACAAAGCGATCGGCTAGTACCTGTACTAAAATTTTATTGTATTCATCCTGTTCCTTTGCAAAGCGATCAATATGTTTTTTAGCACCATGAATGGTCACCGCAAATGAACCCATAAAGTCGGTACCTAATTCGGCTGGGCAAACAAAATCTGCCAAGGAGTAACTAGGTTGTCCAACTGCTTTTTTTAATTGCTGGCGCAGGCACTCCAGTTTTACTTCTCCTTTTTCAGTTTGTAATGTAATCGTATCGGCATTGTTGCTCGTTGCGGGCCAAAATCCAATTACACCATCTGCTTGGAACCAATTTTCTGCAACTATTTTTTCAATTAATTTTTTAGCATCCTCAAATAATCGTTGTGCTTCCTGCCCAAACACTTTGTCTGATAATACAGCTGGAAAACGTCCTGGCATTTCCCATGCAATGAAAAAAGGCCCCCAATCTATATAGCGTGCAATGGTCGCCAGATCTACATTTTTAAGAACACGTTTACCTGTAAACGATGGTGTGGTGGGCTTGTATTTTTTCCAATCAAAATATTCTTTTGTTACCACTGCTTCTTGGTAAGGGATTAATGACTTTTTGTTTTTATTCAGGAATTGCTGCTGCAGTGTTTGGTATTCTTCTTTGGTTTGTTGAAGTAGTTGTGGTTTTTGTTCTTTATTCAGTAATGAGCTTACCACTGTTACGCTTCTAGATGCATCGAGTACGTGTAATACGCCATGTTCATATTGCGGTGCAATTTTAATGGCCGTGTGCATGCGCGAAGTGGTTGCGCCTCCAATTAATAAAGGTTGCTTCATCCCTCTTCGTTTCATTTCATGAGCCACATGCACCATTTCGTCTAATGACGGCGTAATAAGACCACTAAGTCCAATCACGTCTACATTTTCTTTTTGTGCGGTATCTAAAATCTTATCCGCAGGTACCATTACACCGAGGTCAATAATATCATAGCCGTTACATCCAAGTACAACACCCACAATATTTTTCCCAATATCATGTACATCTCCTTTCACCGTTGCTAGCAATACTTTAGGTACGTTTCCTGCTGAGGCTTGGGGATTATTTTTCTTTTCTTCTTCAATGAAGGGGGTTAGCCAGGCCACACTCTTTTTCATTACTCGTGCGCTTTTTACCACTTGGGGTAAAAACATTTTACCTGCACCAAAAAGGTCTCCCACTACATTCATTCCTGCCATCAACGGTCCTTCAATTACATCGAGTGGTCGTGGGTATTTTAATCTGGCCTCTTCTGTGTCTGTATCAATGTGATCGGTAATTCCGTTGATCAGCGCATGTTTGAGACGTTCTTCAACTGAATTATTTCTCCACGCTTCATCTTTTACCTCGACTTTCCCTTTTGCTTTAACTGTTTCAGCAAATGCAATCAGTTTTTCGGTGGCTTCGTTTTGATCATTGTTGCGATTGAGGATCACATCTTCGCATAATTCGCGAAGCGTGGGTTCAATTTCATCGTATACCACCAATTGACCTGCATTAACAATACCCATGTCCATGCCCGCCTTGATCGCATGAAAAAGAAATACGGCATGCATCGCCTCGCGCACGTGGTCATTTCCTCTGAATGAAAAAGAAAGATTGCTGACGCCACCGCTTACTTTGGTTAATGGCATTTTTTGTTTGATCAATCGAGTTGCTTCGATAAAATCAACGCCATAGTTGTTGTGCTCCTCTAAACCAGTTGCTACAGCAAAAATGTTCGGATCAAATATGATGTCTTGCGGAGCAAAGTGTAAGCGGGTTATTAATAATTGATAGGCTCTTTCAGAAATCTCGACTTTGCGCATCATAGTATCTGCCTGACCTTTTTCATCAAAGGCCATTACAATTACTGCTGCTCCAAAGCGTTGACAAATGGTGGCTTGTTGTAAAAACTTTTCTTCTCCTTCTTTGAGTGATATAGAATTAACAATACACTTTCCCTGCACACATTTTAGTCCCGCTTCAATGATCTCAAATTTGGAACTATCAATCATGATAGGAATGCGGGCAATGTCAGGTTCGCTTTGTAATAAATTTAAAAAGGTAGTCATTGCCTCCACGCCGTCCAACAATGCGTCATCCATATTAACATCCAATACCTGCGCTCCATTTTCTACTTGCTGGCGTGCAACGCTTAAGGCCTCTTCATATTTTTTTTCACGAATGAGTCTTGCAAACTTTTTAGAACCCGTTACGTTGGTTCGTTCCCCTACGTTCACAAAATTGGTTTCTGGTCTCACTACCAGGGGCTCTAGTCCTGCTAATCGTAAGTAAGGTTTTATCGTTTTATGTTCCATGGTGAATTTCGAAATTAGTGGAGGGTGGTTTCTACTACGGGTAATGGTCGGGGTTGAAGACCTTTCACATGTTCAGCAATATGTTTGATATGGTCGGGCGTGGTGCCACAGCATCCGCCAACAATATTTACAAATCCTTCCCGCGCCCACTCTTCTAAATAGTGTCCGGTATCTGCAGGGCTTTCATCATATTCACCCATTGCATTAGGTAATCCTGCATTGGGGTAAGCCGATACATAACAACTTGCTAAGGTTGATAACTCTTCGATGTGGGGTCGCATCTCTTTTGCACCTAATGCGCAATTGAGACCAACACTGAGGGGTTGTGCGTGCGCCACCGAAGTGTAAAATGCTTCGAGTGTTTGTCCGCTCAGTGTGCGACCAGAAGCATCAGTTATGGTTCCACTGATCATAATAGGAAGAGGAGACTGTTGCGTTTCATCAAAATATTTTTTGATGGCATAGATAGCACCTTTTGCATTCAGCGTATCAAAGATGGTTTCAATTAGTAGCACATCTACTCCGCCTTCTACCAAGCCGCTTATTTGCTCATAATACGCCTCTACTACTTCGTCAAAGGTGATCGCTCTAAATCCAGGATTATTAACATCAGGAGAAAGTGATAGTGTTTTATTTAAGGGTCCAATTGAACCAGCAACCCAAGCTTCTTTTTTAGATCGAGTTACGGCTTCTTTTGCGCAGCGAGCAGCAGCAATGTTCAGTTCCTTTGCCAGTGTCTGCATGCCATAATCTGCCATGGCAATAGAAGTGCTGCTGAATGTATTGGTTTCAATGATATCTGCGCCTGCCTCAATATATTGTTGATGAATACCAATTATGATCTCAGGTTGTGTGATATTGAGCAGGTCGTTATTCCCTTTTAGATCCGAGGGCCAGTCTTTGAAACGTTCACCACGGTAATCTGCTTCGGTTAGTTTATGCCGCTGGATCATCGTTCCCATGGCGCCATCAATTACCAAAATACGCTGCTGTAAAGCAGCTTGAATGCTTTTCATAGTCAAATGGTTATAACCGACAGGAGAATTTGTAAGAAATCTAAAACGTTGCTGAATAAACGAGGGAAACGGTGTTGTGTTCCTGCGTTTATTAGTTCCGTTGGAGAAAGGCCGAACAATAAACAAATCCGCCCGTAAGTGGGCACAAAGCTATGAAAATTAGGGATATCTCCCAAGGAAAAGCCTTAGCGACCATTTACATACCGTTCTACTGGAAGGCGGTTTTGCAAGCTGCGCGCCAGTGTCATTTCATCGGCATATTCCAATTCGCCACCAAAGGCTACCCCTCTGGCAATTGTAGTGATACGAACGGGTTGGTCTTGTAATTTCTTTTGTATGTAATAGATGGTCGTATCTCCTTGAATAGTAGGATTAAGTGCAAAGATGATCTCTTCTGTTTTTTCTTTTTTGATCCGTTCAACTAGCAAATCGATAGTAAGTTGTTCAGGACCTATGCCATCGAGCGGAGAAATGATACCGCCTAAAATATGATAGATGCCATTAAACTGCTGTGTGCTTTCAATCGCAATCACGTCGCGTATACTCTCTACTACACAAATCAGGTGTTGTTTACGTCCTGGATTATCACAAATGGAACAAAGCGGTTTATCTGCAATATTGCCGCAACGAGTACAAAATTTTATTTCTTTTTTTAATCGGGTAATCGCTTCGCTGAATTGCGTCACGGTTGTCTCATCTTGTTTTAGTAAATGCAAGACTAAACGTAATGCAGTTTTTTTTCCGATACCTGGTAATTTGGAAAAAGCCTGCACGGCATTTTCAAGTAAAACAGAAGAGAATTGCATGGTGCAAAGATAGGGGCTGGATTAACGGATCCCCGATTCGATTTCGTACTCGTTTGACCAATTTGGTTTGATCGAAATTCTCTTTTCAATGGGCAGTACGCGTTCAGGTTGTTTTCTCTTTTCAAAAAATTGACCAGTGTCCCATTTTCCATTTCCGTTTGAGTCCAACAGTATTCGTATTTGATATTCGCCTGGTGTCATTAGTTCTTCTTCAAATAACGGACCGGTTAGCCGAACTGATTTTATCACTCGTTCTCCTTGAATAAATTGAAGGACAGGTAATAAAGAAATATTGATTCCACGTAAACGAATCTTGATTTTTCCATAATCAATTTTTCGTTTTGTAGTAAAGTTGAGTGTATCTGTTTTTGTCCATTGTTTGCCCAGTGAATCTTCGGCTGCACCTTTTGCTAACACAAGATGATAAGCGGTTCCCTCTTGCCAAGGAGTAGAAAAAGTGAGTACCTTTTGCATTGTATCCAGCGAAAAGCGAAGCGAATCTATTGGGGTGTAGGTTGAATCCTTAAAAAGTTTGATCCCTGCAGAATCTAGTTTGGTAATTCGATTATCAAACTGAAAAGTCAATGGTTCTAGTATATCCTGCTGTGAATTTTGCAGATTTGTTAGAAATTTTAATCGTTTATCAGTCTCTGCTTTAGGCTTCCCTGTTTCGGTTGGAATATAACTGGGAGTAGCAGGCCCAGCGGCAAAAGCATAAAGGGTAATGCTGTCTTTGCTTTTTAATGTTTCTACAGGGAGATCAGCAAAAGCAAATAGTTGCGATTTTTCGGTGTACCTGCGCATACCCGATTCATCTTTTAATGCGTACAGATAAAAAGTTCGTGAGGGCAGATTTCTGAAATGAAATTTTCCGTCTCGGTCAAGCTTAGCAATATAACTGGGCTTCTTTTTAGCCACTGCAGAATCTTCTGCATCAGTATGTAAAAGAACAATGAGTGTGCTATCTGCTTTACCCGATTCAGCCAAAAGTACTTTTCCTTTTATCTCTAATGAGTCAATGAAGTTACCTGTTGAAAAAATATAGCGCAGGTTTTTAGCTACGTTCCCCTCTGTGAAGTCTTTGATTGAGTTACCAAAATCGATGGTATAGGTTGTGTTTGGCAATAGTGAATCTTTCAATCGAACACTAAGGTCACGCAATCTTGCATCAATGGTGGGCGGATTGATTGGCAAAGGTGAAACCAATACGTTAGTAAGTGCATCTTGCACATCTATATACTCATCAAAATAAAAATCAATTTTTTTACCTGAAAAGCGTGTGGCAGAATCGCCTGGTACTGCTTTTAGTAAAACGGGTGGAATGCTATCGCGGGGTCCACCTTGTGGAGGCACAATGCTAGCACAGCCCGTTTGTGTGAGTACCGAAACCCACAGTAAACTTCCAATAAGGCCAATTAAAATGCCCCCTTTTTGCATACTTGCAAACATACAGGGTTTCGAGTGAAAGAGTCGTTAATCCTCTCCGGTTTCCGCTGTGAAATCTTCTAAATCGTGTAGGGCAATTGTTAGTTGATTCGTTTTTACAAACTGACACCAGTGACAGTCATCCTTTCCGCAGCCAGTATAAAAGTCTCGTTGCTGAATTTTATTCCAAACGGTAGTAATCTGCTCCTTTACAATTTCAACATCCGTTGGCGTGATGATAATTTTTTTCCGCTGGTATTCCTTTTGTTTGTCTGGTTCAATGAAGTCAAACTCAGTACTCACAGCCGACCAGCCTCTTTGCTCATAATTGTCAACCAGAATTTTATAAAAAACAGCCTGTCTCCAGTAGTCGCCCCCTAATGGATCTTTTGCAGTTGGGCCATTTAGCTTTGCTACTGCTTTATCAGGATCTCCGGTTTTATAATCGACAACGTTGACTGATTTACCATCAAATTCCAGCTTATCTAATTTCCCCTTGAGTGGAATACCATTGATAACCACATTTCTGATATTTCGTTCAATCGCAACGATTTTTGTAAATGAAGCAACTGAGTGTTGATAGTAATCTGTCAAAATGGTTTGGCCATATTCCATTCGCCGTTTGAATTGTTCTTTGGTAAAACTTTCCCGGTGACGACGCATGTATAATTCAAAATCCTGAATAAAAATTTCTTTGCCAGGAAACTCTTCAGTTCCACTGTCGAGCATACGTCTAAATAAACGCTCTAATGCAAAGTGTACAGCTGAACCAAATTCAGTGGCTTCGTTTTTGGGAGCAGGAATTCGGATCAGTGTTCGGTAGTAAAATTCGAGTGGACAGTGTAAGTAATTATTTAAGGCGGTAACGTTCATGCTGAATTTACTCAGCAATGGGCTAATAATATCATCTTCAAGACTGGCAATTTCAGGTCGTGCTGGTTCTTGCAATGCCAACTCGGCAAATTCACTGATTACTGCTTGGTCGAGAATTACTTTTTCGGGGTGTACTTTTTTAGTGTCTAGCATTTCAGCGACAAATTGCGAGGGTTCCAACTCCTTTCCACTGTTGCTGTACTTGCAATAGGTGACTAGTAAATGTTCTTCTGCGCGGGTTAGTGCAACATAGAATAATCTTCGCAGTTCCTCTTCGCTTGAGCCTGTTGTAGTTAATCCAAAAAGGTTATCTGGATAGCTAAATCCATCGGCAGGGTTTCTTTTTTTCTCCCAACGGTCAGCCATGGTTCCAACTAGAAATACATATTGAAACTCTAATCCTTTTGAGCCATGTGCTGTCATTAAATTAACGCCCTTTTCTTGTCCGCTCACTTGCACAAATGGCAGTTGTATCTTTTCTTTCCGCATTAAATCAATCAGTGTAACCAGTCCTTCTAGGGTTAAGTCAGGTTTTCGATGCGTCTCTTCTTTGATAAAATCAAAAAAGGTTGTCAGCATTTTTAGACTTTCGTGTTTTTCTGGACTTTTCATGACCTGCGACAGCAACCCGGTTTGCTGAATGATTTTTTCAATCAATTGTTGAAGGGTGCCATTCGTGACAGCAGCAATTAGTTCTTCTATTAAATGTCCTGCTTTTGCAAGTGAGCTAGGGTTAGCGCTGGTAAATAGATCTGCATTACTCGCATTTACTTTTTCTGCTAATAGCGCACGAATAGAGGCAGATAAATCGCTTTGTTTTCTGGCACTCGCTTCCAGTGACAATTTTGCAATTTCTAGTGGGGATATATTGAAAAGATCGAAGTGCAGTATTTCAAAAAGAAGTTCATCGCCACTATAGGGAACATCATGCTCGCTCGCGAGATAATTTAAAAACAGCAATACTTTTCTGATCAAGGGCAAATGCAATAGGTCAGCACTTTTCTTGGTAAAGAATGGAATTTTTAGCTGCTGAAAATATAAAGCAAGCTCTTCGCCGTATTTATGCTCTTTGTAAATAATTCCAATACGACCGGGTTCCACCCCTTGCGCAAGTAGTGCTTGTACCTTTTTTGTTACGCCAATCATTTCTTGTCGTTGTGTAACAAATTCAAGAATCTGTGGTGGGTGTTGAATATTTTTTTTGATTGGATGGGAAGCAACCAGTTCTTTGGTTAATCCAGGTAAGGTGTGAATCAGACGTTCTTGATTACGCTCAATTAGTGAAGTAGAAACATCCAACACAGGCTGACTAGATCTGTAATTGTTGGAAAGTACTACGCGTGTTAACTCCTCCGCATACTGATCTGTAAGAGAGGTCATGTTCGCCACGTTGGCTCCTTGGAATCTGAAAATACTTTGATCGTCATCTCCCACTACAAATATGTTTGGCAATTCCCAATAGCTGATCAATAATTCCACTAATTTATTTTGAGAACCGCTGGTGTCCTGGTATTCGTCTACTAAAATATATTGATAGCGTTCTTGGTAGTCAGATAATAAAGAGGGATTATTTTCAAAAGCTCCGATTACCCAGTTGATCATATCTTCAAAATCATATCGATTGCGTGCTTTCATCATCGATTGCACGGTGTCAAATTCTCCAACTGCGGTTCGCAGGCGATCCATTTTTTCTTTTTCCTTGTCAATCCGATCTGTTCGTACGTCTCCTTTTTTGAAATTCTTACTTGCTCTTTTTGCAATGTATTCCTCTCGATTTGGGAGGTCAGCTAAATAGGAATCAATCTTTTCGTTAATAAATTCTTTAGTCCATCCTTCTCGTTTCATGGTGCTGAATAAGCGTATCATGTTCTTTGCTTCATAATACACATCACCACGATAACGTTTAAAAGGATGCTCTTTTGGAAAAGTATCAATGAGATCTTTGAATAATTGGATTCGCTCTAGTTCTGAGATGGGATCCAGGTTTTGTTTTTCAAAGTAGGGGAGATTATCTTGAATAACTTCATTGCAAAAGGAGTGAAAAGTTCCCAGATGAACTTTGTAGGCAGCTGGTCCAATAAATTGTTGTAACCGTTTACGCATGGCTACTACTCCTGCATCGGTATACGTTAAGCAGAGAATATTTTCGGGTTGTGTGTCTGTATCCAATAAAATCTTACCAATGCGACAGGCTAGAATCTGTGTTTTACCAGTACCTGGTCCTGCTACTACTAGCACAGGGCCTTCTATTGCGTCAACAGCTTTTTGCTGCTGTTCATTTAGTTGGTGGTATTCTTCCTGAAATTTAGATTCAAGTTTTTCTCTATTAACAGACATCCGAATTGAACTTTTTATCGTGTGAATAGTTATTCTAACGAAATTAATTGATTCAATCAGCATGGCCACTTACTCTTTTCAAACAATTCAGCGAATTCCTATTACGTTAGAGCAGGCTTGGGATTTCTTTTCTAATCCTGCCAATTTACAACGCATTACGCCTGGTGAAATGGGTTTTGAGATCGTTTCTACATTTCATGGTGCCACCATGTATCCTGGACAACTGATTGAATACACCGTAAAGCCCTTATTAGGGATTCCTCTTTATTGGATGACAGAAATTACGCATGTACAGGATATGCAGTATTTCATTGATGAACAACGCTTTGGTCCTTATACTCTTTGGCACCACCAGCATCATTTTAAAGCGATAGAAGGGGGCGTAGAAATGATAGATATTGTTCACTATCGTATTCCACTTGGCCCTTTGGGTGATCTTGCTAATGCACTATTTGTGCGAGCCAAACTCAAAAAAATATTTGATTTTCGATACGAAGCTGTCGAAAATTTATTTGGAAAGTGGAGTGCGAAAGGGTAGGGTCAACCTCTTGGAAATGCTTGATTAGTCACTCGAATCAGTGAAGTGATATTATTGATGTCCAATTTTTTGAAAATGTTATAACGATGCACTTCGACCGTTCTCTTTGATATAAATAATTTTTCACTGATCTCTCTGGAGGAGTAACCATCTTTGATCATATTCACTATTTCCAGCTCGCGTTTTGTAAGTTGATTAATGCGATACGCCGGATCTGATTGTTGTTCGCTGATCACTTGATTGGTGATATAATCTTTTACGTCTCTGCAGATATACCGTTGTCCTTCATAAACAGAGATAATCGCTGTTCTCATTTCATCAAAAGAAGATGTTTTTGAAACGTAGCCACTTGCTCCGTTCATTAACATTTGCTTGATCAGGATAATATTTGTGTGCATCGACACACCCAAGATTTTTGCAGTCGGTGCTTTTTCTCTTAGACTTTTTGCCAGTTCAATTCCGGAGACACCTGGCAACGTGATATCTAGAAGTACGACATTAGGTAATAAGGTTTGGATATCTGCGAGTGCAGCTTCTGCATTAAGCGCAGAGCCAACAATTTCAAATTTTGGATCTGCACCCAATAGGCTTGACCACATGTCAATGACCATACGATGGTCGTCAACCAAAAAAAGCTTAATTTTCTTAATAGGTACTTGTAACATTTAGTAAGTATCTATATCTAACGTGAACTAATTGTAAAACTTCCAAACTTAGGCAAAAAAAATGGTTTTGAAGGTTTTAAACACTTACAATTCAATAAGAAAAAATACGTAAATTATACTAGCCGGGTATTCGAGATATATACTTTTCAATTTGCTTGATCTGATCAACCAACTGAGGTGTTGTGGGCTTAAGGGCTTTTGCCTTTTTAAAGAAATCTTTAGCCGCTCTAAATTCTCTTTTATTCATCATTAAGCTGCACATCTGTAAAAACGCTGCCGCTTGATTCTCTTTATCGGGTAATCCTTTGCGTAATGCCTGGCGTACGTAGCTCTCCGCTTGTTTGAGATCATTTTTTTGCATTGCCAGCATCCCCATTTGTAAAAGGCTGGCTCCTTCTGCCTCTTTCATTGGCATACCCAGGTCCAGTCCTTTCTTCATCATTTTTTCAGCTCCATCATAATCCTGCTTCATCATAGCCAAATTGCCCTTAAGCGTAAAGTAAACAGAGCGAATGGGCTTGTATAAAAGAGTAGGATAACGAATGGAGGCAAGAACTTTTTCGGCTCCATCCATATCGCCACTCTCCATGTATTCTTGAATCAAGCGTAACGGGCCAAAAAAGAAATGTCCTGCAATAAGTAATACGCCAATCAAATAAAGAGGGAAGGAGGGCCAGAAGCTAAAAGCAAGATTAGCAGCAACGCCGAGTAGCAACGTAATGATGCCAATCCAAAATCTATATTTAATAAGCCAGTTATAAAACTTCATGCGCTTCCCTCTTTAGTGGATTGCAAGTTAATGTATTTAGAATCGATCTGATTGCATCACTTTATTCCAAGCTCCAACAAAGTCACGTACAAATTTTTCTTTACCGTCCTCACAAGCATATACTTCTGCAAGTGCACGCAACTCACTATTCGATCCAAAAATCAAATCTACTCGAGTAGCGGTCCATTTTACTTTTCCCGTTTTTCTATCTTTTCCCTCAAATACATCTTTTGAATCATTGGCGGGGCTCCATTGGGTGCTCATGTCAAGCAGATTCACAAAGAAATCATTAGTTAAGGTTTCAGGAGCATGCGTAAATACACCATGTGAAGATTGATCATAATTTGCATTCAACACACGAAGACCTCCTACTAATGCTGTCATTTCAGGAGCCGTGAGATTTAGTAACTGCGCTTTATCAATTAATAAATTCTCCGTAGAGATGGTATATTTTTTCTTTGCGTAGTTTCTAAATCCATCTGCAATGGGTTCTAACACAGCAAATGATTCTACATCTGTTTGTGCAGCAGTCGCATCCATTCTTCCAGGTGTAAAAGGAACTTCAATTGTTGCTCCTGCTTTTTCAGCCGCTTTTTCAATGGCAGCACATCCGCTTAGTACAATCAAATCGGCTAGTGAAACTTTTTTTCCACCTGATGCAGATTGATTGAATTCTTTTTGAATTGATTCTAGTTTTCCTAATACGGTTGACAACTGTGCAGGATTGTTCACCTCCCAATAACACTGCGGAGCTAAACGAATACGTGCACCATTTGCACCACCTCTTTTGTCTGAACCTCTGAATGTTGATGCAGAAGCCCAAGCTGTATTCACCAATGCACTGATGCTAATTCCTGCATTCAAAACTTTTTCTTTTAAAGACTTGATATCATTTTTGTCAATGAGTGCATGATCTACTGCAGGAATAGGATCTTGCCAATTCAATACTTCTGCCGGAACTTCTTTCCCAATGTAACGACTGCGAGGGCCCATATCACGATGTGTCAATTTGAACCAAGCTCTCGCGAATGCATCAGCAAACTGATCTGGGTTTTCTAAAAATCTTCTCGAAATTTTTTCATAGGCGGGATCAAATCGAAGTGAAAGATCCGTTGTGAGCATGGTGGGTAAATGCTTTTTAGAACCATCAAATGCATCGGGAATAGTTTGATCGGCATTTTTGGCAACCCACTGTTGTGCACCTGCTGGGCTCTTTGTTAATTGCCAATCATACTTGAATAAATTCTCAAAAAAGTTATTACTCCACTTGGTAGGAGTTGTAGTCCAGGTTACCTCTAGTCCACTGGTTATCGTATCAGTTCCCTTACCCGATTTGTAACGACTAGTCCAGCCAAACCCTTGCTCTTCGATGGCAGCTCCTTCTGGTTCTGCACCAAGCAAGGCTGCATCACCTGCACCATGTGCTTTACCAAATGTGTGACCTCCTGCAATCAATGCAACCGTCTCTTCGTCATTCATTGCCATTCTTGCAAATGTTTCGCGAATATCTTTTGCTGCTGCAATAGGATCAGGATTACCGTTCGGTCCCTCGGGGTTTACATAGATCAAACCCATTTGTACCGCTGCCAATGGATTTTCTAAATCACGGTCACCAGAATAACGTTGATCATCTAACCATTTCTTTTCATTACCCCAGTATATATCCTGTTGAGGCTCCCATACATCTTCACGACCACCCGCAAATCCAAATGTTTTGAATCCCATTGACTCTAATGCAACATTACCAGCCAAAATCATCAAATCGGCCCATGAAATTTTGTTACCATATTTCTGCTTGATGGGCCAAAGCAAACGGCGTGCTTTATCCAAGTTTGTATTATCAGGCCAGCTATTCAACGGAGCAAATCGCTGTTGTCCCATTCCGGCACCACCTCTTCCATCTGCTGTGCGATAAGTACCCGCGCTATGCCACGCCATACGAATGAAAAACGGCCCATAATGACCAAAGTCAGCTGGCCACCAGTCCTGAGAATCTGTCATAAGGGCATGTAAGTCTTTCTTTAGTCCATCATAGTCCAATGACAAAAAGGCTTTGCCATAATTAAATCCTTCGTCCATTGGATTGGAGAGCGAAGAATGTTGGCGTAGGATATTCAACTTCAATTGATGTGGCCACCAATCCTGATTGCTTGTGCCATTTCCACCTTGTCCTCCCATTTTCAAAGTCCCGTTATGAAAAGGGCATTTACTGATGTCTCCAGCTGCACCGTGGCTGTGTGTGGTTTGATTATCCATGATTATAGATTTTTAAAATTTTACAAATGATTTGATATTGGGGATGCAAAGTTCAGGCCAAATTGCTCAAGAACCAAGAACAGTGGTTACTTCCTTAGCAAAAAGGTAGCAGGAACGCTAAATCGGCTTCTCCACGATTTTTCAGAGTGATCTTGGCCCGGCCAGGAGCGGCTTATCCATTGTTTAGACTTATACCCTCTTTTTAGGAGGATAGAATCAACACTTTTTTGGAGCGAGGCATACATGGTGTCTAAGGTTTCAGTTCCATGATCAAAATAAATTTGATGCTGTTTAGGCGCAGGCAATTTTTGATCTAAATAAGAAAAGAAGGCTCCAGGCACAGGATTGTTCTCTAAGAAAAAAAGTCCCGGCCAGTGGGTAGACAGACAAGCGGCACCTCCAAATAAATTGGGGTATTCACAAAGCGCATACAAAGAAATCAATGCCCCCATGCTGCTACCCGCCAAAAAAGTGTGAGCTCGGTCAGCTTTTGTAGAATACGTTTTATCAATAAAGGGCTTGAGTTCCTTTGTAAGAAAAGCTAGATAACGATCAGATGAGATGGGTAACCCGAAAAAGATGGACTGACCCCCACTTCGGTATGCATTGTAAACGATTTCCTGCTCTGCTTTACTAAGCGTCTCAAATGGTTTTTGAGGAAAGTACTCTGCATGTCTGCTACGTCCTCCATTCCAAATACCCACTACAATGCAATCTTGAATTTTATTTTGTTCTACTAATGAACTCAGTGTTTCATCTACTCCCCATTCCTGTTTATTCCATGTAAGTGTACTGTCAAATAACATTTGTCCGTCTTGCATATAGAGTACCGCATATTTTTTTTGGGGCGAATAATTGGCAGGAAGCCAAACATCCACATGGCGCGGATTTACATACACCGAGGGAAAGTTTTCGTGTCGAATAATGCGTCCACTTTTTGGTGTAGGTAGTTGAGCATTGGTTTTACAAAAAAACAGGAAACCAGTTATCAATAAAGCAAGATGGGAAATGCATTTCATTGTACCCTGAAGATAAATCACTCTGTTTACATTGAAACACAGAAAGAAGTATCTTGTAAAAAATTCAACGATTGCAACGCTTTTTTTGGGTTGGACTATTTAAATTTTTGGGTTGGGATACTGCGGTACATTTCCCAAAAGGGGTAAAAAAATGTGTCATTATCGCGGGTCCGCATACCCATTGGATGGATTTTCCAGTTGGGCTTGCTTACAGAAGTATTCTCCGAATTAATCAGGCACGATTTCTAGGAAAAAAAGAATTGTTTGATGGACCCTTTGGTTTTTTCTTTCGATGGGTGGGAGGAATACCTGTTGACCGATTTAGTAAACATAATGTAGTAGACCAGGTGGTAGATGTGTTAGCATCAAAAGAAGAGATTATGATTGCGCTTTCTCCCGAGGGAACAAGAAAAAAAGTTGATCGCTTACGTACAGGGTTTTATCACATCGCAAAAAAAGCAGGCATTCCGATTGTAATGATTGGGTTGGATTTTGAAAAACGAAAAGTAGTTGTATCCGAGCCTTTTTATCCCAGTGACAGTGAAAAAAATGACTTTGAGCATATCCTGCAATTCTTTAAACCTCTAAAAGGAAAGATTCCTTCACTAGGGTTTGAAGGTTTGAAAAATCAATTTGTTTGAAATGATTGAGCCCTATACAACCTATCCAACTATTCTGGAGAAGTTCTATCAATTTGAAAAAGAACAGCCCCATAAACTTTTTTTATCTGAACCGGTGCAAGGTGTTGCGCAAAATCACACTTGGCAACAAGCAGGGCAACAAATAAGAAAGATGGCAGCTGCTTTATTGCAGTTGCAATTACCTGCAGGATCTCGCATTGCAATAATTGGAAAGAACTCACCTCATTGGATAATGGCCGACCTGGCTATTATGATGGCAGGACATATTTCTATTCCTATTTATCCAACAGTCACCGCTCCAACATTAGAACAGATTTTAGTGCATAGTGAAAGTCAAGTATTATTTGTAGGAAAATTAGATTCGATTGATCCCCTAAAAGCAGGTATTCCTTCCACTGTTAAAACAATTTCATTTCCTAATTGGCCTTGGGCTGGGTGTACTTCCTGGAATGATTTTATTGCTACAATTTCACCCATACCGAATGATGTGGTTCCTGATTCACAGTCGTTAAGTTGTATATTATATACATCAGGAACTACCGGAAATCCGAAAGGAGTGATGCATACGCATTTTGCCCATAGCTATAGTTTGTTGACCGTGATGAAAGCATTAGGGGAGGAATTAAAAAATGAAATTTTCTTTTCTTACTTGCCCCTAAGTCATATTGCTGAACGAATGGTGGTAGAATATTGTGGCATTTTCACAGGGGGCACCATATATTTTCCGGAGTCACTTCCCACTTTTTCACGTGACTTGGAAGTCGCGCAGCCGACCATTTTTTTAGCAGTACCTCGTATTTGGGAAAAATTCAGAGAAGAAATTCTCAAAAAAATTCCTGCAAAACGACTAAAACTTTTACTGAATATTCCAGGAATTGGTTTCTTGTTAAAAAAGGTCATGCGAAAAAAACTAGGTCTTTCTCGGGTACGATTTGCATTATCAGGAGCTTCTCCGCTGCATCCTTCCTTAGCTTATTTTTTTGCCGACCTAGGCATTACTATCCAGGAGGCTTATGGCATGACTGAGAATATGGCGCTTTCAACCATCAATCGAAAAGCCACAGCACGTTTTGGAACAGTGGGCCAATCCTATGATGGGGTAGAGTTAAAGTTAGGTGCGCAAAATGAAATATTAGTTCGTAGTGCTGCTAATATGATTGGCTATTATAAAGAACCAACACTCACCGCAGAATCGTTTGAAGAGGGATTTTTGAAAACAGGAGACGAAGGACAGTTGGATACCGAAGGATATTTGAAAATTACGGGTCGCCTGAAAGATCTATTTAAAACGAGCAAAGGAAAATATATTGCTCCAGCTCCCATTGAGAAAAAATTATTGGAACATACATTGATTAGTCAGGTTTGTGTAGTGGGAGCGGGTGAATCACATGTGTTGGCGCTTTGTATGTTGACGCCAGAAATGAGTGCTGATAAAAATTATATAGCCAGTCAATTGTCTGCTATTCGAAAAAAAGTTAATGAACAACTTGAACCACATGAGCAACTCGCCAAATTAGTAGTGGTAAAAGATGAATGGACCATTGCGAATGGTTTTTTTACGCCCACGTTGAAAATCCGTCGTAATAGTATTGATGCACATTATGGATCATTTTATGCAGGTTGGTTATTGGAGCAGCCTGATGCATTGTGGGAATAAACGGATGACATCTGTTGTAAGGAACAAGTCCATCACACACTTATCCAGTTCCAGGACGTTATCATATCTGTTTTGCTCGATTTAGTAAGATGTGATTAGTTATTAATTAATGTGGTTTACGTTTTGCGGCAATCGGGTTTGATTATTTTGATGGGTATAGTATCACCAATGTCCAACACATTTGTTTCATGTGCATGAAAACTGCATAACGGAACTACATATATTTCAGCATTTCCTTTTTCATGAAGTTGGACAAGTGAACCGTTAACCGCAATTCTGTCGCAATTAATTTCAGCGCACCAAATTATCCATTGAGTAGAGTTGTTATTAAAATGCATTCTCCAGTTTCCACATTTACAAACAGATGGTTTGGGTCCATTATATAATTTTACTAATCCCATATGCATGTTTTACCCATGAGAGAGTGTTACACGTATGCAAATTCATTCTACTTTGTTGAATAGTATTAGGTATTTTCCGCAACAGCCTACCGTATTAATACCTAAAATTTGAAGAAAAGTGATAACAGATTATAGATAAGTCGATTTCTTTATAAATTAATCATACCATCGGAAATATTCAATTAATAACAATTATGAATACACATGAAAAAAGAGTTCTCATTGCTGTTGCTATTTCCACTTTTTTGGTTGCGCTCGTAGTAACTGTGTTGGTGATATTGTTGTTTATTCAGCATCGAAAAAATCTATTATTACAACAAAAAATATCAATGGGTGAAATTGCCTCACTTGAATTTGAAAGAGCAAGAATTGCTGCCGATTTACATGACGATTTGGGGCCTTTGCTCGCTGCTATCAAATTTAGAGTTGGATTATTGTCACCATCTAATATCGAGGATCAGGAAGAAATTAAGCAATCCGTAGGCCATTTGGATGAAGCAATACAGCGTCTTCGAAAAATATCGAATAATTTATTACCAACTGCGCTTGAACTGAAAGGATTGACTGATGCCGTTTACGAGTTGATAAATCAGGCTATGCGCATAGGGAAAATATATATTGAATTTGAATATGATACGTTGCCGACTCTTTCAAAGGATTATGAAGTACATTTTTATCGCATTATGCAAGAGGGCTTATCTAATAGTTTAAAACATGCTGATGCTACAAATCTGCGCATTGCTTTAAAAAGTAAAGGCAATGTGATTAATTTACAAATTATTGATAATGGCAAAGGACTTCCTCCCAATTTTTCGTTGGAGAGAATTACGGGTAGGGGATTAATTGGTCTTAAAAACAGGGCCCAAATTATGGGAGGAGAATTAATTATTCACTCACATCCTGAAAAAGGCACCATTTTAGAATTTGAAATACCAATTCATGCATAATCAAGCGAAAACACGGTTAGCGATTGCCGATGATCATGAAATTTTCCGTCAAGGGTTTAAAGCACTTATTGCTCGTCAAGCTGGTCTTGAAATTGTAGGTGAAGCGGGAAATGGAAAAGATCTTTTGGGGCTTATTGTTCGTTTGCAACCTGAAGTGGTTTTTGTCGATATTAAAATGCCAATTATGGATGGCATTGACACAACGCGAGAAATAAAAAGTTCTTTTCCTTCTACTAAAGTTATTGCACTTTCCATGTTCAATGATGATAACTTGGTAGCCGACATGTTGCATGCCGGGGCATCTGGTTATTTATTAAAAGACGCAACGCAAGAAGAATTGATTAATGCAATCAATGCTGTCATGAGCGGGGGATCCTACTTTTGTAGAGATACTTCGGAAAGAATTAGCGCTTTAGTAGAGACAAATTATTTTTATCCTGAAAAGGGAAATCTGCGACTACGATTTTCTGACCGGGAAATTAGAATAATTCGATTGATTTGTGAGCAGTATACCACGAAGGAAATTGCTAATATACTTGGATTAAGCAATCGTACCATCGACGCACAACGTGATACTATTCAGCAAAAAACTAACTCTAAAAATATGGTAGGAATTGCTTTATACGCTATCAAGAACGGAATTTACAAATTGGAGCTGTAGACCCGACCGGAATTTTGCCGCAGGCAAAAAACCTGTCACTTTACTATAAAATAGTAGTCCCGACAGGAATCGAACCTGTATCTAAAGTTTAGGAAACTTCTATTCTATCCATTGAACTACGGGACCGGTGATAATGCGCAGCGCTTGCTTATCAAAGAGTGCAAATATAGGAGTAAAAACTCCCTTATATTGTAAGACAAATCGACACCTCATTGACAGAACTAGAGTTGATAGAAGGATTGAAGCGCGGCGATGAATCGGCCTTTCGGGTACTGGTTGAACAGTACCAAGATCTGGTCTATAATACTGCTTTAGGGGTGGTACAAAATGCCGCTGACGCAGAAGATGTGGCCCAAGAAGTTTTTATTCAAGTCTTTCGTTCCATTGGGACTTTTAAATCGGAGGCTAAACTTTCTACTTGGATCTACCGTATTACTACAACTCGCGCATTAGATCTTTTAAGAGCGCGAAAAAGTAAAAAGCGCTTTGGGTTACTAAAACGTTTATGGGAGACCGAAGAAGAAAATCCTTTGGATACGATTGAGGACTTTAATCATCCAGGCGTGGCATTGGAAAGAAAAGAGGATGCCGCAAAGTTGTTTGAAGCTATTGGACAGCTGCCTGAGAATCAAAAAGTTGCTTTTGTGCTTCATAAGCTTGAAGGCCTTTCTTACCAGGAGATTAGCGAAATAATGGGCAATACCGTTCCCGCTGTCGAGTCGTTAATGCACAGGGCTCGCCTGAATCTTAAAAAAATACTTGAGAAAAAAATATTGAATCCATGATATCGAAAGTTTTACCTTACCCTCACGTCAAACCCTCTGCCTTATGAAGCACGAAGTTTCTAAAAAAGTTGATCAACTGATAAGCAGCCTTGACCAGGTTAAAAGAGCAGCTGCTCCAGCTTTTTTTTATACGCGTCTGCGGGCACGGATGGATCAAAATTTGGTAGCACCACAGTTGGGCATTCAACTTCGTCCTGCGCTGGCATTATTTGTAATGCTATTATTATTAATAGTAAATACAATTTTAGTCATCAATCGTACGCCTACACCCACGTTGGCAGATGTAACAGATAAAGAGGAATCACAGCACTGGTCTAATGAATATGCAGCAAACGATCAGTTTCCTTTCAATGAATCGTACGCAGATTGGGCCAGTAACAAATAAAAATATATGAGTCAGACAACTTCAAAATATGTAACACTGGGTGTGCTCTTGCTGTTATTGCTAAATACGGGACTAGTTATTTTTTTGGTAGCAGACAGAAGCCGTTCACATTCAAACAGCTCACATACGCGGCCGGATATTGCTGCTCAAATGGCGAAGGAATTGAAAATGTCCGATGCGCAGCGTCAACAACATTTGACCTACCGCGAAAATTATTATAAAGAGACTAGGCCGTTGTACGATTCAATTCGAAAAATGAGGGTTGTGCTATTTTCTGCTGTGGGTAATACGCAACAAGCTGATTCTCTTTTAATCGAGTGCAACGAAAAAATTAATCGATTGCAAAACGATATTAATACGTTGACTATTGCTTATCTACAGCGTGTCAGAAATATTTTAGAACCAGCGCAGCAAAAAGATTTTGATCAGTTCATCTTGCGCATGATGCAGCGGAGTCGCCGTGATTCCAGTAAAGGCAAGTAATTTTTACGCGTATAATTGTTCAATCGAGTCTCTGAATTTCTCCAGAATTACTTTTCGCTTCAATGAAAGTTTTGGTGTTAATTCTCCTGTATCTACGCTCCAGTCTCTGGGGAGTAAGGCAAACTTTTTTACCTGTTCAACGGGATTGAAAAATTTATTGAAACTTTCTATCAGTTCTTGATAGTGCTCCAAAACCTTTTTATGATTACATAGTTGGACGGGATCCGTTTCTTTTATTCCCTGTTGGCGACACCAATCTAAGAGATTGGGGAATGAAGGAACAAGCAGGGCGCTCACAAATTTTCTTTCTGCACCAATCACCATCGCTTGTTCGATGAATAGGGATTCTTTCAATTTACTTTCAATAGGTAAAGGGGCTACATATTTACCGCCACTTGTTTTAAAAAGTTCTTTTTTGCGGTCAGTGATTTTTAAAAATCCCTTCGAGGTAAATGTCCCAATGTCACCCGTCATAAACCAATCACCCTGCATCACATCGGCAGTTAAATCTGGACGTTTGTAATAGCCCATCATGATATTCGGTCCTTTGCAAAGTATCTCGCCATCCTCAGCAATTTTTACTTCCACTCCTTCAATGCAGGGGCCAACAGAACCAAATTCTCTTCCCGATTCTTGAAAACGATTAACGCTTATAACTGGAGAGGTCTCCGTTAAACCATAGCCTTCCATAATAACAATACGTGCAGCTGTAAAAATTCGAATCAATCTTACCTGACAGGCAGCACCCCCACTGATGATTGCTTTTACATTGCCACCCAATGCTTCTCTCCATTTGCTAAAAATTAGTTTATTGGCAATGGCTAGTTGTAGACTATAAATGGGACTTTGTGAAGTATTAATTTCAAATTTCTCTGCTAGTTCGTGTGCCCAGAAAAACAATTTTCGTTTTGTGCCTGTTAATTCGTTCCCTTTGAGCATAATTTTATCGTATACTTTCTCTAGCAAGCGGGGAACCGTTGTAAACAAGTGGGGCTTTACTTCTTTCAAGTTATCTCCAATGGTCTCCATACTCTCGGCATAATAAATAGCCGTTCCTTTGAATAAGTACAAGTAAGTAACCATTCTTTCCAGAATATGGTTGAGCGGTAAAAAACTGAGTGCTCTCATATGTTCTCCGGGAGGAAAGCAGGGCATAGAGGCTTTAAGATTCGTGATGATGTTGTGATGTGACAACATCACTCCTTTTGGCGTTCCTGTTGTACCCGAGGTGTAAATGATTGTGGCCAGATCACTTCCTGTAATGCGATCTGAGATAGGTTTGATTTGTTCTACTAATGCCGGCGTAGAAGCTGCAAGCAATTCTTTCCAATGTGCTGCATTGGCAACATGCTCAAACGTGTAAATCTTTTGTAAGTAGGGGAGTCGATCTTTTAAGCTGATTACTTTTAAATACAGATCCTCATCGTTTACAAAAACAACTTTGGCCTGTGCATCATTGAGAACAAATTCTAACTCATTTACATTAATAGTTGGATATAGGGGAGTTAAAATAGCACCAATTTGTTGAACTGCTAAATCGAGCATGATCCATTCTGGACGATTCTTAGAAAGTAGGGCAACTTTATCTCTTCCTTCTGCAGTCATATCTCCGCCGCTTACCCCGATTGATAACAGACCGGCACTTAATTTATCAACAGTCTCTTTAACAAGCTGGGTACTATATTTTTTCCAGTGGCCTCCTTCTTTGGCTGTCAACATATCTTCTAAAGAGTTGTCTTTAATGTTGATTGAGAGACAATCAAATAGTCTTGTGGCTTGATGCATAGCAAATCGTTAAGAATTTTTCGTTGCAAACTGCAGCGAACTCCAATTTAAGAAATTTCCTGACTCAACGATTTCTGTGGTAGTGTCCGGCAGGAATTTTGAAAATTCTGTTGAACAAAAACTCTCGCAGTCGTGCATATTCTTCTGAGTGTTGTTGTGTCCAGTTTGAAAATGCTTCCTGGTTAATACCGTCTAAAAACAGCCATTGATCATAGGCCTCGAATAGACCGTTTTGCAAAAGTTGACGCTGATGTTCAAAAAGTTTGAAAGGGTATTTGTTTTCATTTTTTGAAAACCAGTCTAAAATAAATCTTGTGCGAATCATCGTCAAACTTTCATTGGTAAGTCCGCGTAAGGCAGGTCCTGATGCGCTGTCTAACACCTGGTAAACCAATTTTCCAAACTCTTCATTTTTCTTAAAAGTGGGAGTCTTCTTTTTTGTTAGAAGATTCTGGTATTGTTCAAAAAGAATTTTTTTCATGTTGCGGGCACGTTCGCTTCTACTTTCCATATTGATGTAAATCTCTGCGTAAAGCAGCGCCCATATCGATTCGTTTATAGTGGAGTAGTAGAGCGCGGCATTGTAGTAATTCCCTGCATAAGAAGGGTCAAGGCGAATGCCATCTTCCCAACAAACAATAGCTCGCCCATCTTTATTGGACCATAATAATTCGCCCCACTCACTATACAAGGGGCCGCTATTGGGAAATTTTTTGATTCCTTTTCGGTAGAGTTGATCACATTCTTTAACCTCTTCTAGTGCCTTGTAAACATTTCCCGCTAGTTGAAAGCAGATTATATCTGCATCTGTACGTTCGGTGAGCGGAACGGCTATATCTTTTGCTGCTGCATAATCGCGTTGTAAAGTGAGTGAAAGCACCAACTCTTTTTCTAATTCCAATGACTTTGGAAATTCACGTAATCCTTGCTTTAGTACAATTACTGCATTTGCGTGATCACCTCGGTTATTATAATTGCGAGCTGTCTGTTTGATTTGTTCAATCCCGGATTGTGCTTGTATCAAAGGGCTACAAGCTAAACAGACTAAAAATAAAAAGATAAAACGCATGTAGCGATTTTGTTAAATGAGATGAGTAAGAAAGCCATCCCGCAATTTTGGTTCAAACCAAGTGCTTTTAGGCGGCATAACATTTCCACTGTCTGCAATATCAAAAAGCTGTTCTATGCTCACCGGATAAAAACTAAAAGCCACTTTCATTTCTCCGCTGTTCACTCTTTTTTCTAACTCCTGTAGTCCGCGAATGCCTCCTACAAAATCAATTCGCTTATCTGTTCGTTGATCTTGTATGGCAAATAGTTTTTTGAGAATTTGCTCTGTAAAAATGCTAATGTCTAATATCCCAATAGGATCTTGCGTGTAGGTGCCCTCTTTTGCTTCTAGTTTATACCACTTGCCGTCTAGGTACATTCCAAACTGGTGTAATTGAGAAGGTTTTACAGCAGAAGCCGATGCAGTTACCTGAAAATCGTTTTGTAATTCTTTCAATAAGGACTCAGGTGTGTGACCATTTAGATCTTTGATCACACGATTATAGTCCATGATGGCCAACTGACTTGCAGGAAAAATAGTAGTAAGAAAATACTGCGCGGCTTCACTCTTTGGCATTGCTGCAGCAACTTTTGCAGCGGATGCGGCTCTGTGATGTCCGTCTGCGATGTATGTGCAGGGAACCTCATTTTCAAATGCACTTGTAATCTTATCTATGGTGCTTTTATCATCAACAACCCAAATGGTATGTTCTACACCATCGTTGGTGACCAGATCATAGGCGGGCGAATAATTCTTTTTCCAAGATTCAACAAGTTGATGAATAGTACGCACATCACGATAGGCTAAAAATACATTCCCTGTTTGCGCGTGAATCGCTTGCATATGATCAATACGATCTTTTTCTTTTTCTGGTCTTGTAAACTCGTGTTTTTTGATTTTGTCTTCTAAATAGTCTGCAACACTCGAAACGCAGACCAGGCCTGTTTGTGTTCTGCCATTCATCACTAGCATGTAGATATAATAACAGGGCTCCGGGTCTTGAAAAAAAACATTCTCTGCAATCATATATTGCAGATTTTGTTTTGCCTTCTTGTATACTTCTGCGCTATGAACATCTATGCCCGGATCCAGATCAATCTCCGCTTTAGTGATGTGTAAAAATGAAATAGTATTATCAAATGCCTCCTGTCTGGCTTCTTCGCTATTCAGTACATCATAGGGCGGTGACACCACTTGTGTTGCTAAAATAGGAAGTGGTCGCAGGGCGCTGAAAGGTTTTATTCTTGCCATGATTAGCCTTTTTTATTTGCGAATGAACGCATAAATGAGGTGATTGCTTGAACGGAAGAAAGAGGTAGTGCATTATATAATGATACGCGAAAACCGCCTACACTTCTATGTCCTTTGATCCCCACCATTCCCTCTTTTTCTGCGGCTATTAAAAACTCTTTTTCCAATTTGGGGTCTTGCATAATAAACACAGCATTCATACTACTTCTGTCCTCTTTGGCGACAGGTCCCTGAAACAAGGGAAGTGAATCTAGTGTAGTATAAAACAATGTAGCTTTTTCTTGATTTTGTTTTTCAATGGCTGCCACACCACCCATTTTTTTGAGCCAGCGTAGTGTTAATAGAATCACATACACGGCAAATACCGGGGGCGTATTTAACATACTGCCTTCTTTGATATGCAAGCGATAATCCATGAATGCGGGGATAGGTCGCTTTATTTTTCCTAAACAGTTTTTATTAACTACTACTAAACAAGCGCCAGCTGGTCCAATATTTTTTTGTGCACCTGCATAGATCAAATCGAATCGATTAAAATCCACTACACGACTTAATACATCACTGCTCATGTCTGCAACCAACGGCTGTTGTACATCGTAGGGGAATTGATGCCATTGTGTTCCCGCAATTGTTTCGTTCGACGTGAGGTGCAAATAAGCACCACCCGCTTCTACCTCTAAGTTTTTAGGGATTGTAGTATGACCAGTAGAAGCAGAAGTACCTGCAATATGCACTTTACCAAATAGTCGAGCTTCTTTAATGGCTTTTTCGGACCAGGTTCCTGTTTCGGTATAGTTTGCTACCTGTCCTTCATCCAGTAAATTCATAGGAACCTGTACAAACTGTAACGTGGCGCCTCCATGTAAAAAAAGCACTTCATGTTCCTCATCTAATTGCATTAGTTCTCGCACTAATGCCCGCGCTTCTTCCATCACGGGTGTAAAAATGGGAGTACGATGACCAATTTCTAGCAGCGATAAGCCCGTTCCATTGAAGTCCAAAAGAGCACGACTAGCTTCTTCCAACACTTCCTTAGGTAGAATAGAGGGACCCGCATTAAAATTGTGCATGATCATCGGGGCAAATGTAAGCTAACCTGTCGTTGTTCCATTCCTTTTGAAGCAAATCAAAGGCGGCCTTTTCTTCTGCAGAAAAGGGATGTTCTACAAGTTCGGCAAGATTCGGTTGACCTGCTTGTACCCAGGCTGTAATCCAAAAGGATGCAACTGCTTTTATAGACTCTTGCATTCTTCGTTCAACCATTCCTTTTAATAGCTTATCATAACTGCGTGTATAGGAGCTGGCATATTGTCGCACCATTGTGCCATTTCTTTCTTCAAACGCATATTTTTTATCAGCAGAAAATTGTGAGGATAGCCATCGTTCTGCTTTCAGCACGGTATCAGCGGCGGCAGCGCTTTGAAAAACACAGGTCCAGATATAGCGGCCAGGATCCTTTAAATAGTCTCCCTTACCCAGTATAAAATCCCATTGCTCGTCAGCCAATAATTCGGGTATTCTGCTTTCCCAAAATCCATGAATTCCCTGTTGTCCGGTAAGTTGACCGTTGTGGTTGCTGCAGGCATGTAAGGGAACATGTGCGTCAGCAACGTAATGGCCGAGTTCAGCAGATAGTTTCAGTATTTTAAAGACTTCTTTCTTTTGCATGGCCTCGGTCAAGCGGTTTAGCATAACCTGGGTCCACCACGGTACTATGCCGTATTTATTTAAACTATCCTCGTCACAGGCTGCGACAGCATCATTCCACTGGCGAGGTAAAGAAAGAAAGGGGTATCGACCATAATGGTCCAGGTCAATGTAATGACGAGGTCCCTCCTCCTTGATCTGATATCTCCTTTTATCAGGGTCTACTGCGTGCTCTTCTATAAGAAGCAGGTTCTTCTTATAAAATAGTAACATTTCTGGAGGCAATAAAAAAACGGCGTAGCGGTTAATCCGTTTGTGTGCAAAAAAGCCCCAACAAAATCCTGTTTCCGCCAGGCATAAAATGACCAGCAAGATGAAAAACCTGCGCATAAAATGGTATAAAAAAAATTGGAACTAAGACGAGTGATTTCGTTCGGCATCTAAATCAACCACACCGCCTGTTACTGCATATTTCATGGCTTCTCCTGAAGAAATCTTATCGATTTTTTTCACTTTTTCCCTTGGTAAAATATAAAGTTGACCTGCAAAATTGTATCCCTGTGGAACATAGACAGCAACCTTATCACTGCCCATTTCAAATTTTTCCAATTCATCATCTGTCAAAAAACCAATAATCCATACTTCAGGTCCAAAGACATTTGCCAACACGGCTCTGTTGAATTTTCGTTTGTTGCCGGCAAATGCTTCAAAAAAATCACGGGTTGAAGTGTAAATGAGTTTTACACCCGGCGTGCGCTCCAACCATTGATCAAATAATGACAATACGCTTCCCATCAAAAAACTGGAGCTGACCCAACCTACCAAAATGACGCCGGAAATGATAAGTACGAACCCAAGGCCCTGGACGTTCAGATAGGGGCGAAGGATGCTATCTACATTTTCAAAAAGCCAGTACAGCGCATAGACGGTTATCACAATGGGAGCCAAAATGACCAAGCCCTGGATAAAGTAAGCAGCCAGTCTTTTAAGTGGGTTTCGGAAAGGTCTTTTGGGGCTCATCGGAACGATTTAAAGCTAAATTACTACAATCCAGGGCGGGTCTGCCACTATAAAACCCAGAAATTCATGAGATTTTAACAGTAGAAACTTTGAAAACGATAAAAGTTTCCATAGTTTTGCGGCCCCAAATTCAACTATGGAAACTCGAAATAGAATAATTGAGAAGGCCGAGGAGCTCTACATGCGCTTTGGAATCCGCTCCGTTTCTATGGAAAACATGGCTGAGGAACTGGGCATGAGCAAAAAGACCCTTTACCAGTACTTTGCGGATAAGGACGAATTGGTCGAAGAGGTTGTAAAACGCCATACGCAGGCGATTCGTCAGGAATGTGAGCAGGTTGCGCTGGAAGCGAATGATGCCATACATGAGATCTTTTTGATCATGGAACATGTCATGGAAGATTTCCGCAACATGAATCCAATGGTGCTTTTTGATCTACAAAAATTTCATCCAAGAGGGTTTCAGCGTTTCAGCGAATACAAAAATGAATTTCTCCTTCATTTTATACGCGTCAATATTGAAAGAGGTATTCGCGAAGGATATTACAGATCGGATATTAATCTGGAAATCATTAGCCGTTTTCGATTAGAGTCTATGATGATTCCTTTTAATATTTCACTTTTTCCTCCCACTCAATTTAATATGGCGGAAACCGCACAATTAATTTCTGAAAATTTCATTTACGGACTGGCTAACCTTCAGGGACACCAGCTGATTCAATCCTATCAACAAGCGAAAAAAAATAATCTATCATGAATACAATGAAACGTGTGTTTTGGATTGCTGTTTGTATCTGTATCGAGTTGGGTGCACAAGCGATGCCCCTTGACACGACCCAAGTACAAACGCATTCTTTAACAGCGCAGCAAGCAGTTGACTATGCATTAAAAAATAATGTGCAAGTCAAAAATGCCCTATTAGGTATCCGGTTGCAAGAAGAAACAAATAGACAAATCACTTCGGCTGCTTTCCCGCACATCAATAGCAGCATGACCACTACCTATAATCCCAATATTGCAACACAGGTGATTCCCAATTTTATTTCTCCTGCTACGTATCAAGTATTAATCGGTGAGGGAGTGAAAAATGGAAATGGTAATCCCATCACCATGCCCAATGAATTTGGTTTTATTGCGGCGCAGTTTGGAACCAAGTTCAGCGCTAATGCAGCAATCAGTTTAAATCAAATTTTGTTTGATGGACAAGTTTTTGTTGGGTTACAAGCTAGAGATGCAGCCATGCAATTGGCTGGCAAAAGTGCGGAGTTAACACAAGAAATTATCAAAGCCAATATTTTAAAAATCTACTACCAATTAGTAGTGAGTCGTACGCAGATTGAACTCTTAGACTCTACCATCTCCTTTGTCAATAAAAATTTAGCAGATACCCGCGTTTTATATGCAAATGGATTTCGTGAAAAATTAGATATCGACCGCGTGGCTGTACAGTTAGCCAATTTGCAAACCGAGCGTAATAAAATTTTATCAATGGTGTCCAATGGATACTATGGATTAAAAGTATTAATGGGGATGCCGGTGCAAGACCAGTTGATTTTGGTAGACACGATTACACCTGACATGATCAAAGATGGTTTGCTTGCAAATGGTGCTTACCAATACAGTGACCGTAAAGAATTTCAGGTAGCCGACCTAGGACGCCGATTAGGGGAATATAATATTAGACGTTACAAACTAAGCCAGATTCCGACCCTTGCATTGAATAGTGTATACGCAAAAAACGCCCAGCGTAACACATGGAACTTTTTCTCACCTAATCAGGCTTGGTTCTCCATTTCTAATATCAGTGTGGGTATGACACTTCCTCTTTTCAATGGATTTATTACTCGCTCAAAAATTACACAATCGAAAATTGAACTAGAGCGTACAAAAAATGAAATAGAGGGGTTGAAGCGGACTATTGATAATGAAGTAGCTGTTGCCAAAAATAATTTTCAATCAGCTGTTAGCCGAATGGATTATCAAAAACAAAATATGGAACTGGCTGAAAAGGTGTACCAGCAAATAAAGAAAAAATATGAACTCGGATTAGGTTCACAAACCGAGATTAATCTGGCGCAAAATGAATGGAAGGCTGCGCAAACTAATTATACCACGGCACTTTCTGAAGCCATCATTGCACGCATTGATTGGCTAAAAGCAACCGGAAAACTTTAATTCAAACATTGAAATACACTACTATGAATACGCTTAAAAAATTATCGACATTATTATTGCCAGTTTTCTTGCTTGTTGCCTGTGGCGGCAATTCAGAAAAAAAAGGCGACGTGGCACAATTGCGTCAGCAAATTGAGAAAATCAAAAAGGAAAAAACAACATTGGAGGCTACGTTGCGTGACCTGGAACAGCAACTGGAGTTAGCTGATCCTTCTGTTGCAAAAACTGCCCTGCTAGTTTCTTTGGATACGCTTCAAAAAGGGTCATTTGCTCATTACATCGACCTGCAAGGTCGAGTGGAAGCCGAAGATATGGCTTATGTAGCCCCCTCTGGAATGGGTGGATTAATCAAAGCTGTTTATGTAAAAACGGGACAGCGCGTAACAAAGGGACAAACGTTATTAAAGTTGGATGATGCAGTTGCTCGTCAACAATTAGCAGCTGCTCAGCAGCAAACAGGCATGCTCAAAGCGCGTGTAGAACAGGCGCAAACAATTTTGCAGCGTTATGAAAATTTGTGGAAACAAAACATTGGTGCGGAGATTAGTGTAGTTAATGCGCGTGCAGATGTGGAAGCATTAAATGCACAATTGCGTGCGGCGCAAGCGCAGGTTGCAATGGCGCAAGAACAGGTTAATATGACCAATGTGAAAGCAGAGATTAGTGGCGTAATTGAAGAAGTGAATGTAAAAGTGGGGGAGTTATTTTCTGCACAAGCGGCTGCTACTCCTGGTATGGGAATTCGGATTGTCAACAATAGCCGATTGAAAGTGGTTACAAATATTCCTGAGAATTATATTGGTCGTGTTAATAAAGGAGCTAAAGTTGAAATCCAAGTACTGGAAGCTACAAGTACACCTTTTATGGCTTCTTTATCGGTAGTAGGTGAATCCATCAATGCTGCTACTCGTTCCTTTAATGCTGAAGCCATTATTCCAGCTAATACTGCCCTTAAGCCAAACCAAACTGCTAATGTGCGCATTTTGGATTACAAAGTAGACAGCACAGTAACGGTTCCACTCAATACCGTACAACGTGATGAAAAAGGCCGTTATGTATATGTTGTAGAACAAAAAGGAAATAAAATGATTGCTCGTAAAATGAGTGTGATTACTGGTGAAACATACGGCGGGCGCATTGAGATCAAAGCAGGATTGAATAACGGACAATTATTAATCAGCCGCGGTTTTCAGAATGTATATGACGGACAGGTTGTAAAAGCAGTGCAATAATTCTCACGCAATAAAATTTAAGGTATGTCAAGTTTTCAGGAAAAGGTTGTCAAAAAGATTAAAGAGTTTGGTCTTACCAGTTGGTCTATTGATAACCGAACAGCCATTTATATTGTAGCGATATTGATATCGTTATTTGGATACATCCGCTTTACCACACTTCCCAAGGAACAGTTTCCGGATGTGGTAGTACCTACTATTTCAGTAACTACTGTATATGTAGGAAACTCTCCAAAGGATATTGAAAATCTGGTTACCCGTCCGATTGAAAAACAGTTAAAGGGAATCAGTGGTGCCAAGGTGAATAAGATCAGCAGTACTTCACAAACTGATTACTCT
Source organism: Bacteroidota bacterium (assembly GCA_046048175.1). Taxonomy (GTDB): domain Bacteria; phylum Bacteroidota; class Bacteroidia; order Chitinophagales; family Chitinophagaceae; genus JJ008. The sequence goes on from JBJOGP010000002.1 coordinate 81,741, forward strand.
CTGATTGTAGTAGAGTTTGATACGGATGTAAAAAGTGAAGTAGCGAAGCGTAAGGTAAAAGATGCAGTGGATAAGGCTACTAAAGACCTTCCTAACGACCTGACTAGTGAGCCAGATGTACAGGAGTTTTCGCTGAGTGAGATTCCCATTTTATTTGTGAATATCAGTGGTGATTTTGATCCTGTAAAACTGAAAGAGTACGCAGACAAGATTCAGGATAAAGTGGAAGAACTACCTTCTATTACACGTGCTGAAATTGTGGGTGCTCCAGAGCGTGAGATCCAAATCAACGTGGATCCTTATCGGATGACAGCGGCAAAAGTGAGTTTCATGGATATTGAAAATGCAATCGTTCGTGAAAACATGGATATCACAGGGGGACAGGTCGAAGTTGGAAACATGAAGCGTACACTACGCGTTAAAGGGCAATTTAAGCAGGCCGCGGATATGTCTACTATAGTAGTACGCAGTTCTGCTCGTGGTGCTTCTGTATATCTCCGCGATGTAGCTGACATTCGTGATACGGTCAAACAATATGAAAGCTTTGCGCGTCTCAATGGTAAAAATGTGGTTACCCTAAATATTGTTAAGCGTGCAGGTGAGAATTTAATTACCACAGCCGATGGAGTAAAATCTATTCTGGCTGACATGAAAGAAAAACAAGAATTGCCACAGGACCTTAAAGTAGACTTTACAGGTGATCAAAGTAAGGGAACCAAAACCTCTTTCAATGAATTGATCAATACGATTATCATTGGATTTATTCTGGTATTGGTGATTTTGATGTTCTTTATGGGAGTTACCAATGCATTTTTTGTGGCACTCAGTGTACCCTTGAGTGTGTTCGTGGCCTTTTTATTTCTACCTGTGGCAGATGCAATTGTAGGAGGAAGTGTAACACTCAACTTTATTGTATTATTTGCTTTGTTATTTGGTCTGGGTATTATTGTAGATGATGCCATTGTGGTTATCGAAAACACTCACCGCATATTTGCCAATGGAAAAGTACCCATTATCAAAAGTGCTAAAGAAGCAGCAGGTGAGGTTTTCATTCCTGTATTAGCGGGTACTGCTACTACGCTCGCGCCATTTTTCCCATTATTATTCTGGAAGGGTATCATTGGTAAGTTCATGATTTATCTACCTACCATGTTGATTTTGACCTTAGCGGCTTCACTCGTGGTAGCATTTATTTTCAACCCGGTGTTTGCAGTTAGCTTCATGAAGCCGGAGATTAAAGAGGAGAATAAAGTAAAGGCTGCCATTTTCAGAAATAAATGGTTCTGGGTTTTTGCTATTGCGGGCTTAGTACTTCATGGATTAGGATTTCACGGCACTGCAAACTTTTTGTGGCTATTAAGTATCCTAATGGTATTACATAGCTACTTTTTGGAAGAAATTATTTGGAAATTCCAACACCAGACCTTGCCACGCATGATGAACAAGTATGAAAAATTACTGCGTTGGATTCTGGTAGGTAATCGTCCAGCAAAAACATTTGCATCATTGTTTGGATTGTTTGCTATTTCGTTAGTGCTGCTCATGCTGCGTAGTAATAAAATGACCTTTTTCCCTTCGGGCGATCCAAATTTTATTTACGTGTATGCCAAATTACCAGTTGGTACAGACGTTAAATACACAGATAGTATAACCCGCGTATTGGAAACCAAAGTGTTGAAGGTGTTAGAAAGTGAGTTGCCTGGTAAGCCGGGTGCTATTGTGGAAAGTGTAATTAGTAATGTAGCAGTCAGTGCTAATAATCCGCGCGATAATAATCGAAGCGTACAACCCCATTTAGGTCGAATCCAGGTTTCATTTGTGGAATTTGAAAAAAGACATGGAAAGTCCACAGGACCTTATCTTACATCTATTCGTGAGGCGGTGCAAGGCATACCCGGTCTTGATGTGGAGGTAGATAAAGAGTCTGCCGGTCCACCCACAGAACCTCCGGTAAATATTGAAATTGCAGGTGATGATTTTGATGAGCTTGCTAAAGTGGCTACACAATTACTGCAATATCTCGATACAAACCGGGTTGAAGGTATCCAGAGTTTGAAAGCAGACGTTGACCTCAATAACCCTGAAATTACAATCAATGTTGACCGTAGTAAAGCCATGATGGAAGGAATTACTACCGCTCAAATTGGAATGGCTATTCGTACGGCTCAATTTGGTAAAGAGGTCAGTAAAATAAAGGATGGGGAAGATGAATACAAAATACAGCTACGTTACGCAAGTGATCGACGTAATAATGTAGATGATCTCTTGAATACACGTATTGTTTTCATGGATATGAACACCATGCAAGTCAAGTCTATTCCATTAGGGGCCGTTGCTTCTGTAGAATACACGAATACGGCAGGTGGAATCAAACGTAAAAATGTTCGTCGTACCATCCAGTTACAAAGTAGCGTTGCAAATCCAACTTTAGTTACGGGTATTAACGCAGCGCTCAAAGAAAAGATTCAAGACTTTAGAAATAGCACTTCAATCCCGTCTGATGTTGTCATTCGTCAGCAGGGACAAAGTGAACAAGAGCAGGAAACACAGGCTTTTTTGGGTACAGCCTTATTGATGGCAATTGGAATTATCTTTTTAATTCTGGTATTGCAATTCAATAGTATGAGTAAGCCTTTCATTGTAATTACTGAGATCTTCTTCTCTGTAATTGGAGTGTTTTTGGGTTATGCATTAAGCGGTATTACACTCGCCACAATCATGGTAGGCGTTGGAGTAGTAGGACTGGCCGGTATTGTAATTAAAAATGGAATTCTGCTAATTGAATTCACTGATGAGTTGCGCACACGCGGCTATCGTACGCGTGAAGCCGCTATTCAGGCCGGAAAGATTCGAATTATTCCGGTACTCTTAACAGCAGTGGCTACAATCTTGGGTTTATTGCCACTTGCAGTAGGATTTAATATCGACTTTGCCGGACTATTCCAACATCTTCGTCCCAATATCTTTTTTGGGGGAGACAGTGTAGTATTCTGGGGGCCACTTAGCTGGACCATTATATTCGGTCTTATTTTCTCTTTCTTCCTCACCCTGATCATGGTACCAGGTATGTATTTGATTGCGGAGCGCTTGCGCCGTCCGATGGAAAAATTCTATGGCACTCGCTATATCGCCTTACTTGGATTTGCCGGGCCCTTCTTTTTCATATTTGTCGCTTTCATGTTCTTAGTTCGCCGTATACAAGGAAGAAAAGTTTGGTTGGGTCACCCTGGTAAAATGGCTTAATAAAGTTTAAATTCGTAAAGCACACTTTAAAAAACGATCATGGCCAGAAAGACGGAAGTTTTACAAGATGTGGTTATCAAGTTTGCAGGAGACAGTGGTGATGGTATGCAGCTGACGGGAAGTCAGTTTACCAATAACACGGCACTGCTCGGAATTGATCTTGCCACCTTTCCTGATTTTCCTGCGGAGATCCGCGCGCCACAAGGAACCTTGCCCGGTGTGAGTGGATTCCAATTACGTTTTTCTTCTGATCGTGTTTTTACACCAGGTGACTCTTGTGATGTTTTGGTGGCGATGAATGCAGCAGCATTAAAAGTAAATCTCAAAGCCTTGAAAAAAGGCGGAAAGATTATTGCAAATACAGATGGGTTTGATGCAAAGAATTTACGACTCGCTAATTATCCTGAGGGTATAAATCCATTAGAAGACGGAAGCCTCAGTAATTACGAAGTGTTCAAGATGGATGTGACCAAAATGACACGTGAAGCGCTAAAGGATGTCACTTTGGGAATGAAAGAAAAGGATCGTTCTAAAAATATGTTTGTGCTCGGCTTTTTGTATTGGATGTATGGTCGTGATATGAACAACACGATCGATTTTATCAAAGAGAAATTTGCCAAGAAGCCCGATATCATGAACAGCAATGTGGCTGTATTGCAAGCGGGGTATAATTACGGAGACACAACAGAAACGTTTACGACTACCTATTCAGTTGAGCGCGCCAAAATGCAACCCGGTTCTTATCGCTCTATCATGGGCAACCAAGCATTGACATTAGGACTGATCGCTGCATCACAAAAAAGTGGACTGCCTCTTTTTTTAGGTTCTTATCCTATTACACCTGCTTCGGATATTTTACATGAGCTATCCAAATACAAAAATTTCGGTGTACGAACTTTTCAGGCCGAAGATGAAATTGCGGCCATCACTTCTGCAATTGGTGCCTCCTATGGTGGATCACTAGGAGTTACTACTTCGAGCGGTCCAGGTATTGCGCTCAAAGGAGAAGCCATGGGACTTGCTGTGATGTTGGAGATTCCCTTGCTTATCATCAATGTTCAACGTGGAGGCCCTTCTACTGGTCTTCCTACAAAAACAGAACAAAGTGATTTGATGCAAGCGTATTATGGACGTAATGGCGAATGTCCAATGCCTATTATTTCTGCTTCTACTCCTACGGATTGTTTTGATGCCGTATTTGAAGCGGTGCGTATTTCTATCCAACACATGACGCCCGTTATGTTTTTGAGTGATGGCTATATTGCCAATGGAGCAGAACCCTGGCGCTACCCACAAACAAAAGATCTTCCTGCAATCCCTGTTCAATTTAAAAAAGCACTCAATGAGGGAGAAGAAAAATACATGCCTTATACCCGCGACGAAAAATTAGCACGTCCATGGGCAGTACCTGGTACACCTGGGCTAGAGCATCGCATTGGAGGAATTGAGAAACAGAATATCACAGGAAACGTAAACTATGAACCCGAGAATCACCAATTGATGGTGAAGCTTCGTCAAGAAAAAGTAGATAAGATTGCAGAATATATTCCTGAACAAAAATTAGACAGTGGTCCTGATAAAGGAAAAATTCTAGTGTTGGGATGGGGTTCTACCTATGGAGCAATCAAGTCTGCTGTTGCTGAATTGCAAGCACAAGGTCATGCAGTGAGTCATGCTCATCTTCGTTATGTGCGTCCTTTCCCTCGTAATTTGGGACAGTTGATCAAAAACTTTGATCAGGTTTTAATTCCTGAAATCAATAATGGTCAGTTGATAAAAATTATCCGCGACATCTATTTAGTTGATGCAAAAGGATACAACAAAATCATGGGTGTACCCATTACCAAAACGGAGTTAGTGCTTTGTTTGCAAGAAATGTTGGGACGTAAGAATTAATCTTTCTTCATTTTTTGAAAAGCACTGCAAGCTGTTTGCAGCCCACAGCTTGCACATTTTGGATTTCTGGCAATACAGGTATAACGACCATGTAGAATTAACCAATGGTGCGCTTTGTGAATGAGCGCTTCCGGAAAATTTTTAATTAATACTTTCTCTACTGCCAATGGTGTAGTTGCCGTGGAAGGAACCAGCCCAATTCTTTTGCTCACTCTGAATACATGCGTATCCACTGCCATATTGGGCTGATTGTCGATTACCGAAGTAATCACATTGGCTGTTTTACGACCCACGCCAGGTAATTGCACTAATTCATCTACTGTCATCGGTACCTGGCCTCCAAAGTCCTTGATTAGTTTTTGGGCCATCCCAACCAGGTGTTTGGATTTATTGTTGGGATACGAAATACTTTGAATCAGCGGAAATACTTCTTCAAATGTTGCTTTGGCCAGCTTGGCAGGGGTGGGAAAGCGTTTGAAAATGGCCGGTGTGGTTTGATTAACCCGTTTGTCGGTGCACTGCGCCGATAAAATAACCGCCACTAATAATTGAAAGGGGTTATCATAAAAAAGCTCAGTTTCTGCATCGGGGGCATGCGATAAAAAATAGTCCGTAACAAATTGGTATTTCTGCTTGCGGGTCATGGCCGCAAGTTACGCATCAACGAACGGTCTGCGCTTGGTGAGTGGACGCGTGACGTAAAATGTTGAGAATTACTTCAGTTCGGGGCGATTCTACAATTCGGTCCAGTCGTTGCATAGAGGTTTTCAAGACACCCAGCTTTTCTCGTAAGGTCCAGTTTTCTTGTAAAGCGGCCTCTAGTTCGAGGCGGGCTTGCGCATCCATCTCATTGTAGAGGTAACAAATAAGGTCTTCTGGAGAATACGTTTTCATGGGGAGTCGCTGGTTTTGACCGATTGGACCCTTTAAAAACGAGGGGAGGAAACGATTATTGTGAAAACGGCCTATTTTTTATCCGAAACTGGTTTTTCAGTAATCAGAAACAGGTCTTCATTGTCCTTTTTCATCAGGTATTTTTCCCGGGCGTACTTTTCGATGGTGGCAGGATTATTTTTTAAAGACTCTAATTCTTTGCGTTCCAGTTCTATTTGCTTGGTGTAGTGTTCTTTGGTCTTTTCTAATTTTCGAAGTTCTTTTTTTCTATCAAGTTGTGTGAACAAATCATTCTTGTCTAAAAAAATGACAATAATTAAAAAAACAGCCGTTGCAATGAAGTATTTATTGCGAATCCACGGCGGAATGGTAGAAAGAAATTGATTCATGTTCACCTCAAAGATAAAGAGGGGCTGCATTCGCCCCTCTTTAATTTATTTTCCAAATTTGATTTTTCCTTTTGGATACAAGGCCGAACTGCCCAAGAGTTCTTCTATACGGAGTAGCTGGTTGTATTTGGCCATCCGGTCGGTCCGAGAAGCACTACCTGTTTTGATCTGACCACAATTAAGGGCTACAGCTAGGTCAGCAATCGTCGTATCTTCTGTTTCGCCGCTACGATGACTCATGATGGTATTGTATCCATTATTTTGTGCTAGGGAAACGGCATTAATTGTTTCGGTAATCGTACCAATCTGATTGACCTTAACCAATAATCCATTACCAATTCCCTTGTCAATTCCTTGTTGTAAGCGTTCTACGTTTGTAACAAAAAGATCATCCCCTACTAATTGACATTTTGAACCAACAGCCTCTGTCAACATCTTCCAACCTGCCCAGTCATCTTCGGCCATCCCATCTTCAATACTGCAAATGGGATATTTTTTAACCCATCCTTCCCAGTATTTGGCTAATTGTTCGCTCGACATTTCTTTTCCACTGCTTTTATGGAACACATATTTTTTCTTTTTGCTATCCCATAACTCACTGTTCGCCGCATCCATCGCAATTTTTATTTGCGAACCTGCTTTGTAACCCGCAGCATCAATTGCAACAAGTACCGTTTCGATTGCCTCTTCATTGCTTTGAATGTTCGGTGCAAAGCCACCCTCATCACCGACGTTTGTGCTGTATCCTTTTTTCTTTAATACAGTTTTAAGTGCATGAAAAATCTCCACTCCCCAACGAAGTCCCTCACTAAACGAAGGAGCGCCCACTGGCATTACCATAAATTCTTGAAAGTCGATTTTGTTGTCTGCATGTGCTCCTCCATTCAAAATATTCATCATCGGGATAGGAAGAATTTTAGCATTGGTTCCTCCTACATAGCGAAACAGAGGTAGTCCTGCTTCCTCAGCGGCTGCTTTTGCAACAGCCATACTCACTGCCAGTGTTGCGTTGGCACCCAGCTTGCTTTTATTAGATGTTCCATCTAATTGGATCATCATTTCATCGATACCTGTTTGGTCGGCAACGTCATATCCTAATAAAAGCGGAGCAATTTTTTTATTGACATTGTCAACAGCTTTCAGGGTTCCTTTGCCTAAATATTTTTTCTTGTCTCCATCGCGCAATTCTACTGCCTCATGTATTCCGGTACTTGCACCACTTGGAACAGCAGCACGACCCAGCGCTCCGTTTTCGGTGATCACATCCACTTCTACAGTGGGGTTTCCGCGTGAATCCAAAATTTGTCTGGCAAAAATTTCTGCGATGTAGCTCATAGTTTTTTAAAATTGAAGGGTATTAGGATTGACCCGTCAAGAATCTGAATATTGATTCCAAATTCATATCCGGGCGCGGCAAAGATACTATCTCAGCCAGTTTTTTGAGAGGAGAATCGGCAACAATATTGCCTTTATTGATAATGATAACACGATCACAAATAGCTTCCACCTCCTGCAGAATATGGGTGGAGAATAAAACGGTCTTTGTTTTTCCTTGGGCCTTGATTAAACTTCGAATTTCAGCCAATTGATTTGGATCTAAGCCGGAGGTAGGTTCATCTAGTATCAATACTTCCGGATCGTGCACCAGCGCAGCAGCTAAACCCACTCGTTGTTTGTAACCTTTGGAGAGTTTGCCAATGGTTTTATGCGCCTCGGGTTGAAGTCCTGTTAGTTCAATGATTTTGTCAACACTGGAATCGATTGTTTTTACTTGTTGAATGCGTGCAATAAAAGAAAGGTATTCCCGTACGTACAAATCAGGGTAAAGCGCATTTTGCTCGGCGAGGTATCCAATTTTTTTTCTGGCACCCAGCGGATCTTTTGTAACCTCAACGCCTCCAATGGATGCCGTGCCTCCGTCAGGTTGTAAATAACCCGTGAGCATTTTCATAGTCGTAGACTTTCCTGCTCCATTTGGGCCTAAAAAACCAACAATCTCTCCTGTTGTTACGGAAAAAGAAATAGAGTTGACCGCACACTGCGAGCCAAATTCTTTACGAAGACCTTTTACCTCGATGGACATGCTACGAAGGTAGCTTACAGATCGTCAAATTCATAAAGTGGATCAATGTGGGTGCCGGCTTCCATTTCAAAAATGGGTTTAATTAAGCCGTCCTTAAGACCATATACCCAGCCGTGCAGGTGGGGGTAATGATTTTGTTTCCAAGCCTTTTGAATGATGGACGTTTTAGCCAAATTCATGACTTGCTCCTGTACGTTTAGTTCAACCATTCTATTAACGCGGTCCTCTTCGTCTTTAATGTTATCTATTTCATCTCTGTGAAAGCGATAAACGTCCTTGATGTTGCGAAGCCATTTATTAATAATACCAAAGTTGTGACTAGTCATCGATGCTTTAATACCTCCACAACCATAGTGCCCACAAACAATAACGTGTTTAACTTTTAAATGGTGAACTGCATATTCTAATACAGTTAACAGGTTAAGATCAGTATGTACCACCATGTTGGCCACATTGCGATGTACAAAAATTTCACCGGGTTGTGTTCCCGTTATTTCATTGGCAGGTACACGGCTGTCGCTGCAGCCGATCCATAAAAAGTCTGGAGTTTGAATATTGGAGAGCCTATTAAAAAAATCGGGATCATCACTTATCTTTTCAGCTGCCCAGGCTTTGTTTTCAAGCAAAAGCTTTTCGTATACTTTCATTTTTATAGGATTAATGGGTTTTAAATATCGGGTTTTTATAGGGGCTTTGTTTAATTTCTACTTTTATTTTTTGTAAAGGAGCATGCTTTTGAAAATCTTCAATTATCTCAATGATATCCGCATCAATAAAATCGGCTCTTGAAATGTCTATGATGACAAAGGATTGAGCGGGAACTTTCTCTAAGCCTTGTTTTAAAATGGCCTTGTTTAAAAAGGAAACATCTTTGCGAAGTCGAAAAAGGTATTTGTTATCATCATTAACACTCAATATGGCAGTTTTGAAATTAGAGCGAATGATGAAAATGATACCAATCCCAATTCCAATTATCACCCCTTTCAAAAGATCCGTGGCAAGTATCGCAACAATAGTGCCGACAAAGGGTAGAAATTGGTTCCAGCCTTTTTTGTAGTACCTAACAAATAGCGAGGGTTTTGCTAGTTTATAGCCTGTAAAAATCAAAATAGCTGCGAGTGCTGACTTAGGAATAAGATTTAATATGAATGGAATAAAGGCTACACAGAGTAATAAAAGGATGCCATGAAAAATAGTTGACATTTTTGTTTTAGCACCTGAGTTTACGTTGGCTGAGGAACGAACAATTACACTGGTTACAGGAAGTCCGCCTAATAATCCAGATACGATGTTCCCAATCCCTTGCGCTTTTAATTCACGGTTAGTGGGGGTGACGCGTTTATACGGATCCAATTCGTCAACTGCTTCAATACTAAGAAGTGATTCCAAACTTGCCACCAATGCAAGGGTTACTGCCACGGTTAAAACTTGGTAATTGCCAAGTTGGGACCAATCGGGCATGGTTAAAAAGGAGAAAAATTCTGACGTAGACTGTGCAATAGGTAATATAACCAGATGCTCTCCCTCTAAGGCTGGTAACCACTGTTGAGATTGGAATACCTGATTTAATACAACGCCTAATACAACCATTAATAGCGGACCCGGAATAAATTTGATTAATCCTGTTTTTCCTTGCTGAAATTTTTCCCACCCAATATTAAATACCAAGGCAAGCCCACCAATGATAAATGCGCTAGTATTGATATTAGTAAATGCATAAAAAAAGTTGGTAAAAATATTACCTTTTCTAGGTACTCCTTCGTCTGATTCAAATTGTGAGTCATCACCCAGTAAGTGAGGAAACTGATTAATCAATAAAATAAGGCCAATGGCAGCTAACATTCCCTTTATCACGCTGCCTGGAACAAAATCTCCAATTACACCAGCTTTGACTACACCTAAAATGATTTGTAAAATACCTGCCAGTACCACTGCTAATAAAAAAGATTCAAAGGAGGGCAAGGATGCAAGTGAGGTCGCAACAATTGCAGTTAAGCCTGCCGCGGGTCCACTCACACTTAAATGTGAACGACTGGCAACACCTACTATTATGCCGCCAATCACACCTGCTATAATTCCACTGAACAGGGGGGCGTTAGAAGCTAGCGCAACTCCCAAACACAAGGGGAGGGCCACCAGAAATACAACGATTGCTGACGTAAAATCGTTAGGGAAACTCTTAATGTAATCGTTGAAACTTGGTTTGGTGGGCATAAGATTGTTTTGTGAAATTTTGAAGTAATAATGATTCGTGTAAAGATAGGCTTGGACTTGGCTGTTTGCTTAGAGGGTATTTTATTAAATTAAATTGCTGACGTATACGATGCTCTTCTGAGTCGATCATTGATTGCAGAGCCGGGGCCACTATCAGGGAGCATCTCACAAATTATATTCTTGAATCCTTTGTTATCCAGTTCGTGCAGTAATCCATATAGATTCTGTGCCGCTTCTGCTAGTGAGCCATTTTCTGACAAGATGTATTGCGCTTCTGCTGGAATTGATGATATCGCTTCTTTGAATATCAATACTGCCATTCCTGCTTCAAATATTTTTTCAATCTTATCTCGTTCAATAAGGGTTGTTGCTGTTAGGGGAGCGTAATGCTTTGGAGCAAGACCTGGCGTTGGCGTTTCCGACTTTTCTGTAGTATAAGTACCTACGGGTCCAATAATAGTTTCAATTTCTTCTTTGCTAATCACTCCTTGTCTGTAGATAATGGGTTGGTCATTTTCCATCCCAACAATAGTTGACTCCAATCCTATGGTACAGTCTCCTCCATCCAGAATAAATTTTAGGGCAGATCCAAAATAGGCTTCCACATGTTTTACTTTAGTGGGACTGATTCGAGTGTAGGGATTTGCGCTGGGTGCCACCAGTGGGAAGTCGATTATTTTTAATAATTCTGCAGTCAATGGATGTGCAGGCACTCGAATAGCTACTCTGTTGCTACCTGCTGTTACTGAGTTTGGAACAAGATCTGATTTATTCAATAATAGGGTAAGTGGACCTGGCATTAATTTTTCCGCCAGTGCTAAGAGTTTTGACGGAAAGTCTTCTATTAGGGGTATTGCAGCTTTAATATCAGCGACATGTACGATTAAAGGGTTTTGCTTCGGTCTGTTTTTTAGCTCATAAATTTTTGCAACTGCATTTTCATTATACATATTGCCCGCTAATCCATAGACAGTTTCTGTAGGTATAGCAACTATCTCACCATCGCTAAGAAGCGCTGCAGCTGTTTCTATTGGAGTGCGGGTTTTTGTCATGATAAGTGGGGTAGCCTAATTTAACCGGCCTGCTGACCAGCGTAATTTCTGGATGGCAGTTACATATTTGGCTTTTAATTCTTCAAATTTTTGAGCTGTCTCCCACACTTTAGATTCTCTAGCATTAACTAAGAATAAACTGCTTTCACCTGTTCTAAAACGGAGTTCTTCGCCGCGTAATAATGATTGGTAATTTGATAAAACATTTTGTTGAACTAAAAGCTGCTGTTTTAAATTTTCAATTTCAAAATAGCTTGCTTTTATTTTGTTTTCAATTTGAAGACGTTTCAAATCTTGTTCTAATGTAGTAGACTGTATGGAGTATTTTACTTTTTTGTATTCACCCCTTTCGGCAGACAATCGTAAAGGGATATTTAGCGAAATGCCATATTGATAGTTATTTTCAAATAGAGTTGTTTTAGGAGTAGTCCATTGAAATCCTTTATCCAAAAAATTATAATTAAAAGTGGCCTTTGGAAGTAATTGCTGTGTTCTGTATTTTTTTTCTACCTCCAAGCTACTTAGTTTGAAATTATACAACAATAACTCTGGATGATTACTTTTTGCTGTCGACAACATACTATCCAAATTAGGTAGATTTTGAGTAGTAACAAACTGTTCAAATTGATTATACGCGGGCGTACAATTTTCGGGCAGCAAGTAGGGTGTTTGATTCTCTTGCCAAATGTATTGGGATAATTCGAATTGACTTTTCTGTTGCATTACCCTGGCTTGATTATACAGCAGCTCAAATAGCTGTACTTGTGCAATGGCTTCGATCGTATCGATAGCAGGTCTGTCTCCACCTCGCACACTTAGCTTTACAAACTCGAAGCGTTTTTTTGTAACGGACAATGCCTCTGCAGTTATAGATAATATTCTATTATGCAACCACCACTCCCAATAGCTATTTGTTGCTTCCAGTACTAAATCATTTATTATTTTTCTTTTTTCAATTGATGAAGCTTCACGGATAATTTTTGCTTTTTGTAAATCTGTTCTTCTTTTGTCTGTTAGCAGGTCTCGTCCTATTGGTATCTGAACACCCAAATAACTGCTACGGCCTAGCGTTTCTGTTGGATCTACACGATTGCCATCTACACGTTCCCATCCACTTTGAATAGTAACGCCAAACCATGTGGGAATTGTAATGATAGGTTGTTGATGTATGTAGTAGGAGGTTCCGTCAAAAGTTTTTTCTGCAGTTTTATAGCTAAATGTTGGGTCAAATGCTCCTCGAGCAATGCGCACTTCCTGTTTGGCTTGTCCAATTTGAATATCTGCTTGTTTAGCTATTGGGTGATACTTAATAAGAAGCGAAATAAATTGATCTACTGATAATGTAATCTCTGACTCTTGGGTAGTAGGGGTCGTGGGTTGGCCTTTTGCATTTATAGCAAGGCTTAGGCAGAGACACCACAATAAAAATGTATGAATTGGGTATTTCAAGAGAATTATTTTTTTGAAATGCCAGTGGCATCAGGTTTATAATAATCTGCTGGGAAGCCATTGAAATTTCGCCAAAGCTCATACCAAATTGGTACATCTTTTAGCAGTGCAATTCCTTGCCCACCTGCTCCCACTTGAAGTTGCGGAGGCCAAGGCTTATCATTTGGATCTTCCTTAACGAGGACTCTGAATTTTCCGACTCCATTTATATTTTTCTCAACGGCCGTTACTATTCCTCCAAAGGTTCCATAAGATGCATTCGGCCATCCACTAAAAACAATTGCAGGGAAACCGTCAAATAGTAATCGTACTTTTTGTCCGGGATTAATCAAGGGAGCATCGAGAGGCCGTACAAACATTTCAACTGCATAGGAAATCTTTTCAGGAACGATTTCTACAATCATTTCGCCCTCTTTAACATATTCGCCTAACCCCGCTTTTTTAGCTTTGATCACCTGCCCGTTTTGAGGTGCGAGTATGTAGTACATTCCATTTCGAATGGAGTAACTCGCATAGAGGTTTTTTAGTTTTGCAACTTCTGCTTGCCCATTGGCAATTGCAGTGAGTGATTGTAAACGTTCTCCTTCTGTTTTTGCCTTTTTTTCAAGGTTATCTTGAACCTGTGCACGAATTTCTAATTTTGTAATGACCAGTTCCTGTTTTGTATTGGCTAGTTTGTTTTCAGCGCTTATTTTTTTTGCAAAAGCTGACTGGTAAGTTTGGTTACGTTGTTCTAATTGTGTTAGAGATACAACGCCACTATCATAAAGAACACGTTGACGTTCAAATTGCACTCTAGCAATATTCAAGTCATTTGCAGCAGCAACTGTTTCCGCACTGTCTGCTTGTACTTTTAATTCTAGCTGCGTAAGCTTATTTTTCAATTGCTCCAATTTTAGCCCAATGCCTTTGTCAAGGGCCTGAAGTTGTTGCTCCGCCGTTCCCGCTTTTTGTTTGTAAAATTCTACTGATTGTGCTTTGCCTTCTAACTGCTCTGCTGTTCGCTCAAGTAACGCAGGATCCAGGTAATCTGGTTTTACCTCTGCTAATTGAATAAGGGTATCACCGGCGCGAACAACATCTCCCTCTTTAACATACCACTTTATCAACTGGCCTCCAATAATTGTATTTACCTGTTGTGGGCGTTGGTCCTGATAAAGCGTGGTTACTAACCCATTGCTTCTGAAGTTCTGTGTCCAAGGTAAAAACAAGATTATTGCCATCCCAATTAGAATTCCAAAAAACCAATTGCGAACACGGCTCTTTCTGTCGTACCGATAAACATGTTCGTGTGCACTATAGTGTTGCGTATCCATTATTTATTTTTTTCAACTTTTATTAGATTGCCTTCCTCAGTCATTATATAAACCTGGTCACAAGTTTTAGCGAAGTCAGTATCATTACTCACAATAACCCTAGTGCTATGCGAGTATTCTCGAAGCAATGCGATTACTTTTTCTTTTGTACCATAATCCATTCCTGTCCAAGGCTCTTCTAAAAGTAATAGACGAGGGTTTCCAATCAATGCACGAACAAGCAGAATTTTATGGATGATTTGTCTTGGTAGTCGCTGGCCAGTGGGATCAAGCTCTGTTTCAAAACCCATTGGCAGTGAAGCAAAAAATGGGGCTAGATTCACTTTTTCAAATAAACGAACTACATGATCAATTGCAACATTCGGTCTGCCCATGGTTATATTTTCCCATAATGTCCCTTGAAAAATATCGTGCTGATGTAAGAGTATTCCAATTTGACTACGAAGGGAATTCAGGTCAAAGTTTCTTATCGGAATTTTATTGAGTTGTAACGAGCCTGTAAAATCTGTAAATGCTCCGTCTAATAAACGAAGTAATGTAGATTTACCTGTACCAGCTTTTCCTTGTATACAAATTAACTGTCCAGGTTCAAAAGAAAAGTCTACTTGTTGCAATACTGGTTGTTGATTAGGATAGCTGTAGTTTATTTTATCTCCCTCTACAAGTAGTCCACTTCTTTCTTCACTTAAAATAATTTTTCCATTTTCTTCCAATGGTTTATCAGTAAGCTTGGCAAGTTTATCTACCGCAGTAAGCGTATCGTAAACACTATCCAGATTAATGATTAATTTTTCCACCGAATTCAAAATGGTAAGAATCACAATTTCTGCCGCAACAAATTGGCCAATATTTAATTGTTGATTCACTAGGAGTATGGAGCCGAACACAAGCATTGCAGCAGTGATTGCTGTTTTGAATGCTACTAGACTCCTATACTGTACTAGAAGTACTTTGAAATGTTCATTACGCGCTTTCAAGTAGCCAACCGCTGCTTCATCTGTTTTTTTTAAGTGAAGACCATGTCCTGCTGCAATTTTTATGAACTTAATGATGCGAGCCATCTCCTCTAACCAGGCCGCAACCTTGTATTTATTTCTACTCTCTTCTAAACTACTGGTTAAGCCACGACCTCCCGTATAATAAATGATAAGCCATAGAATTAAGACGAGAATAAAGGAAAATAAAATAAAAATAGGGTGATAAAACGAAAGGAGAAGTAGGCCAAAAATAATTTGAATTGTTGCGGTGGGAATTTCCAATAAAATTTTTGATAGACTTTTTTGTAATGTGGCTGTATCAAAAAATCGATTGATAAGTTCGGGTAAGTAAATGCCGTCTGCTTTTTTTAAGTCTAAACGGGGAATAGTGTCAGCATAGGCAAATGCATACCGAACAAAAATTCGCTGTTGAATTTTTTCAATAATCTTCATTTGGTTGATCTGCATCAATCCGCTTACTAGTACGGCAGTGATAACTAAAAAAATCAAAACATAAATAGATGCTCTAAATGATGCACCCATTACAAACCCAACAATGGACTGTATACCCAATGGCACACTTAGTAAAATCAGGCCATTTAAAATGGCGTAAAAATAAATTGACCAGATTTCAGCTTTTTCAAGTTTTACAAGATCCAGAATACGAGATAGAGGACTCTTTGTGTTTTTCATTTTAATTTCTGTTAACTATGAAACAATCGGCTTCTCAATTAGTTGAGCAGCAGTACTTGATTGTAATCAACAAAAATTAGGAGGTGGAGTTGTTTTTTCCAGTAGAGGCGCAGTAGGAATGTAGATGTGTAAGTAACACTTGTTACCATCGTTGTTCTTTACCTGAGTTACATTGCAGGTAAGTAATGAATGTGTGGAGATGTCTTTTTTATCTTCTTTGATCTCTGTCAGCTGATTTGAAGTACTTTTTTCTTCATCAACCACAAAAACAGTGACTTTTTTAGCAGCAAAAATGGATTGCGCCAAGGGTAGCGTGATTGTGCAAGAGAATACAAAAAACAATATGGACGCAATTGCTTTCATTCGTGTTGCAAAGCTAGGTGCTGAGGCCTAATTTTTAGAGAAGATCCTTGTCAAAGAAGTGTAAATTATTAACTTCAGGGTTCGAATTGGGTCCCTCTAAGTACCTGAAATTCAGTAATGCCAGCTCAAAAGCCTACTATACAAACACAATTCAACCTATCTCGGTTGTTTCTGGACTTTTTCCAAAGTGAGAAGTTTTCGGGGTTTTTATTGATTGGTTGTACGGCTGTTTCTCTTTTTATAGCCAATTCTGATTGGGGAGAAGGGTATATCCACTTTTGGCACCAGACCCTGGGTCCTCTTTCTATTTCACATTGGATCAATGACGGTTTGATGGCCATTTTCTTTTTATTGGTTGGGCTGGAAATTGAACGAGAAATCTATATTGGCGAACTTTCTTCTTTCCGTCAAGCGGCACTTCCGATTGTTGCCGCAGTAGGCGGCATGTTGATCCCCGCCGGCATTCACTTATTGTTTAATGCGGGTACACCCACTATGTCCGGAGCCGGCATTCCGATGGCTACTGATATTGCATTTGCATTAGGCGTATTATCGCTTGCAGGTAAATCAGTACCTCCTGCATTAAAAGTTTTTTTAACTGCTCTTGCTATCATTGATGATCTGGGAGCCATTTTAGTGATTGCACTTTTTTATACCTCGGAGCTTTCTTGGATCTATTTACTATCTGCTCTTTCCATTTTCGGGATCCTGTTTTATCTCGGTAAAAGAGGAATGATGCGCTTGCCTATTTATTTGGTGGGAGGAATAGCGATGTGGTATTGTATGTATAAATCAGGTGTGCATGCTACTATCAGTGGTGTTTTACTTGCCTTTGCTATTCCCTTTGGAAAAGGGGCACATGCATCTCTTTCAGAAAAACTTCAACATTTTTTACATCCGGTTGTAGCGTATGGTATTGTTCCAATTTTTGCACTTGCAAATACAGGCATTGTGTTAGGACAGGAACTAACTCACACTTTGCTTTCGCTGAATAGTTTAGGCATTTTATTGGGACTTTTTACAGGGAAACCTATTGGCGTTTTTCTCTTTAGCTATTTATCCGTTCAATTCAAATTTGCTTCTTTGCCTAGTGGTGTAGCCTGGAAACACATTGCAGCCGCTGGTTTATTGGCGGGTATTGGATTTACGATGTCCATCTTTATCACGCTACTTGCTTTTTCTGATACTTCTACCATTGTAAGTTCAAAAGTGGCCATCTTGTTAGCCTCTTTGCTATCTGCTATTGTTGGTTTATTAAGTTTTCAATTGATTCGTTCCACCCGCAATTCATAATTTTATGGACTGCAAAATTCCAACCCATGTCTTACCCTTATCAAATTAGATCTGAAGCTGCGTATCGGGAAGCATATCAAAAAAGTATTGAACAACCTGATGCATTTTGGTCTTCTATAGCTGAACACTTTGTCTGGAAAAAGAAATGGGATAAGGTTTTGTCTTGGAATTTTAAAGAGCCACGCGTTGAGTGGTTTGCCGGAGGTAAATTGAACATCACTGAAAATTGTATTGATCGTCATTTGGAAAAAATGGGAGATCGCCCTGCTATCATTTGGGAACCGAATGACCCCAACGAGCGGGTGCGAGTAGTCACCTATAACCGTTTACACAAACGGGTGTGTCAGTTTGCGCAAGTGTTACTCAATAATGGAGTGAAAAAAGGAGATCGTGTTTGTATCTATATGGGAATGGTGCCCGAACTGGCCTATGCCGTATTGGGTTGTGCACGAATCGGTGCTATTCATAGTGTAATCTTTGGTGGATTTTCTGCACAGAGTATTGCAGATCGATTGGAAGATGCGCAGGCAGAATTTATTGTAACCTGTGACGGTGCGTTCCGAGGAGGAAAAGACATTCCACTGAAAAGTGTAATCGACGATGCACTCATCGGTAATAAGCGTGTCAAAAAAGTAATTGTCTATACGCGTACGCGCACACCCGTTTCGATGTTGAAAGGAAGAGATGTGTGGTGGGAAGATGAAATGGAACATGCAGAGCAGCAGGTTGAAAAAAATGGAGTCGTGCATTTTCCTGCAGCTGAAATGGATGCAGAAGACCCATTATTTATTTTGTACACTTCAGGTAGCACGGGTAAACCTAAAGGCGTCGTTCACTCTACCGCAGGTTATATGGTATGGACGAATTATACCTTTATCAATGCATTTCAATACCAGCCAGGTGATATCCATTTTTGTACTGCAGACATTGGTTGGATCACCGGGCACAGCTACATTCTATATGGACCGCTGAGTGCAGGGGCAACCTGTGTTTTGTTTGAGGGAATTCCTACTTGGCCCGATGCAGGACGTTTTTGGGAGATTGTTGAAAAACATAAAGTCAATATTTTATACACCGCACCCACTGCTATCAGAAGTTTGATGGGATTTGGCACCGCACCTATTGAGGGCAAGGATCTTTCTACGTTAAAAGTGTTAGGAACGGTGGGCGAACCTATCAACGAAGAGGCATGGCATTGGTATGATAAACATATTGGAAAAGGAAAATGTCCCATTGTAGATACATGGTGGCAAACAGAAACGGGCGGTTGTATGATTTCTAATATGGCAGGGGTTACTCCGGGTATACCATCTTGGGCTTCTTTACCGATGCCCGGTATTCAACCGTTGCTAGTAGATGAAACGGGTAAGGAGGTTGTCGAGAAAGATGCAAATGGTCATACAAAAGGAAATCTATGTATTAAAGCACCCTGGCCAGGTATTTTGAGAACGACGTATGGTGATCATGAACGTTGTCGTCAAAATTATTTTTCAACCTATGCCGATTTATATTTTACGGGTGATGGCGCACTACGCGATGAAAAGGGAAACTATCGCATAACAGGACGTGTCGATGATGTGCTGAATGTAAGTGGACATCGCTTAGGTACAGCCGAAGTAGAAAATGCAATCAACATGCACGCAGGTGTAGTAGAAAGTGCCGTGGTTGGCTACCCGCATGACATCAAAGGTCAAGGCATTTATGCGTATGTGATTGTAGAAAACGTACACGATGCGCAACTCACTCGTCAGGATATTTTACAAACAGTAACGCGTCAGATTGGGCCCATTGCAAAGCCCGACAAAATTCAATTTGTAAAAGGACTTCCAAAAACGCGCAGTGGAAAAATCATGCGTCGTATTCTTCGAAAAATCGCGGAAGGAGAAACAAGCAATCTCGGCGACACCACTACGTTGTTGGACCCAGGTGTTGTCGACGAGATTACTGCAGGACGTGTGGTTGGTTAACCTTTTTCCGACCAGTTGAATGCTGCTGGTTTCTTAGATACAGGCTTTGATTTTGCTTTTTCAGGACGACCTCCTAAACGAATCCCTACATTATAAGGTTTCATATCCAGGCCGCGGCTCCACATATTGTTCATTGCGAAACTTGTATAGAAAGTAAGAGGTCCAACTCCTACTTCGCCCACCCATGAAAATTTGAATCGCTCTAAATCAAAGTTGTCGCGGATTTTTTCTACGTCACCTGATACTTTTGTTTTAACACGAGCAGAGTATAAAAATCCTGCACTGACCCCAGCGGATATACGTAATCCATTACTTTTTAACGGAGAGCTATTAAAGTTTAGCATCATGGGTACCGTTAAGTAATCGGCAGCAAGTTTGATTTTTTTATAGCTGGTTGTACCCAATGAAATGTTGGTTGGATTTTTTTGGAATAATAAATTATTCTGGTCAAAATAGTAGTTGTTTAACTCAAGACCTACGCCATATTTTAAATTCAATTTATGTTTTGCCAGGTTTAAGCGCTGCATCAAAAACCAAACATTCACATTACGTGATACGGTGGTGCTTAGTTGTTCTTTTCCAATCGAGGGACCCACAAACCCTGCTGCACGAGCCGCTGCATAATTAGATTGGTCGTTAAGATCAGCAAATCCCAGGTCTAACACAAACCAGTTATTCTCTATGTTCTTTAATTCTTTTTTAGTTTCTGGTTTAAACAAATTGAACCCTTCTACTTTTTTCAATGGTTTTTTATCACGATCAGTAAAAAGCTCGACCTGCTTTTCAATAAGCTCACCTAATTCGCCCCCGCCAATACTAATTTCTACTTTTTTCTCTTCGTTACCTTTTCCTATCTCTGTACGTGTGATGATAGTAGTCTTCCCAACTTTGATTGTATCTGTTTTACCATTTGTGTCTCTGAATTTTTTAAAAATCATTGTATCTCCCC
>JBJOGP010000003.1:0-97820 GCA_046048175.1 Bacteroidota bacterium
ATCCAGAAGGTGCAGCATCGGCTGTTCCAGCTCTATCAGCTCTAAACGTACCTGTGAAAGTTGGAGAAGTAGAAGCACCTAAGGCAACAGTTCCAGTTGAACTAATTATAGTGTTAACCATACCTGTTCCAGGTCCGAATCCAGTTCCACTGATATAATAATCAAGATTTAATACTTGTCCGTTTGGTGTTCTCAATACAACAACAACGTCACCAGGCCATGTGTGGTTTGGAATGCTGAATTTAACAGCAAGACCTGTAATAGTTGCACCAGCAGGTAATCCACTAACCGTCAAATTACTAGTTACACCTGCAGCGTTAGCATCAGGAATAGCCTTTGGAACATCCGTTGAAGTGAAAGTAGATGTCATTGGCGCAGAAGTAGAAGCAAAGTTTGTGATAGTCAAACGCTGTAAGTCTCCTCTACAGATTGTTGCTGAAGATGGGCTAACAACTGTCTGAACAGGGTTTACAGTCAATGTAGCGGCATTACTTGGAGTAGCCCCGATACATGGCCCACGTACAATACTTCTGATTTCATATCCGCTCCAAGTTGTGGGAACGTTTGTTAACGTTAAAGTAGTTGTTGTTGCACCACTTACAATTCCACCGTTTGGCAATTCTTGCCAAATACCAGTAACACTTGTGCGATACTGCCAAGTAAATGTTGGTACAGATCCTGAAGCGGCTACGGTAAAGGTTGCATTTCCACCGCAAGTGATTGTTGAATTAGCAGGTTGGGTTGTAAATGAACCTTGAACGCAAGGCTGAATGTTTACCGTATAATCTTCAACTTGGCCGTAAGAAGAGTTACCACAAGGGGTAGCATTAGCACCCAATGAAGCATCATGCATTCTCACACGCATACGCGTAGAACCAATTGTTGCAGTAGAAGGTATGGTAACGTTTCCAACATGTGGGCCAACACCCTGTGCTGAAGTGTACACATTTTCACCAGCATCAGTAAAGTCGCCATCTTGGTTAAAGTCGATCCAAACAAATACTTGGTCAGAGCTAAAACCACCAGAGATTGAAACAGAGACAGG
Organism: Bacteroidota bacterium; assembly: GCA_046048175.1. GTDB lineage: Bacteria > Bacteroidota > Bacteroidia > Chitinophagales > Chitinophagaceae > JJ008. Next base: position 1,046 of record JBJOGP010000003.1, read on the forward strand.
TAAAGTTTGACCAGCAATTACGTTCGTAGACTGCGTTAAGAAATTCTCATAACCAGCAGTGGAGGTAGAGTTGTTGTTGATTGTACCAAATGTAACATTTGAAATCTTTTCAAATGCAGTACTTGTGGCACCTGCCGCACAATAACATGACGAAGTTGGAGACAATGCAACTAAAACAGGGTTAGAAGTTCCTGTATTTCCAGAACAAGTGACCTGACAACGATAATAGGTGGCAGCAGTTTGGCTACGAGTGAGTGTAGAACTTGTAGCTCCAGATATACTTGTCCAAGTTGTACCATCAGCAGAAGATTGCCACTGATAGGTAAGTCCTGAAGCAGGCGCACTATTTTGTAAGGATAAATTAAAATTAACACCAGGACAAACAGAAGTTACAGAGGATAAAGTATTGCCGGGGGCTGGGGTTCCAGAACAAGCAACAGCTTGTGAAAAAGTCACACTCCCCATAAATGCCCTGGGTGTGAATGTAGGTGCACCAGGAGAAGCCACACCACCATATCCAATGTTCGTACCGGTAATAACATCACAACCTCCTCCTGAGAAGGTGTAAGTTCCAGCAGCAACCGTACTATAACGCAAAGCGGCAGTAGTTGTTCCTGTTAAAACAGCTTCCAAAACAATCCCATAGGTAGCACCAGCTGGTACAACTAAACTAAGGTTTGTAAAAAAGGGCTGTGTGGTAGTAGTAGTTGTGTTTGCAACACCCGTAATGTTTCCATTACCAAATTGAACCCAGCCATTTCCAGCATCAATTGCACCAGGAGCACCATTGATTGCAGAGGTCTTGTAAAAGGCACGAACATCTAAGGTGCCTGATGTGCTAGCAATACTTGAAATGCCAGTTAAGACAACACTAAATGCGTTGTTATTCTTGAAATTGAATGTAACCAGGGCATTAGCATTGTTGTTAGTAAACCCTGTTGTAGAAATGGTAGTTTGTGCATTTGTTACAACCGCTGATAATAACAGCAAGGATGTGAACAAAGACAAAACCAATCTCGAAAAATTACTTTTTCTTAAAGTAAAGTTTGGTTGCATAGATACTGTTTTTGTTATTAGAACACTCTTAATCAAGATACTGTGAAATTAGGTGTGAAAGGTAATCGTTTTTTTTAAAAATCTTAACATTTAGGTAAAAAACCTAAACCAAAAAGATTAATTCATTGATTACCAATTATTTAAAACTACCATTTATCAACCTCCTCCCCAGTAGAGGTGGCTGAAGATGAATCAGGTGTGATTGAATCAGTTGGATTGGGGACTGGAGAATCCACATGTCTACTTGGACCAGCACCCTCCTCTTCGGTTTCTTCATGGTTGAATGCATCAAAATCAAAATTGGGCATAAGCTCAGTTTTGACATAATCAACGGCTTCGCCCAATGCTTTTACGAACTTGTTAAAATCTTCTTTGTATAAGAAAATTTTATGACGATCATATCCATTGTCATCAAATCGTTTTCTGCTTTCAGTAATTGTCAAATAGTAATCATTCCCCTTGGTGGAACGGACGTCAAAAAAATAGGTGCGTCTTTTTCCAGCACGAAGTCTTTTACTGTAAATACTATCCATTTTCCTTTCGTTGCTCTCGTAGTTCACTGTAATAAATTTTTGCAGTTTTAAGTGTTAATACGGTATTCTACAAATATAAAAATCTTTGAAAATAAGCCAAATCAGTTTTGCACTAAATCTGAATTTTCTTTCCGACTTTGCCCCTCGAATATTTTTCTATAGAGGCTGTCCCCTGCTAATAACTTAGCAGGCTCACCCATTTCAACCATTTTACCGTCTTCCAATACGATTACCCTATCCATTGAAAGATGTGCAGGGATACGATGTGTGGCCAACAAAATAGTCTTACCAGAAAATAATTGGTTTAAGGACTGCGCAATTTTTTGCTCAGTTTGACTATCTACGGCACTTAAACAGTCATCAAGTAAAAGTATCTCTGGCTCGTGTAAAAAAGCACGCGCTAATGAAACACGTTGTTTTTGCCCTCCACTTAATGTAACCCCTCTCTCTCCTACAACGGTGTTGTACCCCTCGGTAAACTGCATTATTTCTTGATGGATAGCGGCGGCTTTTGCAGCCCATTCAATTTTCCCAATTGATGCATAACTGGCACCAAAAGATATATTCTGTGCAATTGTATCAGAAAAGAGAAATACATCTTGAGAAACAAAACCAATCTTACCTCTCCATTCCTGTAAATCAAATGAAGAGATATCTTGCTGATCAAAATATATTCGTCCGCTGTCTGGCTCATAAAAACGGAGCAGCAATTGCAATAAAGTAGACTTACCGCTTCCAGTTTTTCCCAAAATGAGTAACCGCTCCCCTTTTTTAATTTGAAGATTTACGTTCTTAATTGCTTCTATACCCGACTCCGTGTATGTTAAACTAACTTCATTTAAACTTATTTCGTTTTTAAATTTTCCAGGAGTCAATTTAGAATTGCCTGAGTGTACAGGAGTTATTTCTAAAAATTCATTTATCCGTTTTTGTGAGGCAGCTGCACGCTGAATCATACTAGCAGTCAAGCCAATGGCACTAACTGGAAAAGTCAGCATGTTAATGTACATCACAAACTCAACAATCGTATTTACGCCAATTCCATGTACCCCTTGTATATAATACAACCCGCCAATCATAATAGTTAGCAAGGTGCTTATACCAATTAGCAAACTGACGGATGGGAAATATAGCGCTTCCACCTTTACCAAACCCAGTACTTCTTTTCGATAATCGTTACTAAGCTTTTTGTAAAACGAAAGAAGGGACCTCTCCTGAATAAAAGATTTAATCACACGTATCCCAGCATACGATTCCTGTGCGTGCGTGGTCAACCCTGACAGTAGTTCTTGTATTCGCTCACTTTTTTGGTTTATTCGGTTGTTAATATGATAGATTAAAAAAGCCAATATGGGTAGGGGCAAAAGGACATATAGTGTTAATAGTGGATCTCTTCGAAGCATAAAAAACACAGAAAGCGCAATAATTGAAATGAGGTTAGCAACGTACATCACTGCGGGTCCAGTAAAAGTGCGGACACGACTCACGTCCTCCGTAATCCTGTTCATCAAATCACCTGTTCGATTCAACTTGAAAAATGTTGCATCCAATTTTTGATACTGTGCGTAGATTTCATTTTTCTGCGCATATTCAATATGCCTACTCATCACAATTATAGTCTGCCGCATTAGAAAAAGAAAAAATCCCCTGAGTAAGGCAAGTACTAATAAAGTGACACCACATAGTGCAACAAGGCTAGTTAAACTTGTTGTCCAATGCATGATGAGACGTGTAATACCATTAATTAGCCAGTTATATGAAGGGATAGCACTATTCATATTATACCCTGGCAAATTCAATACCCGCTGCACTCGGTCAATCACAAAACTGGTGAGCTGAGGGGTTAAAACATTAAAGTAGTTAGATAGAAAAATAAAAAATAACCCTCCAAAAAGGTAGAAGCGATGTTTCCATGCGTATGGTAGTAAAGCAGATAATTCTTTCATGCTAAAAGAGCGGTTGAAGTTAATCAACACTAACGATTTGGATAAAAAAAGAGCAACTCGTACATTCGCGCCGGAGAGATGGCAGAGCGGTCGATTGCGGCGGTCTTGAAAACCGTTGACTGTAAAAGGTCCGGGGGTTCGAATCCCTCTCTCTCCGCAAAAAACAAATGCCCCTTAATGGGGCATTTTTCGTTGATGGATCGTGAAAAATTTAAACCTCTAAACGACAACAAATCCACAATATCCTTACAAAACCCACACCGCCTCACGAAGACCAGACGTAGAGAGGTTTAACTTCAATTGCACTTTTTTACGTGCGGTTATATTTTGTTCCACCTTTGACTTAAAGTAATCATGTAGCTGGAAAGGCATATAAACAGTGGTAACTCCATTTTCTGTATTTACAGAATAAGGCATTTTTTCATTGGGCATATAAAATACCAATTGGTAGCTTCCCTTACCTCCAGTTACCTGAAGCGAATAGGTTACACGAACCTTATGATTGTAACTTTCTACCGTCCCATCTACCAAATTAGAAGCTGCAAAAAGGGGTGATCCAAGACCAGAAATTTCTACTGTTTCACTTTGTGGTTCTAGCAATCTGGCATGTTTAAACACCTGTGCGCCTTTCTGAGCGTCTGGAATGAACACTCTTTCCTCGTTGGGGTTTGAAGAGGATTGAGAGAAAACAAGAGAAGGAGAAATAAGTACAACTGAAAATAAAATTTTCTTTACAGATTCAAAACGCATAAAAATATTTTTAGCGAATTTAAGAATAACTGAGATCAGATTGGAGTGAACTTGAGGGGCCAATTTTTGTTTGATATCTTTGCAAATGCTATTATGAAAATCTTATTTACCTCAAATCGATTTTTTTCTTTTCTGCTTCTTTGTTCTACCCTTTTGTCAAGCTGTCAAGGACAAACCAATAAAAAAACTATAAACGAAACGAAAAATAATATGAGCGCAACCGAAATCCGTCAACCCATAGTGTATGATACAGCCACTTTTGCAAATGGTTGTTTTTGGTGCACAGAGGCCATCTTTGAAGAATTAAAAGGCGTAAAAAGTGCAGTTTCTGGCTATTCGGGTGGGCATACTGAAAACCCAACCTACAAAGAAGTATGTAATGGCGAAACCGGACATGCTGAATGCATACAGGTTGTTTACGACCCCTCTTTGATAAGCTTTGATGAGTTACTAGAAGTTTTTTGGAAGACCCATGATCCGACCACACTAAATAGACAAGGGAATGATATAGGCACACAATACAGGAGTGCTATTTTTTATCACTCGGAAGAACAAAAAAATAAATCACTCGAATATAAAAAGGCGCTTGACCAGAGTGGGGCCTGGCCCAACCCAATCGTGACAGAAATTACCCCCTTCACGGTTTTTTACCCCGCCGAAAACTACCATCAACAGTATTTTGAGCTAAATGGCGATTCAAACCCCTATTGCCAATTTGTAATTCAACCCAAATTGGAAAAGTTTAGGAAAGTATTTGCAGATAAGCGAAAAAAAGAAGCCGATCAGTAATTATTCTCGTTTTATATTAGCATACACACCCCTTTGTATGCATAAACCAACGCCCCTGTTTTTTGTAGCTCTTTTATGTGGAGCGCTTAGCTTTTGCAAAACAGCAGAAGCACAGTCCACACAATTCTCCTCCGATGATTCTCTACGAGGAACTCTCAACAAGGAGCGTAGCTGGTGGGATGTTCAACATTACACTATTGTTGTGCAACCCGACTATGTAACAAAAACAATCAAAGGGTCAAACACTATTCAATTCTCTTATAAACCAGGGGACAATCACGAGCAAATGCAGATTGACCTGCAGTCGCCCATGCAAATTGATAGTGTCTTTTTTCAAAAAAGAAAGATCAGCTTTAACAAAAGAGGAAAAAATAGCTGGCTACTAACATTAACTAAATCAAGCGGAGCATCGCGAAACTCTAAAAAATCACTTCTCTCCGACTCTGTTTTAATTTACTACAGTGGCAACCCACGCATTGCTAAAAATGCACCGTGGGATGGAGGATGGATTTTTACCGCCGATAAAAAAGGAAGACCCTGGATGACTGTTGCCTGTCAAGGATTGGGAGCAAGTGTTTGGTACCCCTGCAAAGATCACCAAAGTGATGAACCCGATAAAGGAGCAACCATTCGCATGATTGTTCCAGACTCCTTAGTTGCCATCGCTAATGGACGATTACAGTCAGTAACAAAGAGAAAAAACAATGAAAGTGTCTTCGAATGGAAAGTCATAAACCCCATCAACAATTACAATATCGTACCCTATATAGGAAAGTATACTAATTGGAAAGACAACTATTCAAGCATAGCTGGAAAAAATCTAGAGCTCTCTTATTGGGTTCTAGATTATAATCTTGAGAAAGCAACTCCTCAGTTCAACCGCGATACGCCAAGAATGTTAGCTGCTTTTGAATATTGGTTTGGCCCCTACCCCTTTCAGGAAGATGGTTACAAATTAGTGGAGTCGCCTCATCTTGGCATGGAACACCAGAGTGCAATTGCTTATGGAAATGGTTTTGCAAACGGATATCGTGGACGCGATTTATCTGGTACGGGTTGGGGGAAAGATTGGGACTACATAATTATTCACGAGAGTGGTCATGAGTGGTTTGCTAATAATATCACCACAAAAGACATTGCAGATATGTGGGTACATGAGGGATTCACAATGTACTCGGAAGTACTCTTTATTGAATATCATTACGGACGTGAGGGAGCCGATGCTTATTGCAGAGGTGTAAGAACTAGAATCCGAAACGATAGGCCCATTATTGGTCAATATGGGGTCAATGATGAAGGAAGTGGCGACATGTATAATAAGGGAGCAGGTTTTCTACATCACCTAAGAGAGACCATCAATAACGATAGCCTATTTAGAGGGATTTTAAAGGGACTGAACAAAGACTTCTATCACCAAACAATTGACTCAAAAGATGTAGAGGCTTATTTTATAGAAAAAACAGGACTTCCCCTTCAGCCTTTATTTGATCAATATTTGAGAACCAATAAAATTCCTGTTTTAGAATACGTCGTGAGTGATAGCAAATTAAAACTCCGACTGACAAATTGCAATGAATCACTTACTATGCCCATCCGAATAGATGGAAAACATACACAGAACATTACCGTTACTACGGTGTGGCAAGAATTTAATATTTCGGAGGGAATAAGCATTAAGAATATCAGCGATAACTTCTATTTTACAAAGAAAGAGGCTTCCTCAAGTCTTTGACGACCCGCCATGAGTAGTATCAGAAAACAGAGTATTTACTCCACCCTAGTAATCTATGGCGGTTTCGTTATTGGCCTACTGAATACATATCTCTTTACACGTAAGGGATTTTTTTCAGAGGAAGAATTTGGCCTTTACAATGTGTTCATCGCAATTGCATTATTGCTAACAGCTGTAGGTAACATGGGTGCTCCCTATTTTATTTATAAATTCTTCCCTTATTACAAAGACCGTTTTCGATCTTCTGGGAATGATCAGTTAACCATTGCACTAACACTTGGCGCGATTGGACTTATTTTATTTTTGATAGGAGGACAGCTTTTTGAGCCGCTGATCATTCGGAAATATGGAACAAACTCTCCTTTACTAATCCATTACTTTAATTGGGTCTTTCCACTCGCAGCAGGACTCCTACTTTTCAATATACTAGAATCGTGGAGTTGGCAGCAACAGCTTTCTGTGAAAAGCAACCTTTTGAAAGAAGGCATTTGGCGACTTTATATTCTTATTCTAATCCTCTTATTTATCCTAAGGGGTTCTATTTCTTTTGATCGTTTCATTTATTTATTTGCGTTCAGCTATCCTTTTATTGCGATGGTATTGATGGGTATACTTTATTACAAAAAAAAACTCCCCATTACTTTTCATTTCAGTTCATTAACAAAACGACTAAAAAAACCAATTTTTCACTACACTAGTTTCACCTACATAGGAACACTCATTTTTGTAATTGCACAGGTTTTTGATTCCATCTTAATTCCATCTGTACTTGAAAACGCACTAGCACAATTAGCCGTTTATTCATTAGCGCAAAATATTGCTTCCATGCTTCAGGCCCCTCAGCGAGGAGTGATTGCTGCAGCCATGGAGCCCTTGTCTCGCGCTTGGAAAGAAAAAGACCGAATTACACTCAACAAGATTTATCAACGATCAGCCGTAAACTTGCTTCTTTTTTCTTCAGCGCTGTTTGGTCTCTTCGTCATCAATTACGAAAATGCCATACTTACGCTGGATCTTAAACCAATTTTCTTGACCGGCTTACCTGTTTTTTTATTATTAGGATTAGCAAGAATGATTGATTTGGGAACTGGTGTTAATTCACAACTTATTATCACCTCACCAGGATGGCGTTTTGAATTTTATAGCGGCATTGTATTACTTACGTGCATGCTTCCACTAAGCTATATGCTTACAAAACAAATGGGAATTACAGGAACAGCACTCGCCCAACTGATTTCAATTTCAATCTACAATGCTTGTAGAATTTGGTTTTTACAATGGAAATTCAAACTTCAGCCCTTCAGTTTTACCACATTAAAAATTATTATTACTGCGCTGCTTATCACGCTGGGATGCTATTGGGCATTTAAAGGGCAGGTAGGATGGACTGGACTCATTACCAGAAGTGTAACTTACCTAGTTGGATTTGCAGCCACCACTTGGATTTTTAAACTAAGCCCCGACCTGGAGCCAGTGATAGAAACTATTCGAAAAAAAATATATCGCAAGTAATCTACTCGCTAGTTGCAGAAGACTGCGGAATACGTCCCGCTCCAACATACCGAGCAGAAAAATAAGACTCCTTACGATCACTAACCATTACCCCGTTACTAGAAGAAGCGTGCACAAATTTGTCATTCCCCAGATAAATACCTACGTGAGAAATGGAGCGGCCCCTAGTCCTAAAAAAAAGTAAATCGCCAACTTGCAAATCACTTTTATTCACTTGTTCACAAAAACGATATTGTTCGCGAGACGTTCTAGGAAGTTGAATACCCCGATATGACGATAATATAGTAGCAGTAAAAGCGGAACAATCAATTCCGGCAACTGTATTACCCCCATTTCTATAGCGCACCCCCAGCCATGGATCGATTTGTTGTAGCAAAAGCGAATCGGGCAACTGTTCTATATCTTGGCCTAAAATTTGAGCATATTTAAATTGTAACAAAGAAGGCGATGTTAGTGGGGATAAAATGGGATCGACTTGTTGAGTTTGAAGTCCGCTTCTTGATAAAATGGAGGGTGCACTAACAGGACTCGAAGCTTTGATAGAACGGCTTTCAGTGACACTTTCATTTTTGAGTACTGGCAGATTTTGTATAGGATAAATAGGATCCAAATAATTATTGGTTTGAACGGGCTTAATAGACGCTTGATCAATTTGCTTAGGGGGGACAGATTGGATTGAATGCTTTAAAAATGAAGTTTTTGAGGCAATTTTTTGCACAAAAGAGCAACTCGTGAAAATTAAACAGATCAGTATTAAAAGCAGAATCCTCATGGGGAAAAATCAAGCAAGATTTGAACGTGGTAGATTTTGCAAAGGTAGTTAATTTGCCTACTTTTCCTGTCCGCTATGAAGTTTTCACATTTGCATGTACATACGCAGTATTCTTTGTTAGATGGCGCTGCAGCTATTCCAAAACTCTATTCCAAGGCCATCAAAGATCAGATGCCAGCCTTAGCGATCAGCGATCACGGCAATATGTTTGGTGTTTTTGAATTTGTAGCAGAGGCTTATAAAAACAAAGATGAAAATGGAAAGTTAAAAGTGAAGCCCGTTGTAGGCTGTGAGTTTTATGTCACCGAAAACCGGCATCAAAAAACATTCACCAAAGAACAACGCGACCGAAGAGTTCACCAAATATTTTTAGCTAAAAATGAAATAGGCTACAAGAATCTTATTAAGTTAACCTCACTTGGCTACTTGGAGGGAATGTATAGCAAATACCCTCGAATTGATAAAGAATTGATTCAAAAACATCATGAGGGGCTAATTGCAACCACTTGCTGTTTGGGAGCCAGTATTCCACAAGCGATTTTACGAAAAGGAGAAGAAGAGGCTGAAAATGAATTCAAGTGGTGGTTGAATATTTTTCAGGAAAATTTTTACGTAGAACTGCAGCGCCATGGTATGGCAGAGCAAGACAAGGTGAATGAAACTCTTATTAAGTTTGCTCGTAAATACAATGTCAAGATTATTGCAAGCAATGATAGCCACTATGTAGAGCAAGATGACTTTAATGCACACGACATTTTACTCTGTATTAACACAGGTGAAAAACTTGCAACTCCCGCTATTCGTGATTTTGCAGATGATGATATTAATGTCAAAGACAAACGTTTTGCATTTCCCAATGACCAGTTCTTTTTCAAGACTACGCAGGAGATGTTAAAAACTTTTGAAGACTTACCTGAAGCTATTGATAATACCAATGAAATTGTAGACAAAGTCGAAGCTCTGAACCTAACGAGAGACATCCTACTTCCTAACTTTCCTGTTGAAAAAAGATTTCAAATACACACCAAAGAAGAGACTGTAGGAAAATACAAAGTATCTCCTGAATCAAATAACCAGTGGGAGTACCTAAAGCACTTAACCTACGAAGGTGCAGCTGCTCGTTACCATGAAATAACAGATGAAATTCGAGAGCGAATCGAATTCGAATTATTCACGATCAAAACGATGGGATTTGCCGGGTATTTTTTGATTGTAAGTGACTTTATACGTGCGGGTAGAGAAAAAGGAGTTTTCATTGGACCAGGCCGTGGTTCTGCAGCGGGTTCGGTAGTAGCTTATTGCATAGGAATAACAAACATAGATCCTATTAAATATAATCTGCTTTTTGAGCGCTTTCTTAATCCAGACAGAAAATCAATGCCCGATATCGATACCGATTTTGATGATGAGGGACGTCAAAAAGTTATTGATTATGTAGTGGAGAAATACGGGAAAAACCAGGTGGCTCAAATCATCACCTATGGTACCATGGCCGCAAAGATGAGCATCAAAGATGTAGCCCGAGTGATGGACCTTCCTCTACCCGAGTCCAATGCGTTAGCCAAGCTGGTCCCAGAAAAACCAGGAATAGAACTCAGAAGAGTTCTACACGCGCCTTTGAAACAAAAAGATGGTGAAAAATCATTGGAGGAAAAAGAAGCACTATCCAATGACGAAATAGAAAACGTCAAAAAATTAAGAGACTTCTATAAACAAGCACAAACACCTACAGGAAGAGTGTTACACGAGGCCGAGCGACTAGAAGGTTCTGTACGAAACACGGGTATCCACGCAGCCGGGATCATTATTGCTCCTACTGATTTAACAGAGTTGATTCCAATTGCTACTGCGAAAGATTCAAACTTATGGGTTACTCAAATTGAAGGAACTGACATCGAAAGTGCCGGTATTATCAAGATGGACTTTCTAGGGCTCAAGACACTCTCCATCATAAAAAATGCCTTGAGTCTGATCAAACAGTTGCACGGAAAAGAGATAGATATCGATTTAATACCACTAGATGACGCTAAAACATTTTCACTTTATCAGCAGGGTTCTACCATTGGAACATTTCAATTTGAAAGTCCGGGTATGCAGAAATATCTGCGAGAACTGAAGCCAGATAAATTCGAAGATTTGATTGCGATGAACGCCCTTTATCGTCCTGGGCCCATCGCGTATATACCTAACTACATAGACCGAAAACATGGAAGAGAGGCCATCACGTATGATCTTCCAGAAATGCAAGAGTACCTTGAAGAAACCTATGGTATTACTGTATACCAAGAACAGGTTATGCTGTTAGCGCAAAAACTTGCCGGCTTTAGCAAAGGGGATGCTGACGTTCTTAGAAAAGCGATGGGTAAAAAGAATAGAGAGACCCTTGATAAAATGAAAAAGCAGTTCATGGAAGGGGCAACCGCCAATCTGCTACCAAAAGAAAGATTGGAAAAAATTTGGACTGACTGGGAAGCTTTTGCTCAATACGCATTTAATAAATCGCACTCTACCTGCTATGCCTATGTAGCCTACCAAACTGCTTATTTAAAAGCGCATTACCCTGCCGAGTATATGTCAGCTGTGCTCAATAATGCGGGCAGTATTGAGAAGATTACTTTTTTTATGGAAGAATGTCAGCGAATGGGCATTAAAGTTCTCGGACCCGATATAAACGAATCACTCAAAGGTTTTGCAGTTAACAAAAAAGGAGAAATTCGATTTGGCTTGGGAGGACTGAAGGGTGTTGGTGAGGCTGCCGTTGAAAATATTATAGAAGAACGAAACAAAAAAGGACCGTACAAAGACATCTTTGAATTTGTAAAAAGAATCAATCAACGTTCAGTCAATAAAAAGACATTAGAGAGTCTTGCCTATGCAGGTAGCTTTGACTGCTTTCCACAATTGCACCGTGCACAGTATTTCACGGTGGCAGAGGGAGAAGATGTAACGGGGCTGGAAAAGATTATTCGATATGGACAGGTTATGGGGCAGCAACAAGCTTCGGCAGCAAATACACTATTTGGTGAGTTGCCCATAACCATGGAGATACCGCCCCCCCGAATGCTAGACGTAACACCTTGGCCACTCCTCATTCAACTTGAACATGAAAAAGAAGTGACGGGTATTTACCTGAGCGGACATCCCTTAGATAACTACAAATTTGAGATTCGCCACTATGGCGTTACCTCCATACATGACTTTAATGAGTTTAAAGACTCCATTCGCCAACAAACTAATCCAGGTAGACCCTTCAGAATTGTAGGGTTGGTTGCAGATGCACAACACCGTATTGCTAAGAGTGGGAACAAATATGGAAACTTCATTCTTGAAGATTATACCGGAAAAATGGAATTCCCATTATTCAGTGACGATTATTTAAAGCTCTCTGCACTCCTTCAACCAGGCAGCAGTGTGTTGATCAATGGCTATTTGAAACAACGCTATAACAGAGATGAATACGAGTTTAAGTTAATGGGTGTGACGCTGGCAGAAACTATGATAGCCAATTTGACAAGGTCCATCTTGATCGAAGCAGAACCCAAAGCGTTAAATGAAGAAATGATTCAGTTTTTTGAAAAAAACTTCAAACGGAATCCCGGAAAAACTACATTTAAATTTACTTTAATTGATGATCGCAATAAATTAATAACCAATCTTATATCTTCAAACCAAGGCATTGAGCTGAATCCTGAACTAGTGAAATATCTTGAAGACAACCCTAACCTACACGTCTCCGTTCAAACGGCCTAATCTGACAACTTTTACACAATAAATGCCAATAGGTCTACTTCCAAAGATGTGGACTTAAATTTGCCCTTCACTTTTTAAAAATATAAATAATGGCTAAAGAATTTACCGACGCAAACTTCAAATCAGACGTATTGGATTCTGATAAATTAACTGTTGTAGACTTTTGGGCGGAATGGTGTGGTCCATGCCGAGCGATAGGACCAGTTATCGAAGAGCTAGCAAAAGAATATGAGGGAAAAGTAAATATCGGCAAGCTCAATGTAGACCACAACCCTGAAGTATCGATGAACTATGGAATCACTTCCATCCCTGCTATTCTTTTTATCAAGAACGGCCAAGTAGTTGATAAATTAGTTGGGGCACAACCAAAGGCAAATTTTGTTCGCAAAATCGAGTCACTCGCTTAAACCTCAACTCAACTCTATAAAAAAGCCGTTCTCAATTGGAGCGGCTTTTTTATTTCAATTTGAATTAGCTGGCATTAGTAGCAGGTTCATGGCGATGCCTAAATAACACGGCGAATAAAACAGCTACCACTAAGGAATATCCTGCAAAGGATAACCAAATCTCCTTCCAGTTCATTGACTGATCAGGATTAGTAAAATAATTTTGAATGACTAGACCGCTTATGGTACTTCCTAGCCAGGCGCCAAATCCATTACTCATCATCATAAATATTCCCTGCGCAGAGGCTCTAATCGATTCTTTCACTTGCGTGTCGACAAACAAGGATCCTGAAATATTAAAAAAGTCAAATGCCATACCATAAACGATACAAGAAAGGACAATCATCCATAGACCCTCTCCGGGATTTCCGTATGCAAATAAACCAAATCGAAAAACCCAGGCAATCATGCTAATCAACATGACCCTTTTTATGCCAAATCGTTTCAAGAAAAAAGGGATTGCAAGAATAAATAGCGTTTCTGACATCTGTGAAATAGACATGATAATAGCCGGATATTGAACAGCAATGCTTTGTTGATATCTCTCTATTTTATCAAAGTCATGTAAAAATGTATCTCCATACGCATTGGTCAATTGCAGTGCTGCTCCTAACAGCATAGCAAAAATGAAAAATAGAGCCATCTTAACATCTTTAAACAATGAGAATGCCTGTAGTCCAAAAAGGGAGACAAAAGAATCAGATTTCTTTACTTCCGCGCGTGGTGGGCAAGCGGGTAAAGTAAATGCATACACTCCAAGACCTACAGAGGCTGCTGCTGCAACATAAAACTGCAGAGCTGAGGTTTCAATTTTTAGCAAACTCACAATCCACATGGCAACAATAAAACCAATAGTTCCCCAAACGCGAATCGGCGGAAAATCATTCACTATACTTTTACCAGCACCTACTAATACAGTATATGAAACAGTATTGGCTAACGAAATTGTGGGCATATAAAAAAGCATATAAAGTAAAATGACCCAAAAAAATGTGCTTGGATCATTTACCTCAGGTAAAAAAAGTAAAACAGCAGCCCCAAGTAAATGACAGACCCCAAGCAACCTCTCAGCATTGACAAATCTATCGGCAATTAAACCAGTAATAGCAGGCATAAAAATGGCAGAAATACCCATCGTTGAAAAAATAGCACCAAACTCAGCCCCACTCCACTGCCGATTCTGAAACCAATAGGCTCCAATTGTAATTAGCCAGGAACCCCAAATAAAAAATTCCATAAAGCTTAAAATGGTAAGCCGTACTCTTGTATTCATACGATTGATTCTTTAGGTTATTGGATGGGGAAGTTAAGGAATTAATACCTTTGCATTCGTTACAGTGCCTAATGTTTTTGTATGAATCATACCCCCTACCCTGAACTTCAAATTATAGCTCGTAAAGTAGAGAATGGAGAGAGAATTACTGATCAGGATTGTTTACTCCTATTTGAAAAAGGAAGTATCGGTTTTGTGGGTAGTTTAGCCAATCAGATCAAAGAGCGACTTCACGGAGATAAGGTTTTCTTCAATAGAAATTTTCATATTGAACCGACTAATGTTTGCGTTTTCAGTTGTCAATTTTGTTCTTACAGCAGATTATATGCCAACCGCGAAGAAGGTTGGGAGTTGAGTATTGAGCAGATGTTACATCTTGTCAAGCGGTATGATGGTGTCCCAGTGACTGAAGTGCATATAGTTGGAGGTGTACACCCAAAAATGAATTTGAAATTTTTCAGAGAACTTCTTGCCGCAATTAAAGCCCATCGTCCGGAGTTACACATCAAAGCATTTACTGCAGTTGAATATGACTACATGTTTCGCAAAGCAAATGTGTCTGTAAAAGAAGGACTGCAGGAGTTAATTGATGCAGGACTAAATTCAATTCCAGGTGGTGGTGCTGAGATTTTTCATCCAGAAATTAGAGAACAAATTTGCGCCGACAAGGTGGACGCAGCCGGTTGGCTAACAATTCATAAAACTGCCCACGAATTAGGAATTCCTTCTAATGCTACTATGTTATACGGGCATATTGAAAAATATGAGCACCGAATTGATCATATGCGCAGGTTGCGCGATTTGCAAGATCAGACAGGAGGTTTTAATACTTTCATTCCTCTAAAATTCAGAAACAAAGACAATGATATGCATACTATTGCTGAAACAACGCTGATAGAGGATATGCGACTTTATGCGATTGCCAGAATTTACATGGATAACTTTCCTCATCTGAAAGCATATTGGCCCATGTTAGGAAGACAAAACGCACAACTAGCATTGAGTTTTGGCGTAGATGATATTGATGGCACGATTGATGACTCTACAAAGATCTACAGCATGGCTGGTTCAGAGGAACAAAACCCAACTTTAACAACAGAACAACTGGTGCAACTGATTCGTCAAGCAGGAAAATCACCAGTAGAGCGAGATACGCTTTATAATGTAATAAACGATTTTAGCACTCAGGAAGACTCAGTGGCACATTAACAGCTAATCCCCCATCAGCTGTTTCTTTGTATTTGTGATTCATATCCTGGGCAGTCTCCCACATCGTTTTGATTACTGCATCCAATGAAACTTTCGCTAAATCAGGCGTACTCTGCAACGCCAATTGAGAGGCAGTAATCGCTTTGATAGCTCCCATTGTATTTCTTTCAATACAAGGTACCTGGACCAGGCCTCCAATGGGGTCACAGGTTAATCCCAAATGATGCTCCATAGCAATTTCAGCTGCCATCAACACTTGACGCTGGGTTCCTCCCATTACTTCGGTTAGTCCCGCTGCAGCCATAGCAGCTGAGACACCAATTTCTGCTTGACATCCTCCCATTGCGGCAGACAAGGTTGCCCCTTTTTTAAAAATGATACCAATGGCAGCAGCAGTCAATAAGAATGAACTTATTTTCTTGTCTTCCTCTTTATGATCCCCAAAAATTAGGCAGTATTGCAAAACAGCAGGCACAACACCAGCTGCTCCATTGGTAGGTGCGGTTACTACTCTACCAAACGATGCATTTTCTTCATTCACTGCTAACGCAAAACAGCTAACCCAATCTAAAATATACTTAAAGTCATTTCCACCCTGTGCAATCAATTGTGCCCACTCGTTAGCATTTGCATAGGTTTTACCTTTCAAATATTTCTTATTGAGTTCTGCAGCCCTCCGAACCACCTCTAATCCACCTGGCAAGATACCCTGTGTATGACAACCTTTATAAATACAATTATGCATTGTTGCCCAGATAGCCATGATTTTCTCAAATGATTCATTCTCGGGTCTCCAA
Organism: Bacteroidota bacterium; assembly: GCA_046048175.1. Classification (GTDB taxonomy): domain Bacteria; phylum Bacteroidota; class Bacteroidia; order Chitinophagales; family Chitinophagaceae; genus JJ008. Next base: position 17,611 of record JBJOGP010000003.1, read on the forward strand.
CCCACTTCATTTTCCATCATGATCTCTGGAATAGAAAGCCCTGTTTTAAGACACCATTGCTGCAACTCCTGCGCAGTGGAAAAAGGAAAAGAAAAATCAACGCTATCATTTTTCGCACTTTCCTCACCTTCCTTTACAACAAATCCTCCACCCACCGAATAATAGGTTTGCGAAAGAGTGGCACCAGTTGATAGTGTAACCAAAAAACTAAGCGCATTTGAATGAAAGGGCAATATTTCTGTTATCAAAAACTCTATATCCTCTGACGGATTGAAAACAACTTCATGTATTCCTGACAATAAAATCCGTTGCTGTTGTTTAATAGCAGCCAATTTACTACCTATCTGTTCAGTAGGCATTGTCACAGGATCTTCTCCGCAAAGTCCCAGCTGAATAGCAATATCAGTGCCATGACCTTTACCTGTTTTTGCTAACGAGCCATATAACAAAACACGAACCGAAGAAACACGTTGCAATTGATCATTGTCTCTAAGTTCTTGCAACAGACGCAAGGCAGCCTTCCAAGGACCTAACGTATGAGAGCTGGAAGGACCAATTCCAATTTTAAAAATATCAAAGACAGAAATTGCTTCGCTACTCATTAAAACTTGATTTACAAAACATCAACGAGCTCAATTTCAAAATAAAGGACTGAGTCGCCAGGGATAGGTCCAGTAGCATTGCAGCCATAGGCCAGTGAGGACGGAATGATTAATCGAATAGTTCCTCCTTTTTTGATCAGCGGCAAGCCTAACTGCCATCCTGCAATAACTTGGTTCAACAAAAACTGCACGGGCACCCCAGTATTAGAATCAAAAATGGTACCATTCATTAATTTCCCCGTGTAACGTACCGAAACACGAGAGGTTAATGTGGGCGTCAACCCGCTTCCAGGATTTACAATCTGATAAAGTAACCCACTAGAGTGTGTTTGTACAGTCAGCCCGTTTGTAGTGGCAAAACTCTGCATGGTCGCAACCTCACTAGCTACTGTTTTTGGCGTACAGCTTGTATCCTTATTGCAACTGATCCCAAAAACGATACTTAAAAAAAGAAAACTAAAAACTACTAATTTTTGCATGTTACTTAATTTAAAAAATCTACTGTTTGTGTTTTAATTCTTGATAGCGTTGCTCATTCATTTCCCACCGGTGACGTGCAGAAAATATGATGATAAAAAGCACGATTGAAATTGCTGCGATCAGAAGTACAAGTACCAAAGAAGTACTTTCCCTAGAAAAGACCATCTGTGCCCTGCCATACCAACCTGAAAATAGATTTACAAAAGTGGTCAACACCAAAGTAACCCCTAGTGGCAAGCCAACAGATAACTGTCGAACCCATTTCTTTTTGGCCTCGCGATTTTGCTCCCAATATTGCAAAAATTCCTTTTCTTCTTTCACTGACATCCGGCTACAAATTTAGGAGACAATAAGCTCCACGTATAAAAAGAAACCCCGCTTGTGCGGGGGTTTTGGAGGTCCCGAGCGGATTCGAACCGCTGTAGGAGCTTTTGCAGAGCTCAGCCTAGCCACTCGGCCACAGGACCCAATAAAGGGACTGCGAAAATAAGCAGTATTTTTGAAACCTTATGAATCCAATCGCCTCATCTGAGCTAATTCTGAATGACAGGGGTGCTGTATACCACCTTGATCTACGACCAGAAGAAATCGCATCAACCATTGTAACTGTGGGAGACCCAAGTCGGGTTAAAGAAGTCAGCAAGTACTTTGATAAAATTGAAGTGAGCAGACAACATCGCGAATTTATTACCCACACCGGATGGGTTGGCACTAAAAGAATCACTGTACTCTCTTCTGGCATTGGACCGGATAATATTGACATAGTTTTAAATGAACTCGATGCGCTCGCGAATATTGATTTGAGCACTCGCCAAGTCAAACAAAATCTTCAATCCTTAAATATTGTCAGGCTTGGCACTTCTGGTTCTCTTCAGGCAGATATTCCTGTAGATAGCTTTGTTGCGTCAACACATGGTTTGGGCATTGATAACCTCTTGCATTTTTACAGATTACAACAAAACGAAAAAGAATCACTCCTCATTCAGTCTTTCTTAACACAAACACAAATACAAAATCAAACGGGACTCCCTTATATAAGTAGTGCTGCGCCGAGTTTATTAAAACATTTTGTGAACCCTTTCCACCAAGGCATTACAGTTACCTGTCCAGGTTTTTATGGCCCCCAAGGAAGAGTATTGCGGTTAGGCCTACAAAATCCAGACCTCGTTAATCGACTAACCAGTTTTCGATTTGGAGCGCACCGTATTTCTAATTTTGAAATGGAAACAGCTGCCATATACGGATTAGGTCGATTAATGGGACACCATTGTCTTGCACTAAATGTAATAGTCGCCAATCGTGTTGTACAAGAATTCAGCAAAAATGCCCCTATGCAGATTGATCGTTTGATTCAGCAATTTTTAACCACTTTTTCTGAATCTATTTAATGACAACCCTTTTTCATAAATACCAAGGGACAGGCAATGATTTCATCATTGCAGACAACCGCAAGGGCGAACTTAATGGCCTTTCAACTGAAACCATCTATCAACTTTGTGATCGTCATTTTGGCATTGGTGCAGATGGCCTGATCTTACTACAAGAAAAAGAAGGTTATGACTTTGAAATGAAGTACTATAACGCAGATGGCAAAGAAGGAAGCATGTGTGGCAATGGTGGAAGATGCATTACGCTATTTGCCCTACATATCGGAATTAAAAAAGAAATCTATCACTTTAGTGCAGCGGACGGGCCACATGAATCAATCATTCGCGCAAATGGAACTATTGCACTAAAAATGAAAGATGTACATGAAATAAAAAAACATAAAGAAGATTTTATTGTGAACACGGGCTCTCCGCATTTAATTCGTTTCGTACGCAACCTCCAGCAAGAGGATATGGCAAACAAAGGCAGAGCAATCCGTTATAGCAAAGAATTTGCGGCCGAAGGCATTAATGTCAATTTTATTGAATTAGAAAAAGATGAGCAAGTGGTACAAATTCGTACCTACGAAAGGGGCGTTGAAAATGAAACCCTCTCTTGCGGGACAGGAGCAACTGCTGCAGCACTCATCTGTTATCATAATGAGAATGGTTTTAACGACGTGCATGTTAAGACTAATGGAGGTATACTTCAAATCGAATATGACAAAATAGGCGAACAGCAATTTCAAAATATTTGGCTATGTGGCCCTGCAAAGAAGGTTTTTGAAGCCAAACTGGATCTTGAAATTTTAAGGAAATGAGTGCATTCACTATTCGGGTTTATGGCATTTTGAAAGATGAGCAGAACTATGTCATTGTTAGCGATGAAAAAATCAGAGGCAGTCTTTTCACGAAATTCCCAGGCGGGGGATTAGAATTTGGCGAAGGAACACGCGATTGCTTGGTTCGAGAATTTAAAGAAGAGATGAATCTAACCGTGCAAGTCAATGAGCACATCTATACTACTGATTATTTTCAGCGATCGGCTTTTAATCCTTCGCATCAGATAGTATCTATTTACTACTCGGTTACCGCACTGGAACCTATTTTGATTCCTTTCGATAAAAAGCCCTTTGAATTCAGCGAGGCGGAATTAGCGCTTTATGAGCAAACGCAACAAACTGAAACATTTCGGAGAATCGCCTGGGACATATTTTCATCCAATGACCTTAGTCTCCCCATTGATAAAATCGTTGCCCAACTGCTTAAAGAAAAAGACTAGTCTTTCATAGCCGCACGTTTCATTTCTGCAGCTTTTTCATGACCGAGATACTGTTCAATCAGATAATGCACCCCATAAATAACGGGTGTCATTGCAATGGCCACAACAAACTTATACAAGTAATTAACAAGAGCAACTGCCAGAAAAAGTTCTAAAGGCCAAACAAAATCATTACCCTGCTGACTAACTCTGGTACCAATATAAAAAGCAATAAAAAGTACCACAAAACTATCAATGAACTGTGAAACCAAGGTTGACCCAGTAGCCCGAAGCCAGATATATTTTTCGCCCGTTACTTTTTTAATTTGATGAAAAACCAGCACATCAACCAATTGACCGAGTAGAAATGCAGTCAATGATCCAATAATGATAAAACCACCCTGGCCTAGAACACTTTGATAGGCAATCTGCATATTAGGCACTCCGCTACCCTGTTTGCTACTTACAAAAAAATCTGCAGGCTCCAGCCAAATTGCGCCGGTGAATAACAAAAAAGCAAAGGCAATCAATCCGGCCGTAAGCCAAGACAGAAATCGGACTCCTTTTTGACCATAGTATTCATTAATAAGGTCAGTCAGAATAAATACAACCGGCCACAATAAAACACCCGCTGTTAGATTAAAGGAAAGCGTATTGCCAAGCAATTGTAACTGTAGGGGTGAAAATCCAAGTGTCTTTTCCAAGGAGAATATTTTAACCCCGATAATTTCTGCAATCAGTGCATTTGCAATGAAAAAACCTGATAAAATCAGAAACAGACGAGTACTTTTATCCCGAAGAATAGTATGGATCATGCCCCTTTTTTAAGATTCCATGAAAATAGTATTAATTTGGCTCCAAACATTTTTTAGATGTTCAACAAGCTTTTCAGACAATCACTACCCCATTTGGGAGTCATTGCCATTTTTCTATTAGCCGCAGCCCTTTTTTGCAGACCTGCGTTGGAAGGAGATCAATTAAACCAGCATGATAATGTGAGCTGGAAAGGGATGGCCCAAAGTGCATTTGAATACAAAGTAGCAAAAGGCCAGTTTCCACTTTGGAATGCCAATTTATTTGGAGGAATGCCCAATTACCAAATTGCAATGGAGGGCAAGTCTATACTCCCCAACTTGATTAACGTGTTCTCATTGGGACTGCCTAAACCCATGAACTTTTTTTTCTTAGCCTGTATTTTCTTTTACATACTAGCCCTCACTATGGGGAGCACACCATTAGTAGGCGCACTTGTTGCGATTGGATATTCTTATTCGACGTATAATCCTGTGATTATTGCAGCAGGTCATGATACGCAAATGATTGCGACAGCTTGTATGCCATTACTACTAGCGGGTTTGCTATTAGTTTACAATCGAACGTATTGGCTGGGACTTTCCCTAACTACACTTGGGGCTTATTTACTTATTGCCGCCAATCACTTACAAATAACTTATTATTTTCTATTGATTGCTGTAATTATTACAATCGCATACACGATCTACTGGATACAAACCCGACAATGGAAACATTTGGGAATTGCAGCTGCTATTACAATTTTTTCAGCAGTACTCTCGATTGGTGGCAATGCATTGATCCTTTGGACCTCTGCAGAATATAGCCGATATACAATGAGAGGAGGGAAAGATGTTGTGATAACAGATGGTAAAGTAAATACAACTAAAACCAGCGGGCTAGATACGAGTTATGCGTTTGAGTACAGTTTAGGAAACCGTGAGTCGTTAACCCTATTATTGCCAAATGCTTTTGGCGGCGGGCATAGTAGAAATTTTGAAGAAGGTTCTGCCATAGCGAAAAAATTAACTGCAGCAGGCATAGACGAAGCCAATGCAGAGCAATTAGCACAAGGCCTACCTCAATATTGGGGATCCCTTCCTTATACTGCAGGTCCAGCTTATCTCGGAGTTTTGATATTCATTCTAGGACTGCTTGGATTTATAATTAACAAAGGACCCCTTCGATATGGATTAATGGTTGCCACCCTACTTGGTGTTTTTATTTCATGGGGAAAAAATCTGTCGGGATTCAATCTTTTATTATTTGAATACTTGCCTTTATTTAACAAGTTTAGGGCACCCTCAATGGCACAGGCAATTCCTCAATTAACCTTATCAATATCGACGCTGGTTCTTTTAAAAGATATTTTCAAAGGTGAAATAGAGGTATGGACAAAGAAAAACTTGTACTACATAGCAGGGCTTTTCACTTTTCTGTTTGTACTCTGGTTGGCACAAGACTATAGTGCCCCTATAGACCAGCAAGTATTAGCTGCGTATACAGACAAGAGTGGATCTGACCAATTTGCTCGTTCGATTGTAGCTGGAATGATAGAAGAAAGACAGCATATGTTTGGCTTAAGCATTCTTAGAGCTTTAGTCATCACAGGTCTTTTAGCAACAATAATCGGACTATTTGTGAGTAAAAGAATCAAGATGAACTGGGCAATTGGACTTCTCATCATTGTGGCAAGTGGCGAGTTACTTATAACAAGTCATGCCTATCTCGATGAAAAATCTTATCAACCAGCAGAAGAGTACACGCAATCTAACTTTTCTGCCACTCCACAGGATGTGGAGATTTTAGCAGACAAAGACCCTAATTACAGGGTATTGAATTTAGCCACCAGTACATTTAATGATTCAAGAACATCTTATTTCCATAAATCCATTGGTGGTTATCACGCCGCTAAATTGAGAATCTATCAAGACCTGATTGAAAAGTACTTCGCAGGAAGTCTTAACCAGGGTATATTAAATATGCTGAATACGCGTTATGTAATAGTGAGCGATCCTACCACTGGCCAACAATCCGTTGTAAAAAATGATCAAGCGCTTGGAAACTGCTGGCTGGTTACATCAATAGTTTCCGCTTCAAACCGAGCTGCTGCGCTAGAACAAATTGGTCAAATCAACTTGAAAGATTCAGTCGTAATTGAAGCGGCATCCTACCAAGGACCTACTCAATTTAACAAAGACAGTAGTTCTTTTATTCGTATGACTTCATTTGATAATGATACCCTAACCTACGAGGCAAATTGCACCCAAGAACAATTTGCCGTATTTAGTGAGATCTACTACCCTAAGGGATGGAATGCTTATGTGGACGGCCAAAAAACAGAATATTTGAATGTCAACTATGTACTAAGAGGTCTGCCCATACAAAAAGGGAAACATGAAATTCGTTTTGTCTTTGAGCCTACTTCCTATAAAAATGGAACAAAAATTATGTATGCCAGTTCATTCCTGATTGCGCTTGTCATTTTAGGCGGAATTGGAATGTTCCTTAAAAAGAAAGCTGAGTAGAGCGCAACATGAAGAAGATACTGATCATTGTTCCCTATCGATTTTTACCTGCCCGCTCGGGTGGTCATCGCTACATTGAGGGATGGATCAATGCACTAACTAGTGTTGCAAAAGTAACAGTCATTGGGACAGAGGATAATCAGGTTGTCTCCAATGCACCTTATCGATTATTGCCAGCACTCTCTACTTCAATTTTTAGATATGCCGACTACACACTAAAGGGTACCATCAAAGAATTAATTGCACGCAATCACTACGACTTTTTAATTTGGGAGCACCCTTATTATGCATGGCTGGCCCATTTAATAAAAAAAGAAACAGATATTCCCTTTTTACTCCATACCCACAATATCGAACACCAACGCTTCCAATCACTAGGAAAATGGTGGTGGCCCCTTTTAAAAGTGTACGAAAAATGGGCCTTTGAGAGTGCAGACAGAATTAGTTTTATCACTTCAGAGGATAAAGAATTTGCTGTCGAAGAATGGGGAATAGGAAAAGCCCACTGCCTAGAAATTCCATACGGCGTTACACAGCAGGAACATCCAAAAAACCGTGAAGAAGCGAAAGCAATAATTTGTGAAAGGCATCAAATAGAAAAAAACACCTTTTTAATCCTATTTAACGGGCCGCTGCAATACCAACCAAACAGAGAGGCGTTGGAGGTAATTATTTCAAAAATAGAGCCACAACTACGCAAAAAGCTCGTGAACTACCGCATTATCATTTGCGGTGGTGATTTACCCAAGCGTTGGAAATTTCGGTCTGAAGTAGAAAGAAGTCCTTATATCAATGCTGGATTTGTCAAGGACATTGAGCAGTACATCAATGCAGCACAAGTGCTAATAAATCCTATACAAAAAGGTGGTGGTGTAAAAACAAAAAGTATAGAAGCTATTGCGGTAGGCACCCCCGTAGTAACAACCATCAATGGAGCGATTGGAATTGACGCAACAGCAACCGGCAATATGTTACAAGTGGCCAGCGCGAAAAACTGGATTGACTTTGCAGAAAAAATCTATGCTATTTCTACTCAAAATGAGAATCACTTCCAAACGCCAACTAGCTTTTACGACCACTACAATTGGAATCAAATCATTGAACGAGCAATAGACCTTTTACCGAATTAACTTCCCTGAAATTTTAAAATAGACCCACTTTACGAAAAGTCGAAGGTACTCCTTGCTTAAATAAATGCATCCAAACGCATAATAATAGAGCCCCTTCCCTTTTCTAAGTTCCATAATCTTCATCTCATGCTTCATCATTACTTTTCGCAATTGTAATTGCTTGGATATAGCTGTGCTTCCACTTGTAATATGAATGATAGAAGTAGTTGCCATAAAAAAGATTTTATAGCCGGCTTGTTTAATTTGCTCACACCACAAAACATCTTCGGCATACATAAAAAACCGTTCATCTAATTGATGCTGGGGTAATTGATTGAGCAGATGCCTTGGAAATAAGAAAAAAGCACCATTGACCCAATCAACATACAATGATTCATCGTGAAGAAAATACTGGCCCAACATACGATGCGCACGCGATTTAGGTGAATAGAAATAAAGTACGAATCGAAAAAGATCTAATAATTCCCAGCTTATTGATCGAAATCTTCTGGCCGAGTATTGAAGAGCACCGTCTGGAAAAAGCTGCCTACACCCTAATACGCCAATAGAGGGATCTTTTTGCAATTGAGCAACGGAAAGAGATATACTGTCCTCTGTCAAAAGAGTATCGCTATTCAATAATAAAATGGTATCCCCTGTCGCGTGTTTTATCCCTAGATTATTTCCCCCTGCAAATCCCAGATTTTTTTTACTTTCTATTAACTTGATCGAAGGAAATTTATCTAAAAAGTAAGAAGGATTTCTTTCTGTAGATGCATTGTCTACTAAAACTATTTCAAAAGCTACTCCTTTAGTGAATTCAAATACAGAAGAGATACAATCACAGGTTAGCTGAAAGGTGTTATAGTTTATGATAATGACAGAAACCATGTTATCGATTAAACTGATAGGAAACTCCCATAAGTATTTTTGAAAAAACGCCTACTCGTAACACTGCGGGCGAAATACGCTGTTGAAAACGGACAATCCTAACTAAAAATGAGGGAACCGATTGCCCATCGGCATATTCCTTTAATTGCCCTTCAGAGCGGATAGAGAGATTACGGATCAAACGCCACCATCCATCATAACTTATTATGCTACGAAAAGTAGCTTGTCCATGCTTTTTATAATAATACAGCGCTTCAGGAATTTCTACCGATGGCTCACGAAAGCAAGAATTAGTCACTTGTGAGTCGTTATAGCTCATAGTTACAAGGGGCTGCGCAATATACCGACAGGAATACCGACGCATCATGCGCACATAGGCTTCCAAGTCGACGAGCCATTTCAGTTTTGGATCATACAATTCTTGCATGCTTTTACGAAACAAAACAACACTAGGAGGACCAATTAAATTATCACTGAAAAGACGATAAGGATCTCTTTTGATTGATTGAAACGCAGATAGACTAATTGTCTTATTCTTTTTGGTTTGCGTTCTTTCGTCATATGAAAAATATCCGGAGAAAAGGATGTCAGCTCCTTCGTCTAACTGTGCCGCGAAATTTTCTAGTGCATACTTATCAGTAAAGTAATCATCATCATGCATTATTTTGATCCAATGACCGGAAGCATGTTTTAGCCCTTCCATCCAATTTAGGGGCGTACCTAATGGTTTGGCGTTACGCTGGTAATGAATAGAAAACTTATAAGGCGTGTTAAACAATAACTCCTCATTATCGCGCGAAACTGAATCATCGGTTATGATTACCTCAAAGTCTTTAAATACCTGTTGCGCAATACTGTCCAGCAAGCGTTTTAAAAAATCTGGACGCTCATAAGCAGGTATGCAAATTGATAATAGAGGAGTCATCGGAGCTAAATTCGTAATTTTAGGGGATAGTTATCAAAAATGTTATTCATCCCCTTTTTACAAAATCTCCTAAAAGGAATAAAATATCGGCTACAGCTGAAAAGAAACAAGCGTTTACAGGGCTTCTCTATTGGCTGGTTTCAACAAAAGTATTTAAAGCACTTGCCGGCTGGCAAAATACGCTCGATTGAACTATTTGGACGACGATTTTTTTATGAGGCACCACAGGAACTATTACATGGCCTGCAAGAAATATTTGTAGAGGGAGTATACCGACAAGCACTTTCCAACAATCCAACAATTATTGACTGCGGAGCAAATATTGGGCTCAGTGTTCTTTATTTTAAGAGACAATTTCCAGCTGCAACCATTATAGCTTTTGAGCCCGATCCGCAAAACTATGCCCTCCTACAAAAAAATATAGAGTCTTTTCAATTACAAGATATCCAGTGCAATCAAGCCGCAGTTTGGGTAGAAAATACAAAAATCACTTTCGCAGCCAAAAAAGGGATGGCAAGTGGAATTAGCTTAGCTGAGAGTGAGAATTGTATTGAAGTAGCTGCTGTTCGCTTAAAAGACTATCTAAATCAAAAAATAGACTTCTTAAAAATAGATATTGAAGGAGCTGAGTGGGAGGTTTTGAAAGACTGCGAATCTAACCTAAAGAACGTTCAGCATCTTTTTGTGGAGTACCACGGCACTTTTGAAGAACAAGAAAAATTGACTGCAATTCTATCACTATTAAATCAAGCAGGTTTCCGCTATTATATTAAAGAGGCGGCCCCAATATTTACACACCCTTTTCAACAAAAGAATTCAACTCATCCCTACGATTTACAACTGAATGTCTTTGCCTTAAGGAATTAAAAGGCTACTTAATTTGCTCCAATTTTTGAAGAAATAACCGAATTGCTTCTTTCTTTTCAGCGGTTATTCGGTAATCAATATTGGTGGTGTAGTAATGATGAAGATCATATTTCGTTGCCTGTTGATTTGCAGCAACTACTTCTTTTAACTGGGTAAATCCTACCCCATTGGCTTCATCAAAAAGAGCAATAAATTCCTTAGAAAGTGGCACTACTGAAGCCCAAACTGCAAATACAAAGGGGAGATCCGTAAGAGTTTTCCAGGCTACCCCAAGATCATAGATATAGGAAAAATGAGGACGCGCCTCTAATGCTCGATCACCAATGATAATGCCAGCTGTTGATCCTTTTATTTCATCGATATACATCTCATTAACAGCCGGTATAAATTCCATTTCTTTTTTCCAATACTGACTAAAAAGCAGACGAGCTAATTGTACAGAGGTTCTACTTTGATAATCAAGAACCACTCGCGTCACCTGCTCAATTGGTTGCTGACTAAACAAACAGACAGATCCAACTTCTCCATTCGTAGCAATACAATAAGAACCCACTATAGAATGATCTGGAATCGTTGGAAGTGCTGCTACTGGAACCAAGCCCAGATCTATTTCTTTTTTTGCCAATAAAGTGGCAATACGAGCGGGATAATCTTCGACCAATTCAATTTGACCTGCTTCCTGTAATTTTTGTAAACCAACTAATAAAGGCTTGGTGTTTAAATAATTAACAATACCTACCCGTATCTTCTCCAATTGAATTAATTTTACGGTTGCAAAGTTAGGCCTAACAACGCTGGTAATCTAAATTATCCATGGAACTAAATACATTAAATGCTATTTCACCAATTGATGGTCGCTATTATGCTCAAGTACATCAATTAGATGAGTTTTTCTCTGAATATGGACTTCATAAATACCGCGTTTGGGTTGAGGTGGAATATTTGTTGGCCCTTGAAAAAAAGAAGTTTTTTTCATTAACCACTGCAACAAAAAAGAAATTAAAATCACTCATAGAAGAGTTTTCTTTTGAAGATGCTGCAAAGATTAAAGAGATCGAAAGGACCACCAATCATGACGTGAAAGCAGTAGAGTATTTCATCAAAGAAAAACTAAAAACCTGGGGAGCTGAGGCACAACTCGAATGGGTTCATTTTGGACTTACTTCACAAGACATCAACAATACCGCTGTACCACTGGCTTGGAAACACGCCATAGAGTACGAATACCTTCCTAATTTATTAAACTTAAAAACAGAATTACAATTATTGGCTACAAAGTGGATTGATATTCCTATGCTAGCTCGCACCCATGGTCAGCCGGCATCCCCCACGCGTTTAGGCAAAGAAATCGCTGTATTTGTAGAAAGACTTCAGGCGCAAATTGAGCAGTTTATCGGCATTCCATTCACTGGTAAATTTGGTGGAGCTACAGGTAACTTCAATGCCCATCATGTAGCTTTCCCAAAAACAGATTGGATAAAGTTTGGAAACGAATTTTTGTCCAACCTTGGATTAACCAGACAGCAACACACGACCCAAATTGAACATTATGATCAATTGGCTGCGCAACTGGATACGATGCGCAGGATCAATACGATATTAATTGACTGGTGTCGAGATGTCTGGACCTATATTTCATTAGAGTACTTTTTACAAAAAACAAAAAAAGGAGAAGTGGGGTCCTCTGCTATGCCGCACAAAGTAAACCCCATCGATTTTGAAAATGCCGAGGGAAATTTAGGATTAGCCAATGCGATTTTTGAACATCTCGCTAACAAACTCCCCATTTCAAGGCTTCAAAGAGATCTCACCGATTCTACTGTACTACGAAATTTAGGAGTTCCTGTCGCGCACACGCTGATTGCATTTCGCTCGATTGAAAAAGGACTAAGTAAGTTATTGCTTAATGATGCAAAAATTTACGAGGATCTCGATTCAAATTGGGCCGTTGTTGCAGAAGCAATACAGACGATTTTACGTCGGGAGAAATACCCAAATCCCTATGAAGCGCTAAAAGACTTGACTAGAGGACAACGAAAAATTGATCAAAAAACTATTCATCGCTTTGTCGACTCGTTAAAAATATCAGCTGCGCTAAAAAAAGAATTAAAACAAATCACGCCACATAACTATACAGGCGTACACGCACCAATCAACTAGAAGGATTAGCGGTGAATCTCGCTTGTGAAATGAAACTGAATATCAGGATTATTAGATATTTCAGTATTCAAAAACCACTCACTTTGCGCTAAGTAAACAGGGTTTCCATCTTTATCCACTCCAGCATTAGCTTGTTTGAAGCGTAGAAAATCTTCTAATACAGTTTGCTTTTCAGTGGTTAACCAACAAGCCTTATAAAAAGGTAACGCATTAAATACTACTGAGGCTCCATATTCGTGCAAAAGACGATACTGGATAACCTCAAATTGTAACTCCCCTACACAACCAATGATCTTTTTAGTTCCGCCAAATTGTGTAAACAACTGTGCCACGCCTTCGTCTGTCAACTGTAGCAAGCCTTTTTCTAATTGTTTAGTTTTTAAAGGGTCTTTATTCACAACCTCTTTAAAAATCTCTGGGGAGAAGGATGGAATACCTGTAAAGTAAAAATCTTCTCCCTCAGTGAGCGTATCACCTATTTTAAAATTGCCCGTATCAAATAAGCCCACCACGTCACCTGCATAGGCGTCTTCAATAATACTCTTATCTCTAGCCATGAAAGAATAAGGATTACTAAAACGAATATCCTTGTCTAAACGAACATGATGGTAATATTTGTTTCGTTCAAATTTTCCAGAACAGATTCGTAAAAATGCAATCCGATCTCGGTGCTTAGGATCCAAGTTGGCATGAATCTTAAAAACAAAACCCGTCATTTTCTCCTCTTGGGGTTGCACTACTCGTAAAGAGGTCTGACGCATTTGGGGAGTTGGAGCAATGCGAATGAATGTATCTAACATTTCACGCACGCCAAAATTGTTAATTGCACTACCAAAGAAAACAGGCGCAACCTTGCCTTTTAAATAACGATCGACATCTAATGCACCATGTACGCCGTCTATTAACTCAACATCTTCTCGCAGTACCGCAGCATCTTTCTCACCCAGCCGTTCCTCTAGAATTGCATCTTGTAAATCCGTAATGGTAAGATTACCCTCATTTCCCTTTGTTCCAGCTTGAAATAACAATAAGTTTTTGGCAGCAATGTTATATACCCCTTTAAAATCTTTACCGCTATTAATGGGCCATGTCATAGGGTGAAGCTCAATCGACAATTCCTTTTCTACCTCTTCCAAAAGATCAAAGCGATTTTTCCCATCCCTGTCCATTTTATTAATAAAGAGGATAACAGGAGTATCTCGCATCCGACAAACTTCCATCAATCGTCGAGTCTGCTCTTCAACCCCGTTCACGCTATCCACTACCAGTATGACACTATCTACAGCAGTCAGTGTGCGGAATGTATCCTCAGCAAAGTCCTTGTGACCTGGTGTATCCAATAAGTTGACGAGCGTCCCATTGTACTCAAAACTCATAACCGAAGTAGCGACCGAAATACCCCGCTGACGTTCGATTTCCATGAAATCGCTGGTTGCATGCTTTTTAATCTTGTTACTTTTTACAGCTCCAGCCACTTGGATTGCTCCACCGAATAATAGAAACTTCTCGGTCAAGGTAGTTTTACCTGCATCGGGGTGAGAGATGATGGCAAATGTGCGCCTTTTTGCTATTTCGCTTTGATACTTCATGGTTGCCGCGCAAAGGTAAGCCACCCCTTGTATTTACCGCTTGTCAATTTGTTGGGAAATGGCAAAAAAATGAATCTACATTTGCATATGCTCCGCCGAACAATAGAGATCATTGCCAGCAGTTTCAAAATGGCAGTCCAGGAACTGTGGAAGAATAAATTAAGGACGTTTTTGTCCCTCTTTGGCATTACCATAGGCATCTTTTGTATTATTGGCGTACTAGCCACAGTGAATAGTTTGGAGCAGAATATTCAAAATGAAATAAAATCATTAGGAAACAATACGATCTACATTGATAAGTGGGAGTATAGCGGTGGTGGGCCAGATTATCCTTGGTGGAAGTATGTAAAAAGACCTTCCCCCCGTTATGCTGAAGTACAAGAGATCAAAGAAAGAACAAGCAATGCTCAATATGTAGCATTCCATATTCAAATCAACAACGCTGTAGAATTTGCGGGAAATCAGTTGAGCGGTGTTAATATTCACGGCATCAATGAAGACTTTGAAAAAATTCAATCCGTAGAAATCTCTAGTGGTCGCTCTATCGCCGAGAGAGAATTTGAAAATGCAGCGAATGTCGGCCTGATTGGAAGCGAAGTAGCCGAAAAATTGTTTGGCAACCCTGCCCTAGCCCTTGAAAAATTTGTTGAGGTCAGAGGGAAAAAAATTCTGGTAATCGGCGTAATAAAAAAACAAGGAAAGAGCATGCTTGGAGATGGAGGTTGGCAATTTGATAACAGCCTATTTACCCCCTATCGCTTTGCCAGAACTTTTATGAATGAGCTCCGAGCTGATCCATTGATCATGGTACAAGGCAAACCTGGATTTAGTAGCAAAGCAGTAAAAGATGAGCTAGCCGGTTCAATGAGAGCAATCAGAAGACTTTCGCCCACACAAGAAGAAAATTTTGCATTGAATGATATCAATGATTTCAGCAAAGTAATTGGTGACATTTTTGTGAATGTAAATATTGGTGGATGGGCCATTGCTACACTCTCTTTAATAGTGGGAATGTTTGGAGTTGCCAATATTATGTTTGTGACAGTACGAGAAAGAACCAGTCAAATTGGACTTAAAAAAGCAATCGGAGCTAAAAGTGGAGTGATCCTAACTGAGTTCTTACTTGAATCTTCATTTTTATGTATTATCGGGGGTATCATTGGGCTTTCCCTTGTATTTATCCTGACACAGATTCTTACAAATGCACTTAATTTCCCTGTCTTCATTTCTTCTTCTAACATGTTTCTTGCAATCGGAATCTGCATTCTGGTTGGCGTAATTGCAGGATTTGTGCCAGCCCGTCAAGCCGCAAAAATGGATCCAGTAGTGGCAATTAGAAGTAAATAACGCAGCCATAGTTTCCTATTTTTGCATTCATGCCTGTTCGCATTTTGGCCATAGAATCTTCGTGTGATGAAACCTCCGCGGCAGTCTGTGAAGACGGAAAAATCACTAGCAACATCATTGCCAGCCAAAAAATTCACGAACAATATGGTGGAGTTGTACCTGAATTAGCTTCAAGGGCCCATATGCAAAATATTGTCCCCGTAGTTGACGCAGCACTTAAAAAAGCTTCACTTTCCCTTGATAAAATTGATGCGGTTGGCTATACGCAAAGCCCCGGTTTGATTGGCTCACTTTTGGTAGGAGGACAGTTTGCCAAATCTATATCTCATTCCAGAAATATCCCGCTTATTGCTGTACACCATATGCAGGCACACGTGCTGGCTAATTTAATCGCCAACCCTGCTCCCAAATTTCCTTTTCTGTGCATGACGGTCAGTGGAGGACATACTCAAATTGTAGTTTGTGAGTCTCCCTATTCGATGAAAATAATTGGTGAAACAATTGATGATGCAGCAGGTGAAGCGTTTGATAAATCGGCAAAACTTCTTGGGCTTCCTTATCCTGGTGGCCCATTGATCGATCACTATGCAGCAAGTGGGAACCCTATTCGATTTAATTTCCCCAAACCGCAAATTGAGGGGCTTAATTTTAGTTTTAGTGGACTTAAAACTTCTATCCTATACTTTTTAGAACATGCGGGAAAAACATTTTCCTACAAGCCAGAGCTAAAGGTTTCTCAAATAGAAAAAGAACATTTCATCCAAACTAACCTCAATGATCTTTGTGCTTCTATTCAACACAGAATTATTACGATACTTTTAGAAAAGTTGAAAAAAGCAGCAGACGAAACGGGGATTAAATCAATTTGCCTTGCTGGCGGTGTCTCTGCTAACAGAGGGCTTCGTCAATCCTTTAAGGAGTTAGCCCTTGTTGAAGGGTGGCAACCTTACATCCCTGCATTTGAATATTGTACAGACAATGCAGCCATGATTGCCATTACAGCCTATCATAAATTTCTGGCAAAGGAATTTACTCCGTTGAGTCAAACCTCAAGTGCAAGAGCTAATTGGTAATTTAAAATGGCAAGCACTTCTTTTGCATTCAAACAATTTACTATTGAGCAGGATCAATGTGCGATGAAAGTAACTACCGATGCCTGTCTATTTGGAGCTTGGATTTGCCATGAAATGGCTCCATATAAAAATGACTTCTTAGAAGTATTAGATATTGGTGCAGGAACTGGACTACTCTCATTAATGTTTGCTCAACAATTTAACCAAGCCACCCTAACAGGTGTTGAACTAGACATAAAAGCGGCAGAGCAAGCCCAAGTAAACCGCGCTCAATCTCCCTGGAGTAATTGCATCAATATAGTAGAGGGTGATATTCTTTCTTTCAGTTCTTCCTCTGCCTATGATCTCATTATTAGCAATCCCCCCTTTTATGAAAACGACCTAAAAGCAACCTCACTTGAAAAAAATTTAGCCTTTCATGATAATGGCATTAAACTAGGGCAACTCCTGATTCGTATCAACGAATTATTAAAACCCGGAGGCCTGTTTTTTCTATTGTTACCTCCAAAAAGAGAAGCTGATTTACTGCACTGGTGTGAGTTTAATCAACTAAGCATACAAGCTAGTTGCCACCTACGATCCACAGCAAAAAAACCAATTAGCAGAGTGTTTTACAGGGGTTGCAAATCAACTAATTTTTCCTCAAGGATTACCGACCAAATACAATTGATTGTACAGGGAAATAATAAGGGTTATTCAGAAGAGGCTTACCATTTATTAGCTGACTATTATCTTGCCTTGTAGTTTCAAAGCCCTGCATATTCTCTCATGTACGCATAAGGAGCTGTAAGCTGACCTGCCTTTAACATTGTTGCATGATTTAAAGTAGCGGATCCCTCATTCAACAAAAGATCCTCCAAAATGAATTTGATCAATTGCTCTCCAAAATAGCGACTGGCATCGCGTGGTAATTCATTGGGCAGGTTACCTACTGCAACAACATCTATAGACCCGTCCTGGTAGGGCAATGTTTTTTTGATTGAAATCCTATCTACCCCATAAACAGGATCTTCAATTGTTTGATCTCCTAAATTAATTGGAACGGAGCCATACGCATCGTCGGTTATATCGGAAATAGTTACAATCCTAAAGCTATCCGCACGCACATCATTTTCATCAAATAACCGTTCCATCCCGGCTTCCCAATAAATACCATTTAATAAAATATCTGTTTTAGATAGATAGGGCTTGAAAACGCAAGTGTATGCTCCATGGTCAGCATGAAATTCTTCTCTGCTGTATTGACCGGTGTGTCGGTTACGATAAAGGTTCCCTCCCTTTAGTTGCGTATAAACAGGGTAACTGAAGACTTTTTCTAGATACTCATCCGGTTCAACCTCGCGAACACCCATTAAATTCAGCACTTCCATCACCCCATGCGCCACACGACCTGAACCCGTTACAACAATTCGAATTGGCGGAAGTTTTAATTCAAAATAACTATGAATTAACTCCCTGAAATCCTTATACTTATAAACTCTACCTAAATTAAATAAGCCAGTTCTTTTCCCATAGGCCATAAGCCCATTATGAGCCCCAACAACGCCAGCAAAAAAGCCAAATCCAATTATACGCTGGCCATCGTCATGTTCCAGGCATTCGTAATCAATCAGCGTGATTCTCTTTTGAACCATTGCTCTGAAAAGGGCCTGATTATAAGGCTGTAATTTTTTCGTGTGCGAAAAAAACAAATAGGTTTTGCCAGCAAGAAGACATTGCATGGGCACTTCTTTTATGCCAAATAAAACACTTGCCCCCTCTAAATTTTCAGTTATAACTGCCCCGGCTCGCTCATATTCCAAATCGCTAAAACAGCGCGTAGGAGATGGTTGTACAAGAATGGAGAGTCCGGCATAGTTTTTTAACAGCCACTTACACTGCGCGGGAGTCAAAGCAACCCGATTATCTACTGGAATTTTCTCTTCTCGTATGATTCCAATCTTAGCCATAACAATACCTTTGCAATCGTTAAGCAAATGTAAGTCTGCGCATGTCCTCTCCCATCAACTATTTTGATCTATTTGAGATCCCAACTCAATTTTCAGTTGACACGCCCCTATTAAAAAAGAAATTTCTTTTGCTGAGCAGACAGTATCACCCAGATTTTTTCACACAAGACGATACTGACGCACAGCAGGAAGCCATAGAGATGACCTCTCACGTCAACAAGGCATGGCAGATTTTTCAAGATCCCTTACTTACCCTACAATATGCTTTGCAACAATTGGGCGCTATCAAAGAGGGAGACAACCCTACTCTATCCGCTGATTTTTTACAGGAGATGATGGAGATTAATGAACTGTTACTCTCTAATGATCCTGAAGAAATTAACCAATGCAGTACCCAACTAGACGCTATCGGAATCAGCTTACTAAATGAAGTCAAAAACAGCCTTGAAAGCGGGAATGCAGCTTCTGTAAACCCTGGCGAACTAGAAAGGATCAAAGACTACTACTACAAAAAAAAGTATATAGATCGTCTCAGAAAGAGACTAGAGCAAATAGGTCACTAAATTTCTATTTTCCCTACATTTGCAATCCCCCGCCCGGGTGGCGGAATTGGTAGACGCAGCAGACTCAAAATCTGCCGTTCGCAAGAATGTATCGGTTCGACTCCGATCTCGGGCACAAACGCCTCTCTAAGAAATTTAGAGGGGCGTTTTCAGTTTTGACACTGACAAACATCATTGAATTACTGATTCTCTGCAACTAGATTGCCGAAAATCAAGTCAATGAAAAAGCCTCTAGCATTAGCACTATTTAGTATCGGATTGATACACCTCCTTTCTGCGCAACAACCCGAAAAACCAATAGGAATTGCAGTCAAGCCAGTTACACTTGAATATTCATTGAAGTCCTCACAAACCGGAGCACAAAAAGTAAGCATAACGAATGCGCTTAATGAAAAAAAACAATTTGTCGTGTATGTTTCAGATTGGCGGAGGGATACCACGGGGGCACATGTTTATACAGAACCAGGAAAAGACCCACGGTCCTGTGCAACATGGATACAACTTAGCAAAAACTTCTTTGAGTTAAACCCAGGAGAGACAGAAGAATTAATGGTCACAATGAATCATCCAGCAGATTTAACTAGAGATAAACAAATGAATTGGTGTATGTTGTTTATAGAAACTATACAAGAAAAAACGATAACCGACACCATAGGTGTTACTACAACTATCACCAATAAATTTCGGGTTGGTGTTCATGTTTATCAAAATCCTCCTGGCGAATTAAAAAAAGAAATCAAACTACTATCTTTTAATCAACTTGACACTTCACATAGACTCTATCGCATCTCCTGTCAAAACGAAGGCGAAACTCAACTTCAATGTGCCAGTTATTTAGAAATTGTATCCATTGAAAATGGTAAAAAGATAAAAATAGAGCCCAAAGAATTTCCATTATTCCCTGAACAAATGAGATATATAGACTTCGAAATACCCACGCAATTATCTGCAGGAAAATATATAATCACGGCCATTATTGATGCTGGCTTAGATTTGGCGTTGGAGGCTGCACAGCTGCAAATTGAAATACACTAATTAGACCGAAATCGAATTTCTCTTTTTTTCTCCCGCAAGACAAACTCAACTTTTCCAAGTGTTTCATTCTTTAGATCAACTTCGAATGATGATTGAACGGGGCGCAAAATGCCAGAAAATGCTTCGTTGTTAAGATAAACGTTGTAATTGCCTGATGGAAGCGGCAAATAAAATCGCCCCGAAGAGTCTGTGATAGTTGTAAATTTTTTTCCTTCCTTATCGAGGATATTAATCAAAATATTATCTGGAGTGAATTTTCTAGTTGAATACGGATCTAGTTCAATTATTACCCTTCCACTAATTGCATGGCCTTTTCGTAAGGGTAAAAACACCTCTTTAGAATGATCTAAATGTACGACTTGGTTGATTGAAGAAGAAACTAAGCCATTTGCTAAAGGGCTAGGCTCCAACGTAATGGAATAATTACCTGTATCCGCATTAAGCAACCGAAAACTACCATTATAATCTGTTTGAAACCTGGATTGATTGACTTTGTATCGAAGTTGTGGCACTGGCCTTTCTCCTTCATCCAACATGTTGTTCCCATTTAAATCTTCATAGGCATTAACTTTTAAATTATAAAACTTCCGCTTAAAGAAATAAGGAAGTTTTAGCTCTTTTCGTATAGAGAGAGAGACAAATGGATAACTGGCCACCACAACTCTATTAATTTTAGTAGTAGATATCGGAATACTGCCATTACATTGAATCTGCCAATCGCCCTTGCCATTTCGATAGAAAAAGGAAAAACCAACTCCATGTATTTCGCGATTATCATATAAAGACTTTGAAAATGAATACCTAAAGACTGTACGTATTTTTTTGAATAAATTCAGATTTACATAGGGAGATAGCAAGATAGTTCGGTTATACCGAATAAATATTTTTGTGAGACTATCACGCAACAAAGGAACTTGAACATAAAAACCCCTGAGTCCAAACTTATCCTTTCTAAGATCTAGAGAAGTATTAGTCAACCAAACTTTTTGATCAACTGTTTTATTTGCAGCATATCCGGAAATTGTACTGAACTGAATATTGAATTTAGACTTTGTACGCCAGCTAAAAAATCCCTCGCCAAAGAAATAACTGGGAACTTGTGAAGCTGTTTGACCTGTTTGCTTTAACCATCCTGCACTAAATGTGTGACTATTAACCGATCGATTTAACCCCAGCCTTATCCCTGTTTTTTCAATATTAAAAGTAAATGCATCTGAAATATAAATCGTATCTAGTAGAAGTGGACTAGCGTTATGATTATACAGATAAAAAAAACCTAAAGATCTTTTTGAATTGCTTCTTCGCAACTCATACTGATGAAGTCGAAAGCCTTTGTTTAAACCCGGATAACTTTTTTGATAATACCGCATTTCACCATTGAACTCCCACTTTTTAAAACTAGAATTTACTAAACCACCTACTCCCATACCCAGATCTCCACTATGGAATACACGAATATTTTTAAACTCTTCCCAACCTGCCCCCCAAAATAAACGCAGGCTTGCCATCTCCTTTTTTTTCAAAACCAACTCATTATAAAGTAAATACCCATTAACGCCTTTTATCCTGTCAGGATTCAAATGAAGCTGGTGCATGTAGGTCAGTCCGCGATGTTGATGACTGATTGTAAATTGAAAATTATTATTAGTATAGACCTCTGCTTCTCTATGTAGGATCCCCCGAAACCCTAATTCGACTTTTGGATTTGGCCTAAATAAGAATCGCCCCCCATTACCAAAGGCAAAAAAATGAATAGTCTCAGAAAGTTGCCCGACTCCAACTGAAACTTTACTTTTTTCCAGTTCTACTAAGAATGTATTTCGTTCAATCGTTTTTAATTGCCCAAACGTACGCGTTCTATATAGCAAGCTAAGATTTCCCTCTTTTAATGCAACCATCATACGCGCCTCCGTAAAATGATACACTTTTTTTTCAACTAAAAAAACACCCTCTTCAACTGATAAAGGAAATTGACTAAAGGGAGAAGAATGATACTTTCGCGTTGTATAACGACGATTAATTTCTACGGGTACAGCTTTAATTAATCCAGTAGAGTCAGAAACTTGAATTTGCAATCGATACTGGTCTTCTTTTGTAAAATACGAAACAGAAAGCGGAACTTTTAATACAGTATCTGCTCCTGGCATCAATGGAGGTGCTTTTAATTTTGCAATTGGAAGGGTGCCCATTTTTGCAAAAAGACTGTAAACCCCTACTGTACTCCCCAAATTCTTTACTTTAATCACAACCGCTGTCGATAAAGCTGAATCAGACAACTCTAATTCTGTTTTTTCACTCAACACCTGAAAATCATTGATAGTTGGCCCTTTTATATGAAAAAATGTATCAAGAATACATCCACGCAAGGAATCAAGGATTCTAATGCTGACCTTATTCCAATAAGCTGAGGCCACACGTGAACGCACCAACGTGATCGGGAATATCAATGTCTGTGGATTCGAAAACGTTAGATCAATATTTGAGTTACCTACAATCTTCCAGCCGTAGGGAGGAGCGATTTGAATCGATGCGGCTGAAGTAAATGAACTAGTATTGTCTAACTTGAGCGAATTGTATAAAAAATATGAACCCTCTTGGCATGTCAATGAATCACTAAAAGTAATCAACGAATTAGAATGTGGTTGGCCAAAGGCGAAGAAAGCTGACAATATTAAAACGAGCAGGAAGCTGGAATAGGAATAGCGGAGGAGATCCCTTTCCATTAAAAGTGATTTGATTCATTAAAAGAGGTTGCCCACTTCTTACCTTAAAGAGTGGGCAACCAAAAATGAAAAACCTTATAGTTGTGTTGCTGTAACAATTACGCCTAAAGTATAAGCTCCACCAGTATAACTCCAACCTGGTTTTGCTCTCAACTTGAGTGAAAATGGACGGGCAGCACCATATGTTCCTCCTGTGATAACAGGCGCACTCGTGGTACTTAAATCGTTCCATAATGAAGGGGTAGCATTAGTTCCCCCTGTTCCATTACTAGAAAGATTGTACTCAAGCACACTACATGGCATCACGTTATTACCTGTTCCTGATCCCATATACGCAAATGTTGGGGTAGCAGACTTAATAGCTACATTAAAATTGCGATTAGAGAATACTAGAAAAGGTGTAGTGGAGTTACCATAAATATCCTCAAGAACCAGACCTGAGGGATTCAGATAGTCCATAGCATCATGAAAATGAGCCTGAACAAAATCAGCCGGAGGCACCATTAATATGACATTGTCCAACTGTAAGCGTGAAATGATGACAGAAGCATCTGACGCCGGTTGTGCACTGGCAAAAGCAAAACTAAATGCCGCCAGCAACGAAAAGAATAAACGTTTCATTGAAAATTGTTTGAAATAATTAAAAATTGTTTACTTGTGATTCGAATCCGTTCAACGTTGATAGATGCAATATGATTGAATAATTAAAGGAATGAAATGACAAGCATCAAACTCTAAAGTATTCTTTACAAGAAGATACCGTGAAAAAATATACTGCAATTGATTTTAATAACCCCCACACTAATCAATTAAACGCTGCAATGAATATCTCATTTAAAGAGATTATACACATCACGCGTGTATATAATAGCACCCTGTTTTAAAGGATGTGCTAATGTATAAATGACAAATATTGGTATTGGAACTGAAATCACTTTATAAAAAGGCTTTTGCTCTAGTAAACATGATTGCAACAAAGCTGTATCGATTTTTTCGTGCAATAAACTGCCCAAAAGAAATGGCTCTTCTACTCTTATACAACCATGACTCAGAAATCGATAAGGGCGTAAAAATGAAGATTTATTATTAGTATCATGAATATATACCCCATATGGAGAAGTGAATTCCAATTTTAAAATACCAAGTGCATTATCACATCCTGTTGACTGACGTAATGTGTAAGGGAAAAAGCTACTATTCAACCTTTTCCAATTAATAGTATCAGCATTTAGAACTACTCCCCTCTTATCGACAACTTGCATATTTTGCTGCTGGAGCCATGATCGATTACGCTTTATTTTTGGCAAAAATTCTTCAATGGCGATGCTTAACGGAACGTGCCAATAGGGATACAAAACAAGTTGATCGGTCCATGAGGAAAAAAAAGGAGTGGGCGTAGAAGGCTTCCCTACCACTGCTCTCATCGCAAGCGAATCAACACCCTTTACAACATACCTTAATTCAGCGCTTCCTATATCTACAATCAGGTACCGAGGAATATCCAATTGATCAATCCACCTATATATTGAGAATGCCTGTTTTAGCCAGCTTAACGTATCGCTAGTAGCCTTTGATAAACGGTGGTCGGGCAATTCTAAGCGGCGTTGATATTCAGTATAAATTATTTTAGCGCTATTACTCATTGGACGAATAAGCGCTGAAAAAATAGATACTAGATCGGACGCAGTGCGAACCGATACCAGGTCCTCTCGAATAACGCGTAATTTTTTATCAATTATTGGCTTTGATACCGCATCAAATGTAAACCATGGCTTAACGGGAGCAAACCTTATTAAATTTTCAGCAATCAGTAAAGACGTTTTAAAATAAATTGACTGTGCCCATTCTGATGAATCATTCGGTAATGAATGTTTCATTTCAGAAATATTATAAGGCTTATTAATTAACCCCTGATCATAATAGTGCTGCGCTAACTCGATTACTTTTTCCTTTAATCTTAAATCTTGGGAAAAAACAAATAATGGAAGTATAAAGTAAAAAAGAATAAATACAACTTTATTTTTCATAGCCCGAAAAAATACGTTCAATAAAAAGCCTAATTGACTTTGTTGACCAACCTTGCATCCGACCTCGCTGTATTACTACACTATTATCAGCAGAATTACTTAAATAATAATAAAACACAAATGGTGAGGCAGGGTTAGCCCATCCCATTATTTTGCCAAACCTAAGATCATTAAAAACAACAGTATCCCCTATTTGTTTCAGTGCAAAATACCCCTTCGAAAATCGTATTAAATGTGGTATCGACTCTGTACTTGCCGCTAGCGGTAATAATTTTCTTTGTTGCAGAACAGTATGTAGAGCAATTGAATCCGACTGATCAAAAACAGAATAATAACCCACCTGAAATGACTCCTCCCGTTTGTTTACCACATACCATAACCAAGGATTAAAAGGGGTTGGAGTTGAAAAATAAGATTCACTTTTCTCAACTTCTCTGTTCAAGTTATGGACCACTACAGTAGTAACCTGCCACTTTAAAATTAAAACATATAGCAAATAAAGACTACTCAACACCAAGGCTATTTTTGAAAGAGTCTGTCGAAATTTTACCTTCACCTTTCCGAATAATAAGAAAGAAAATGCCATTAAAAGTGGTAATGTAAAAAAAGGATCTGCAACAAAAAGAACATTAAATGCAAAACGGGTGTGACTAAAAGGCTCTAACCATGCTGTTCCATAAACATTCATAGCATCAATTAACACATGGATAAGTAATTCAATTAATGAAAAAAAGAACCAGCCCCTGCTAGACAAACCAGCACACCACCCTACTCTTTTACTTAGTGCGGCTAAAAAAATGGACAAAAGAATGACAAATAAAAATGAGTGCGTAAATCCCCTGTGCGCTAACAAGTCCTCCGCAGGGCTCAACCAAAAACCCGCTATAAAATCTAAATCAGGTATCGTTTGAAATAGGGCTCCTGCCAACCAAGATTTTTTGCCCAATTTTTTTCCCGCAACTACCTCGCCTACGCAAGCCCCTAAAACAATATGTGTTAAAGAGTCCATTCTAATTAAATTGGATCTACATCAGCAATTACATTTATCCCATAAAACTTTTTTTGCTGCCGTAAATTGAGAATAGCCAGTTTTATGTCTAGCTTACATTGCGCAAGAAGAGAGGGCTTTCTGGGCAATTTGAATAGAATCTCCATTCGATATTGATTCCGAACGCGAAAAATGATAGAGGGAGCGGGCCCCATCATGTACTTTTTGTAATCAACGCGTAGTAGTTCCAGCAGTGCAAGGCTAGCAGCCCTGGAAACAGATTCTTCTTTGTGCCGCACGCTTACTGTAATCAACTTACTAAATGGAGGATAAAAGAACGTCTCACGTTGCAATAGTTCCTCTTTAAAAAAAGAATCATAATCGTGATTTTGTAAAAAATCAAATAAAGGCTGCCGAGGATTATACGTCTGTATTACTACTCTCCCTTTCTTTTGCCTACGTCCCGCACGTCCACTTACCTGCTCGATTAATTGAAACGCTCGTTCATGCACCCTAAAATCGGCAAATTGCAAAAGCCCGTCTGCATCTAACACACCAACCACATCTACTTTTGCAACATCCAATCCCTTCACTACCATTTGCGTCCCAATCAAAATATCAATTTCGCCCGTCTCAAATGCTTGCACTAATTTATCGTGCGCATTTTTACCTCGTATCGTATCGATATCCATTCTGGCTACACGGGCAGTTGGAAAAAGCTCAGCTAATGTCTCTTCCACAAGCTCTGTCCCAAAGTTTTTCTGCGCAAACTTTTCCTTACCACAGGAGCCACAACGAAACTGAGTGGAGTACCGACTTCCACAATAATGGCATAGGAGTTGCTTATCTCGCTTATGATAAGTAAGTGAAATATCACAATGTAAACAGCGAGGCACCCATCCACATTGTGTACAAACTTGATAAGGTATATACCCACGACGGTTTTGAAATAAAATCACCTGCCGTTTTTCATCGAGCGTCTGCCGAATAGCTTCTTTCAGCGGAGAGGTTAAAATCAAATTTTCCTTTTTTTCATTTCCACTATTTCTTCTGTCTATTAGATCCACCGAAGGAACAGCCACTGCACCAAATCGTTCTGTTAAAGTAACCAGCCCATACTTTTGATCTATCGCGTGTTTATACGTTTCGAGTGATGGCGTTGCACTTCCTAACAACACTTTTGCTTTGAATAGCGTCGCTAAATATATGGCAGCATCTCGCCCATTATAACGTGGAGCAGGATCTTGTTGTTTAAATGAAGTTTCGTGCTCTTCATCGCATATAATCAACCCTAACGATGCAAAAGGCAAGAAGACAGCGGATCGGGCGCCCAGGATAATTTTATATTCGCCAGTCAAGACGCGATTCCATATTTCAACCCTTTCATTTGCAGAAAATTTAGAATGATAGACACCCACATGTCCTCCAAAATGGTGTTGTAATCGACGTATTATTTGAGAAGTCAAGGCAATCTCTGGCAGTAAATACAAAACCTGTTTACCTTTTTGAATTGCCGATGCAATCAGCTCAATATAAATATTGGTTTTACCACTAGCCGTAATACCATGAAGTAGGCAGACATCTTTTTTTTCAAATACAGAATCAATTTTATTATAAGCGCTTCGCTGAGCAGCAGATAAATCAAAGTCGATTGAAACAAACGGAGACAGCTCTTCAATTCTATTAACTGCTTTTTCCTGAACGTTAAAAACCTCTTTATTTACCAACGCTTTTACGATAGAAACACTTTCGCCAGAAGACTTTAGTAACTGTCTCAGAGATATCGCCGGGGTATTTTTACTGATTGATGCAAAGTGTAAAATCAGATTGAGCTGCCGTTCGGTTCCTTTCCAATTATTTACTAAAATTTCTAAATCTTTCCCGCTTGAATAACGTGATGAAAAAGTCAAATGATTTTCTTTTCGAGGCTTAAAACGCTCTACCAATGATTCATGTATTAGACATAGACCTTGTGATAATAGTTTCTCAATCACTGGATAAATATGTTGCTTATTTAACACTAATTGCACTTCGCTAATCTGTAACTTTTTTCGTAAGTATAAAGCCTCCGCAACCAAATATTCATCAGTAGACAAATGAGAAAAATCATCGCTTGCCTCTTCATTCCAAACTAATTCTGTATCACTAGTTAAACGAAAATTAGCCGGTAATGCTGCCGCCATCACCTCGCCTTGAGAGCACAAATAATAATCTGACATCCACTCCCAAAATGCAAATTGCTCAGAAAAAATAATAGGCGCGGAATCTAAAACCTGTAAAATCGGCTTTAATGCTCTTGCCGGACCCGTTGATGAATAAATTTTTTTTACCAACCCAGCGTATCTTTTCCTTTTTCCAAGATTCACCTCAACCCTGCAACCTACTTTAACTTGATGTACTAAGTTGGCAGGAATTGACCAAGTATAGAGTGTTGGTAAAGCAGCGGGAATTAATATATCTGCAAAAAAAACGATTTGCTTAGTTGAAGCGGGCATGTTAGGTCTAATTTACCAAACTATCGGGAACTGTCAGCTAACCTTTAATCCAAGGAGCCTGATACTCGATCAATTTTTTTTCCATAAGATCCATGACTCGCTGCTTTAGAACGGGGAGATCTTCCAATGTATATCCCTCAACTGAAATCTCTTCAAGATAGACAGACCTGCTAAATCCCGGTGATAGCGAAAATGGATGCCTGTAATGCATCAACTTGTAGCCATCTAAAAACAAAAGCGGTTTAATGGGAGTACCTGTTTCAATCGCAATTTTAAAAGCACCATCATAAAACGATTTAAGCGGAGATGGAGTCATATTAAAAGTACCTTCTGGAAATACAAAAATGGAGATTCCTCTCTGTAGTAACTCTTTTAATTTACTTACGCTTTCAGCCCTATTTTTTGGATCACTTCGATCAACTGTCACAATTGCATTTCGATATATGAAACCAAATATGGGAATAGCAGCCGTCTCTGCTCTACCCAAGGGACGAAAATGTTGCCGAATAGTTTTCACCAAAATAACTGCATCGATGTACGAAATATGATTGGCGATAAAAACGGTTGGACGGCTAGGGTCATGCGGAGTCTCATAGTAGTTTTTATGCTGCATGAATACAAGCGGCATCCAGCAATCGGCCCAAAACATACAAAGCCGCATCATTCGATTGGCCCCATGGAATCGTCCACCCCATGAAAAAATTACAAAAAAAGGGAGTATAACAAACATGATTGCGATAAAAATCAGCAAAGCGTATATCACATAAAGCCACCGAAAGGGAATAAATAGGTTTTTCATAGACACAGAGGTTAAAATTAGGGTAAGGAACCGGTATGGCAAGGAATTGGTAAATTTGCACCCCATGTCAAAAGCCACTTCTATTGCTTTTCATACCCTGGGATGTAAACTGAATTTTTCTGAAACATCTGCCTTAGCAAGCCAACTTTGTAAAGAGGGCTATGAACATAAAGATTTTGAAGAAAAGGCTGATATCTATGTTATCAATACTTGCTCCGTAACGGATAACGCTGACAAAGAATGTCGTCAATTAGTGAGAAGAGTGCAGCGAAAATCACCAGAAAGCCTGGTTGTAGTTACAGGATGTTATGCTCAACTTAAACCAAACGAAATCGCCTCAATACCTGGAGTCGACCTCGTGTTGGGAGCCGGTGCAAAATTTGACCTTTCCTCGCATTTACAGACCTTAAAGAAAGGAGACGAAACAAAGATTTGTAGTTGTGATATTGAAGAAGTTTCCAACTTTAATGCGTCCTGGTCTGCTGAGCATCGTACAAGGACGTTTTTAAAAGTACAGGATGGGTGTGATTATAATTGCTCTTTTTGCACGATTCCATTAGCCAGAGGTAAAAGCAGAAGTGACTCAATTAAAAACGTACTAGAGAATGTAAAAGAAATCGCAAGGGCCGGCTCCAAAGAAATCATTTTCACGGGTGTTAACTTGGGAGATTTTGGCGAGAATGGCGAGGATTTTTATCAACTCATTCAAGCTGTTGATGCACTTCAGTTAAACATTCGATATCGAATATCCTCTATCGAGCCCAACCTACTCACTGACGAAATAATACAATTTGTTGCGCAAAGCAACCAATTTATGCCTCACTTTCATATTCCTTTACAAAGTGGAAGCGATAAGATTCTTGGTCGAATGCGGAGGCGTTATAAAAGTGATTTATATCGAAAACGAATTTCACTGATCAAGGAGCTAATTCCAGATGCATGCATTGGTGTAGATGTCATAGTAGGCTTTCCTGGAGAGACAGATGACGACTTTATGGAGACTTACAATTTTCTTGCATCTATTCCCGTATCCTATTTTCATGTGTTCACCTATTCAGAGAGAGAAAACACTTTAGCTGCCGACATGAAAAATGAGATACCCGTTCCTATTAGACATGTACGAAATAAAAAATTACGAGCGCTTTCTTACGAAAAGCAGTTGAAGTTTGAAGAGGAACAAAAAGGAAAAATAAGACCTGTTTTATTTGAAAAACAGGAGAAGGGAGATATGATGGAAGGATACTCAGATAACTATATCAGAATTACTACTCCCTATCGTAATGAGTGGGTAAATCAAGTTATTGAATGGAGTATGTAAACAATAAAAATTACCTTTACAATTCTTCTGGAACGTTAGCTCAGTTGGTTTAGAGCACTACTTTGACAGAGTAGGGGTCACTGGTTCGAGTCCAGTACGTTCCACTTCCCTTACCACATTTTCTTAAAAGATTCTTTACTCACTAAAGGAGCTGTTTCTTTAAATAAAAAAAGAGGTCACTTTAGTAACCCCTTGATTTTCACTGTGGGAGCTGACGGGATCGAACCGCCGACCCTCTGCTTGTAAGGCAGATGCTCTAAACCAGCTGAGCTAAGCTCCCAGAGAAGGGTGCAAAGATAGGAGCTGGCATTGATTTTTCAAAACAGAAATCAAAATCTGGCATTTAAATATTGTGACAAGGAGTATTTACTACCTCATTGTCATGCTTGTAAAACAGGGTATTTTTGCACCCCATGGAATTGAATAAAAGTTTTAATCATAGTCAGGCTGAACAAAAGTGGTATAAACACTGGAACGAAAAAGGCTATTTTCATTCAGAGCCGGATAGCAGAGAACCCTATACAATTGTAATCCCGCCCCCCAATGTGACGGGTGTGCTTCACATGGGCCACTGCTTAAATAATACAATACAGGATGTGCTTATCCGTAGAGCCCGTATGCAAGGCAAAAATGCATGTTGGGTTCCAGGAACTGACCATGCTTCCATAGCCACAGAGGCTAAAGTGGTTCAATTGCTACGCGAAAAAGGAATTGCAAAATCTTCGCTTAGTAGAGACGCCTTTCTTTCGCATGCGTGGGAATGGAAAGAAAAATATGGGGGCATCATTTTGGAGCAGTTAAAAAAAATGGGATGTAGCCTGGATTGGGAGAGAACGCATTTTACCATGGACCCCTCCTATTACCAGACGGTCATCAATGTTTTTATTGACCTCTATGAAAAAGGATATATCTACCGGGGTAAACGGATGATTAATTGGGACCCTCGTGCAAAAACAGCATTGAGCGATGAAGAAGTAATTCGAAAAGAAACAAAACAAAAGTTATACCACCTACGCTATAAAATTGATGAGCCGGGCAATTCGCATATTATTATCGCTACCGTAAGACCTGAAACAATAATGGGCGACACGGCTATTTGTGTGCACCCCAATGATGAACGCTATAAAAATTTGCACGGGAAATTCGCTTTTGTCCCATTGATTAACAGAAGAATTCCGATTATAACTGATGAGTATGTGAGCATGGATTTTGGTACAGGCGCGCTTAAAGTAACTCCGGCACATGACCAAAACGACTACCAACTAGGACAGAAACACAATTTACAAGTAGTAGATGTTTTTAATGACGATGGCACCATGAGCGAGGAGGCGCAGCTCTACATAGGAAAGGATCGATTTGAAGTTCGAAAATTAATCAGTCAGGAGTTAGACGAAAAAGGTTTTCTTGATAAAACAGAAGAGTATACCAGTGAAGTTGGATATAGTGAGCGCACAGATGTAGTAGTAGAACCCCGCCTTTCTCTACAATGGTGGGTCGACATGAAAAAAATAAGCGGCCCTGCGCTTTCTGCTGTAGAAAAAGAGGAAATAAAATTCTATCCAGCCAAATTCAAGAATCTGTATCGACACTGGATGGAGAACATAAAAGACTGGTGCATCTCTCGTCAATTATGGTGGGGACATAGAATCCCCGCATGGTATGACACAAAAGGCAATATGGTGGTAGCCGCCGATTTGAAATCGGCTCAGGCAAGCTATCAAAAAAAATACGGGACAACGCCGGATACATTGACACAGGACGAAGATTGTCTGGACACATGGTTTTCATCCTGGCTGTGGCCATTTGAAGTTTTTGAAGGATTAAGCAACCCCGGTAACAAAGCTGCCAGCTACTACTACCCTACCAATACCTTAGTTACTGCACCAGAGATTATTTTCTTTTGGGTAGCCCGCATGATCATGGCTGGTTATAAGTTTCAAGGGAAGGCTCCTTTCAAGGAAGTTTATTTTACAGGTATCGTACGCGATAAGCAGGGAAGAAAGATGAGTAAGAGCCTTGGAAACTCTCCAGACCTACTCGCCCTTATAGACAAATATGGCGCAGATGCTGTACGGTTTGGTATTCTTATTTCTTCGCCAGCCGGCAATGACCTTTTGTGGGACGAAAGCTCTAATGAGCAAGGGCTACACTTCAATAACAAATTATGGAACGCCTTAAAGCTTGTAAAAGGCTTTGAAGAGCGAGCCAAAAATGATGACACGATCGCAAAACCTAGTTTTGCGATTGACTGGATGCAAAACAGGTTAGCACAAGTGCGTGCAACACTCGAAATTGACTTCAAAGAGTTTCGTTTAAGTGAAGCACTTAAAACCATTTACTCTCTTATTTGGGATGATTTTTGTAGCTGGTACCTGGAATGGATCAAGCCTGGTTTTGAGCAACCGATTCACAGCGAAACCTATCAAAAAACAGTAGACCTCTTTGAAGAATTACTTCAACTTTTGCACCCATTCATGCCTTTTATTACAGAGGAAATCTACCATCTATTAAAAGACAGAAAAGAGGATTTAACAATCAAGCAATTCACGCCTATTAGAGAACAATCTAATTCAATTTTACAAGCCGGCGAAGAACTCAAACAACTGATTACAGCAATTCGAGATACCCGTAATAAATATCAACTCAAGCAAAAAGACCCCATACCTATCCAGCTCGAGTCAACTAATACACACAATCTTGAACTCATAAAAGAAATTTTTGCTAAACAAGCAAATGCAGCTTCACTATCTATTGTTCCAACGCTAGATACTAGCAAACCTGGCATTTCTGTTGTGGTAGGAAAAACAAAAATTTTAGTAGAAACAGAAGGTACACTCGCAACAGAGGGACAACGTGAAAAGCTATTGAAAGACCTTGAACACCTCCAAGGATTTTTGCAATCCGTAGAGAAAAAGCTATCTAATGAGCGCTTTGTACAAAATGCAAAAAAAGAAGTAATTGACCTGGAACAGAAAAAGAGAAACGATGCATTGGATAAAATTCGCATTATTGAAGAAAGCCTTGCTCGTTTAAGTTAAATACGGCGATGAAAATCAGACGCGTTCTTGTTTGCAGCATTTTAGTTTCATTCGCAACCTTGAATTTAGTTGCGCAGCCTGCCAATTTGGAATGGAATTATTTGAGAAAGCTGGAGCAAAATCGAACAACGGCTGGAATACACTTCAATCAATTTATCTCCGATGCCTCCGATCCCCTGGCATTAGCCATTCCTGCCGCTTTTTTTATCAAAGGAGTCATCGCAAAGGATCAAAAAGATAAACGCAGAGGTATTTACTTAGCAGAAAGCTTCGCAGCTAACGTGGCATTTACTTACCTACTCAAAAAAACAATCAACAGAAGGAGACCAGGCGAAATTGATCCAACCTTCTCGGTTTTGACGCCAGCCTCTAGTCGATCATTTCCTTCCGGACATACTTCTGAAGCCTTTTCACTGGCTACTTCCCTCACAATTGCATCACCAAAGTGGTATGTAATTGCTCCAGCTTACGCTTTTGCAGGTTTGGTGGGATACTCACGCATGTACTTAGGCGCCCATTACCCTAGTGATGTTATTGCAGGGGCACTGGTAGGAAGCGGAACAGCCTGGCTTTCATATCAGTTCAATAAAAAAATAGTACAGCGAAAAAAATCAGCGCCCCGTTAAACTTACGGGCCAAATAAATTCCATGAACCATCCCTTATAACGATCAAATTGATCAGGATCTAATAATCGCGAAACTCTGAACCCTACTGTTATGGGATGCTGGTTCCACCATTTAGTATCAAAATAGAATTCAGCGCCCGCACTTCGTTGTGGAAGGCTGGTAATCTTATTAAGGGCATACACCCGGGTGTAGTCAAAAAATAGTGCAGCGCGTATGCGTTGTAAATAAGCAAGGTTTGCAAATCCAAAATCAGGATGCCAGATTGGAAAATGATAATCAATACCTGTTCTCCACATTCTTACAAAATAACGTCCAACATACCCTCTACTATATGCAAATCGATTACCAAAGGATAGTTGCCCAACAGTATCTCTCTCCTGCCAATACAAGCCAGCCACCACATGATGATTCTGCAAGAAACCAGGTAAATAGGTTTTAAGTTGGGCATTAACTTGTTTACCGACCACAGAGGTTAAACTGTGACGAAACACAACGGAATAACTCAATCCAAGTCGAGGGAAAATATGCTGTTTAGCAGTCGCCGTAGTCCAAGAACCATTTATACCATGCACTAAGTAGTGAAGAGATCGAACTCCAAATGTATCCCGATCTGCACCCTTATAAAAATCGGCGCGAAGCGCATAGCTACTTGATACATTCAATTGTCGGAAATAGCGACCCTTTGTCTCCAGTAATGGAATGGACCATCCAACCCTGGCATCTAGTTGATTCCAGTTTCTACTTACTCCCCTACTTATGAATTGACGATCGAACGTATAATCAAACCCTCCATTCCATTGCAAAAATGAACTACCATAGGTCGTGCTAGCTCCCACACCATGGGTTTTTTCTGCATCGTTATAATTATAACTTACTTCGGTTTGCAAGGTGTTTAACACATTTTCACCATAAACCGTAAAGCTATAAATTGGATCGTCATAGTTGGGACGCCAAGAATGAAAGTTAAAAAGATGAGTCGATTTGGAATAAGACTGTGGTTTCAACAATCGATCAGTTTGATTATTCAAAATCCAGTTTCCATTTTGAGCAAAAGCTACAGTTGTCATTTTGCTAGTAGCTGTAGATTGAGCAAGAGCAGCTAGATCAAATGGCTTCCAACTAAGAGAGTCAAGCTGCACTGTTTTCAATTGATACCCCTCTGCGCCTTGCTCAGACCAAAACAACCTATTGCTATTAACATTCACGTGATATTTTCCAAATCCACCTTTTATCAATTGGTAAACCAATTTTTTTTCCAAGGAGTACGCATAGATATCGTCATTTCCTGCAAATCCTGCAGTAAAAAAAACGAAGCCATTATGAAACTGCAAATAACCCAGACTGTATGACGAAAATGGAGTCAACTGAACTTCTTTTTCCTCTTGAATTAATAGCAAAGCCATTTGTCCATCTGGTCGTCGAGCTGCCACAACTACATTTTGATCATCGATAAATTTGGGATCCGTTAAAAAATATCCGGCCGGAGATGAATACCTAGAAACAACTTTTCCAGTTGGAACCTCCAACCAATCAAGAGCCGTTTTACCTGTGTCTGATACAAAAACAGCAACCACTTTTCCAGAAGCAGAAATGTCTGGTGTGAAATAGCGCGTATGATGAGTAAGGTCAAACTGAGTTTTGGAGTTTACATCCAAGATTCGCAACGAACTATAGCTAATCCAGCCCCTGCGTGGATCCCTCTCATAGGCTGCATAAACAATTTTACCATTGCGGTAGCTGAATTGCGCATCCAGTGCTATATCCTGTGTTCGTAGACGTTGTTCTTTTTTTCCATCGAACAAATAAAATCCCGGACGATGTCGATAGGATGTTCGTAAGTATAAAATTGAATCCCCATTCACACCATAGGGAAACTGTCGATTATCAACATACTTGTGTGGGGGCTTTAGCAGAAATTGACCGGGCGAATTAGCTTCTACATTGTTTTGTAGACGATAAAAATCTAGCGCCTTACTAACAAAGCTTTGATACGAGAGTCCGGTATACTTTTTTACAGCACCCTGAAATGGATAAAGAAGGGAGCGGTAAGAAGCAGCATCGGAAACAACCTTACTCCAAAATTGGTCGCCATATTTAAAATGTCCATAATTACTTAAAAGATACCCCAGTTCATAATGAGAAGGAATCCAATCTTTAAATGAACCATTTCGAATTTTCATCCAGGTATACTTTTTATTTGCTTTCCACAGCAAAGGGAAACTATTCATAAAGCGCGGTAAGCGTCCTCTCCCTTGTATACTCAGTGCTGTTTCCTGCCAAACCGCATCACCCTCAAAGAACCAGTTGGGAACAGCCGCATTAATAGCCAGGTCAAAAGCTTGCTCACCAAATAACTGGAGCGCCAACTTGCTTAGCCCCTTTTTCATACTTTGTAGCTGCTCAACATGACGATATTCATGCAACGCCAATTGGTCGGTCCAACCTACAGACCCATTTGAAAAATTATCGAGATCAGGCTGTAACATCCACTCACTCCGATAGGGGCCTAATTGAACATAGCCATTTGAAAGTACGGAGCGATGTTGCAATAAAATAGGGATGGATTTTATTTTATGATCAAGCACAATAGGTCGTTGCTTAACAAGCGCGTGAATTAATTGTGCTGCACGTTGCGCCTGGCTATCTAATCCAGGTGCATAAATTAATTGAACAGTATCTGTTCTGAGTTGCTTCCATTTTTGTTTACTCCGATGTCCACCAAAAACCTGCCCAAAGGAAGGCTGGGTCAAAAGGAGAACAACAGCTATAAGAAAACAACGAACCATAATTGAATATTAATCGACCGAACCTATCCTAGATTATTTTCGAAGATTCTTTAACATATCAGCAGTCATTGCCGTTAAATCATACTCCTCCTTCCAGCCCCAATCACTACGCGCCACTGAATCATCAATACTTTGTGGCCAGCTATCTGCAATTTGTTGACGATAATCAGGAGAATAAGAAATTGAAAAATCAGGAAGATGTGTGCGAATTGAAGCGGCAACCTCTTGCGGTGAAAAACTCATGGCCGAAAGATTATAGGAAGTTCTGATGCTTACAGATTTTTGAGGAGCCTCCATTAATTCAATAGTTGCACGAATCGCATCGGGCATATACATCATGGGTAAATAAGTATCCTCTTTTAGAAAACAGGTATACTGGTTCTTCTGAAGTGCTTGGTGATAGATATCAACTGCATAGTCAGTTGTACCTCCTCCTGGCTCAGATTTATAAGAAATCAAACCTGGATAGCGTACGCTACGAACATCTACACCATATCGTTGCCAAAAATAATGACACCAAAATTCACCCGCGTACTTACTGATTCCATACACGGTTGTAGGCTCAATAATTGTTTGTTGAGGACAATGTTGCCGAGGAGAACTTGGGCCAAATACTGCAATGGAGGAAGGCCAAAAGACCTTATTTAGCTTTTCTTCACGGGCAATATCTAATACATTCAACAATCCTTGCATATTCAAATTCCAGGCAAGAGAAGGATTCTTTTCGCCCGTCGCAGAAAGTATGGCTGCCAACAAATAGATCTGTGTTATATTTTGCCGAATTACTTGCACATGTAACATCTCTTTATTCATGACATCCAACGATACATAAGGCCCTGTTCCTGCAAGCAAAGGATTCTGCTCTCGTAAATCAGTGGCAATAACCTGCCCTTCCCCATATATTTTTCGTAGCGCTAGTGTTAGCTCAACCCCAATTTGTCCAGAGGCGCCAATCACTAATATTTTCTCATTTCGCATAGCAAGGTTTTATAGACAAACTTAGCATTACTTTTGCATCATGAAACCGTTTCTTCAATCCCTTTTTCAACCGCAGTCTTACGACCCTAATTCCTTTTTTTTATTGGCTGGACCCTGCGTGGTTGAGTCTGAATCCGGTGCAATGGAAATTGCAAAACATATTGCCGGGGTATGTCAAAAATTGGGCATCCCCTATGTTTTTAAGGCCTCTTACAAAAAAGCAAACAGAACCAGCGCCACCTCTTTCACAGGAATTGGAGACCAGGAAGCTTTAGAGATATTAAAAAAAATAAAGTCATCGCTAAATATTCCGGTAGTAAGCGATATACATACTGCCGAGGAAGCGGACAAAGCAGCTCCCTACGTGGATATTTTACAAATACCTGCCTTTCTTTGTCGTCAAACAGATCTTTTAATTGCTGCTGCGAAAACAGGTAAAATCATCAATGTTAAAAAGGGACAATTTCTAAGCGGCCCCTCTATGGCGTTTGCAGCTGAAAAAATAAAATTAGCAGGCAACGAAAAAGTTTTGCTAACGGAAAGAGGAACAACTTTCGGCTACCAGGACCTAGTTGTCGACTTTAGAAATATTCCCTGGATGAAAGAAATTGGAACTCCCGTTGTCATGGATGTAACTCACTCACTGCAACAGCCCAATCAAACAAGCGGGGTAACAGGAGGAAATCCCCAACTAATAGGTACGCTGGCAAAAGCAGCAATTGCAACGGGTGCAGATGGACTTTTCATTGAAACGCATCCGGATCCGGCCAATGCAAAAAGTGATGGAGCTAATATGCTTCCACTGGATCAATTAGAACCGCTCTTAGTACAATTAATTAAAATAAGAAAGGCAATTACAATTTAACGGAGGTCTTCGACTGTAACTCCCGGGAATTTTGCCTTATCAAATACAAATAGGGCATCAGCGGCAGGAATATTTGTTTTAAGCGTGCCTACAGTATAGGAATATCGGTTGCCGGCATTTTCTAAAACCTTAGTGCTATACATCGTTTTTGCATTCTTGTCTACGAGTACAAAAACAGTATGAAAATTCTTGCTCTTGTCAAGAGGAGTCAATTGAATTTCTTGTACCAACTTGGCCCCAACTTTCTTTTCGCCATTTAATACATACAAGAAATCCTTGTCATAAAAATTTGAAAAAAGCTTTTGGGGAGTGATCATGCCGCTTGAAGCATCAAGTGTATTAATCGTTACCTCATTAGCAGCTTTATCCAAGTTCCAAACGGTTGTTCCGTTACAAAATATCTCTTGTCCTCCAAAGCTCAACTTATATCGAGTTCCCTTCATCAGAATCGTGCCGGTTTTGGTAGAAAGAACTTTTCCAGCAGCGTTTTCAACTTTATAAGTAAATGTGGCTTGAACGGTTGTAAAGGATTTGAAACGAGTACTGACTGCATCAAGTATTTTTTTTGCTTCAGGATCGTTTTTAGTAGGCTTAGTTTGAGCAATTACAGAACCAGCCAAAAGGACAAGTCCAAGTGCTAAAAAAGTAAGTTTTTTCATGCGGGTTGGCCCTGCGAATGCAGCAGCGGTGCAAAGATAATTGAAATCAGCCCATGTTCTCCAAAAGTCGTTGCAGGTCAGCCTCCGTTTTAACTAATACATCACGTGGCTTACTTCCCTGGCTAGGCCCTACAATTCCAGCAATTTCGAGCTGGTCCATCAAACGGCCCGCACGATTGTAACCTAATTTCATTCTACGCTGCAACAATGAAGTTGAACCAATTTGCTGTAAAACAATCATCCGTGCAGCATCGTCAAATAAAGAATCGCGTTCAGAAAGATCAACTTCTCCCCTAGCCTCCGCCTCTTTTTCATCAATATACTCAGGCAATAAAAAGGCCTGTGGGTAGCCCTGTTGTTCACTAATAAAGTCTACTACCTGCTCCACCTCTGGTGTATCAACAAATGCACATTGTAGTCGTGTCAGTTCTCCATTATGAGAAATTAACATATCACCCTTACCAATCAATTGTTCAGCTCCGCCGGTATCCAAAATGGTCCGAGAATCAATTTTAGAAGACACTTTAAATGCAATACGCGCGGGGAAGTTAGCCTTGATAGTACCTGTAATGATATTAACAGAAGGACGCTGGGTGGCAATAATAAGATGTATACCAATAGCACGTGCAAGTTGAGCTAATCGAGCAATCGGCATCTCCACCTCCTTGCCTGCAGTCATAATCAAATCGGCAAATTCATCCACCACTAATACAATAAATGGAAGATAGGTGTGCCCTTTTTGCGGATTCAGCTTTCGCTTTACAAATTTCTCATTGTACTCTTTTATATTTCGAGCTCCTGCTTCTTTTAGCAAGTCGTAACGATTATCCATCTCAATACATAATGCATTGAGTGTATAAATCACCTTTTTTGTATCGGTGATAATAGCGTCCTCTTCTCCTGGCAATTTTGCTAGAAAGTGTTTTTCAATGTGGCGATAGATACTTAACTCAACTTTTTTAGGATCAATCAAAACAAACTTGAGTTGAGAAGGATGTTTTTTATACAATAAGGAAACAAGAATTGCATTGAGACCCACTGATTTACCCTGACCCGTTGCACCCGCCATTAATAGGTGTGGCATGGATGCCAAATCAACAATATAATTCTCGTTATCAATACGCTT
This sequence comes from Bacteroidota bacterium, assembly GCA_046048175.1. Classification (GTDB taxonomy): domain Bacteria; phylum Bacteroidota; class Bacteroidia; order Chitinophagales; family Chitinophagaceae; genus JJ008. The sequence continues at coordinate 58,578 of JBJOGP010000003.1, forward strand.
ACCAATGGCTATTGGCAAACTATAGTTATTGTGCTGAAACTTTTCAGAAGATAGTAAGCTCTTCATGCTTACAATCGTTTTCTTCAGATTAGGCACTTCAATACCTATGGTACCCTTGCCGGGGATTGGAGCAATGATACGAATGCCAAGCGCTGCCAAACTCAACGCAATATCATCTTCAAGATTTTTAATGCGAGAAATACGAACACCGGGGGCTGGCACAATTTCATACAGTGTTACGGTTGGACCAACTGTTGCGCTAATTTTTTGGATTTCTATTGAGTAATTACGAAGCGTGTTAATGATCTGCGTTTTATTACTCTCCAGCTCGCTACTATCATGGATAATTTTTTCTGAGCCGTGCTGCTCCAGCAATTGCAAGGAAGGATATTTATAATTACTCAAATCAAGCGTAGGCTCGTAAGGAGGGAGATTTTCTAACACTTCAGCAACTGGCTCCTCAATTTCATCAGTTACTGTTTTAATTTCTAATTCTAAATCACCTTCCGCTTCTTCTTCATCTGTATTCTCAATTATAGTTTCCTCTAGAGGTAACTCTACTACCGGCTCAAGCGAAACAGGCTCTATTTCCTCTATTACAGGCATAAGCTCAATAGGCACAACGGGAGCCACGTCTGCTATAGGTTCTGTGACCAAATCCTCCTTTTCTGTAAGTAATAGTTCCGGCTGTGCTTCTTCTTGAGCAGGAGCGGTCATTGGAGTATCCTCTTTTAGACTATTGGGCCGGCCGCCAGAGGCATAAAGTTCATTTAGCGTTTGACCTGCCACTAAAGGTGCGAATGAAGTAGAGGTATCAGTCTCCTCTTCTTCATTTTTTTCAACCTCGTCGGTGGTATCTAATTCAGCGCTATCTTCTAAAGGTTGAATATCTTTTTTTACAGGCAGTTTAAAACTCGGATTGAATTGCCAAATTAAATAGGCGGCAGCCACTAAGAACAATACTGCACCCGTGCCTACTACCCCAAATATGCCCTCCATTTCTGTTTTAATCAGATTGCCAACCCCACCTCCAAATGAAAATTCGCTGGAGCGGAAAATGTAAGAAAGTGATACTGACAAAACAGTTATACCAATAGTTACATATTTTAAATTCCGCCAAATGGAAAATACACGTTGTCTAAAAAGTAAATTAACTCCAACAACAAAAAAGAAAGTGCACACTAAAAAGGAGGCTACACCAAAGGCTTTATAAAAGAAAAAATGTGAGACGATTGCTCCTAATCTTCCCAGCCAATTAAGGGCAGGATTTTCGTTGTCCAACAAGCCAGAAAATCCTTGCTGGGCAAGTGCTTGATCATCTCTCCAAGTAAATAAATAAGAAGCAAAAGAAATAAAAAGAAAAAGGGATAAAATGACAAAACTGATCCCCACGATTTTCCAGGTACGCTCATCTTTTAATAAGCCTACGACATCTACCTGCGCTTCGGTTTCTTTTTTAAAATCACGCAGTTCGGGATCTTTTTCTTTTTCCTTTTTAGAAGCACCTGATTTTAATCGGTTCGCCATCCTAACAAAGATAATTAGTTTGAAGGTTTAAGCTTAGCAAAAGAAAAGGCAAGCAAAACCCAACCGCTTATAAAAAACAACCCACCCACTGGTGTTACCAAAACAACCCATTTTGCCACTGGCAACTCATTTATTCGCAGGTAAGTCAAATAATATAATGAGCCTGAAAAACAAATCAAACCAGCTAGAAAAGATTGACGTGCCCAGTAATTCATTTTACGTTCGCCATATATGGCAAGTGCGCCGCATAAAAGTAAAGCGATGGCATGCCAAAAATGATACTGTACAGCCGTTTGGTAGGTTTGAATCAACTGGGCATTAGTGCTGATACGTTGAAGTCCATGCGCCCCGAATGCTCCAGCCGCAACTGCCATGCCAGCCAAAATTGAACCAAGAAATAGATTAGTTTTTTCCATGACTTAACCAATTTAAGATAAAAGGCAGATTAGCTTGCTCTTCGTTAAATACAACATCTGCTTTTGCATAATACGGATGTCTTTCTTTCAGTTTTTCTGAAATGTAATCTGCAAGTTGCTCTTCGTTCAAACTTGCAATCAATGGCCGCTCTTGCTTTCCCGCAACCAATCGCTTGCATAAAATCGAAGGGGCAGGATTCAACCAAATTACTTTTCCCTTTTCCTTCATAAATTGAATCGTATCATCAAAGCAAGGTGTACCTCCACCACAGGCCATAACAAACTTATCTTGATTGTTGACAATCTCTGAGAGTAGCTTTTTCTCAATGATCCTAAATGCATTTTCTCCATGATTGGAAAAATAGGAGACAATTGAACTGCCTACAACTGCTTCAATACTTCTATCCAAGTCTATAAAGGGGTAATTAAGCGAATGAGCAAGCTCTTTCCCAACTTGGGATTTTCCTGCTCCCATAAACCCAATTAGAAAAAGTCGCAAATCAATCTATTTAAAAGCATTCAGGCCGGTTATGTCCATTCCTGTAATCAGCAAATGAATATCATGTGTGCCCTCATAAGTTATTACGCTTTCCAGATTCATCATATGACGCATAACAGGATACTCTCCGGTAATACCCATTCCTCCTAACACCTGTCTCGCATCTCTGCAAATCTGTGTTGCTACCTCACATGCATTACGCTTGGCCATACTAACTTGCTGTGGCGTTACTTTACCTTCATTCATTAAAACTCCCAACCGCCAATTTAAAAGTTGTGCTTTTGTAATCTCAGTTAGCATCTCAGCCAATTTCTTTTGCTGTAATTGAAATGCTGCAATTGGCTTACCAAATTGCTCTCGTTCTTTTGCATAACGCAGTGCAGTATCATAACAATCCATTGCCGCGCCAATTGCACCCCATGCAATTCCAAAGCGTGCCTTAGTTAAACAACTTAGAGGTCCCTTCAGGCCTTTTACTCCTGGGAGTATATTTTTCTTGGGAACTTTCACATTGTCAAATACCAACTCCCCAGTTGCTGAGGCGCGCAAACTCCATTTACCATGGGTTGTAGGAGTGGTAAACCCTTCCATTCCCCTTTCTACTATAAGGCCGTGCACCTCCCCTTTTGGATCTTTAGCCCACACCACTGCAACTTGTGCAAATGGTGCGTTACTGATCCACATTTTAGCTCCATTCAAAATCACATGATCACCTGCATCTGAAAAATTAGTAAGCATACTTGAAGGATCACTACCATGATTGGGCTCTGTTAAACCAAAACAGCCCAACCACTCACCGCTTGCCAATTTTGGCAGATAATTTCTCTTTTGCTCTTCACTGCCGTAGGCTTGGATGGGGAACATTACTAATGAACCTTGTACTGACGCGGTTGATCGTACGCCACTATCCCCTCTTTCTAATTCTTGCATCATTAAACCATAGGAGATATAATCTAAACCGCCTCCTCCATATTCTTGTGGAACAGTTGGACCAAAACAGCCTAGCTCTCCAAGTTGCCGTACAATTTGTTGCGGAAATTCAGCTCGCTGGGCGAAGTCCTCAATGATGGGGGAGATCTCTTTTTTTACATACTCGCGAACCGCATCACGAACTAATTTATGTTCTTCAGTGAGCAACTCATCGAGAGCAAAATAATCTGGATGTTGAAATAAATCAGTACGTGCAGCCATCGGTTAAGTTTATGCGTTGCAAAATTAGTAATACCAAAAAATTATTTTTTGTTATAGATAGTGAGACATTTCTTGTTGATAGGCCTTTGCAGCATCAGCAGCGGCCTGCGCAAAATCTTCGTTCGAAGACGCATAGATAATGGCTCTACTAACATTTACTAAAATCCCAATATCATCATTCATTGCCTTTAAAGAAATTTCCTTCAAGCTCCCCCCTTGTGCGCCCACCCCGGGTACTAAAAAAAAGTGTGAAGGGCAAATTGAGCGGATATGTGTAAAAGAGTCGGCCTGTGTAGCCCCTACAACAAACATCAAATTATCGGGGTTCCCCCAGCTTGAAACCTTTTTCAACACCTGCTCATACAAAAGACCATCCGAAGTTGATACCATTTCAAAATCAGCCGCACCAGGGTTAGATGTTAGCCCCAACACAATGGTCCACTTGTTTGGAAATTCTAAAAAAGGTGCAACACTATCTTTTCCCATGTATGGAGCTACCGTGATGGCATCAAAAGGGAGTGTATCAAAAAATGCGCGCGCATATTGACGAGAAGTATTTCCAATGTCTCCTCTTTTTGCATCAGCAATTAAAAAATGTTCTTTTCCGATGTAGGCGACCGTTTTTTCCATTATGGACCAACCGGCGGCACCCATGGCTTCATAAAAAGCCGTGTTGATTTTGTAGGCAACACAATAGGCTCTGGTTGCGTCAATGATAGCCTTATTAAATTCAAAAACAGGATCACTCCTCTTTAGTAAATGAGGAGGAAGAAGTTCAATGTCCGTATCTAGACCCACGCACAAATATGAATTACGCTGTCTGATTAATTGAATAAGGTTTTCGCGGGTCATGTCTTAACTTTTTAAAAAACCTTTACATGGTTGCTGCAATCTTTTCGGAGGTGATATCCGCATTACGCATCGCAATACTTCGCACCACTCCACCAGCAAATAATTCAAATGCTTTTTTAGTGATAGGTTCATCATTCATCATCGCAGGTATACCCTGATCACCGCCTTCCCGAATGGATTGCACCAACGGTATTTCCCCCAAAAAGGGTATATCATATTCATCAGCGAGACGGCGTCCTCCTTGTTTTCCGAATATATAATATCGATTATTTGGCAATTCAGCAGGAGTGAAATAACTCATATTCTCCACCAGCCCAATCAAGGGTACATTTAATTGCGCCTGACCAAACATAGCGATTCCTTTTTTTGCATCAGCCAATGCTACATCTTGCGGAGTAGTTACGATTACGGCGCCTGTTACTGGTACGGTTTGCAGTAAAGTAAGATGAATATCACCCGTTCCAGGAGGCATATCAATAACTAAGTAATCCAAATTTTCCCAATGAACATCTGTGACAAACTGCTTTACAGCACTGCTCGCCATGGGGCCTCTCCACACTACTGCGTTTTTTTCATCCACCAAAAGACCAATACTCATTAGCTTAATGCCAAAACGTTCTAGGGGAACAATCATTCCTTTCCCATTCACCTCTTTCATCATAGGCCTTTCACCACGAACACCAAACATGATGGGAACGCTGGGGCCATATATGTCAGCATCCATTAACCCCACTTTGGCTCCACCTTGCGAAAGTGCCAACGCTAGGTTTGCCGCGATGGTGGATTTACCAACACCCCCCTTTCCACTAAAAACAGCAATAATATTTTTCACTTGAGGAAGTACAGCCCCTGTATCAACTCGCTTTGAGGTAGTTTGCGCGGTAAAATTTACCGTCACTAAAGCTGCCTTGTTCACCAAAAGCTTGATCGCATTTTCGCAGGCTGTACGCATCATGTCCTTCATGGGACAGGCCGGCGTAGTCAATACCAATGTGAAGGAGACATTATTTCCATCTATCACAATATCCTGCACCATATTGAGCGTAACGAGATCTTTGCCCAAATCAGGTTCCTGTACGTTTCGAAGCGCATCCAGAATCTTCTCTACTGTCATAACAACTTGATAAATTCTTCACAAAGGTAGCCATTCGGAGGAGCATTTTGTTGAGTGGAAACGAGGAACTGACTAATTTTGGGCCCTTGCTGAAATTATTACGATATAGCTGTTTAACCCTTCTACTTAGCCCCCTGCTTGCCCATGCACAATTTGAGTCAACAAGGGATTCAGTGGTGCAATTATACGGTGTAGTGATGACAGCGGATAGCTTGGTAGGTATACCGGCTGTAAGCATCATGGTTAAAGGGCAAAATCGAGGAACGCTTTCTAACAATCAGGGAGTATTCTCAATTGTTGTTTTAAAAGGAGACGAAGTAGAATTCACGCATGTCAGTTACCTGGCTAAGAAAGTCAAAATTCCTCGCGACTTGGTGGGAAACCAATATGGCATTGTACAATTAATGGTTGCAGACACTGTCTATTTACCAGCTACCGTACTCAAGCCCCGTCCCACTCCTGAGCAATTTGCAAGAGACTTTGCAAATGTTTCCATACCAGACGACCAATACGAAATAGCTCGAAAAAATACGAACGCAGCGTCACGCAGGTTGTTATTACAAACCATTCCTGGTGACGGAGGTGAAGCCACACGAATGCAAATGAATAAAATTGCAAACAGAGCAGTCTATCAGGGGCAGACGCCTCCCATCAACATTCTAAATCCAGTTGCGTGGGCGGATTTTATACAAGCCTGGAAAAGAGGCGACTTTAAAAGAAAAAATTAATTAGAATGAAAAAGATGTCGGTAGTAGGTGCTGGCACCATGGGCAACGGAATTGCTCAGGTATTTGCACAAACAGGTTGGCAGGTCACGTTGATTGATGTACAGGAACAACAATTAGAAAAAGCAATTCAAACAATTGGCAAAAACCTAGATCGGCTTATCTCTAAAGGGACATTACCTTCTGATGCGAAAGAAAAAACATTAAGCAACTTAACTACTTCAACTTCTATACAAGAAGGAGTAAGGGATTCATCGATTGTCATTGAGGCGGCTACAGAAAACCAGACTATCAAGCTGGCCATTTTCAAGCAAATGGATCAATTTGCTGCAGCAGAATGCATTTTAGCAACAAACACGTCGTCCATCCCAATTCAAATTATTGCTAAAGCAACCAGTCGGCCTGACAAAGTAATTGGAATGCACTTCATGAATCCTGTTCCCATCATGAAGCTGGCAGAAATAATCAGAGGACCCGAAACTAGTAATGCGGTTGCAGACACAATTGTGGCAATGAGTAAAGAACTAGGGAAAGTACCTTGTGTTGTAAATGATTTTCCTGGGTTTATCTCTAACAGAATTCTGATGCCAATGATCAATGAAGCAATTTGCAGTTTGGAGGAAGGTGTAGCGGGCGTACCAGAGATTGATACAATCATGAAATTAGGAATGGCTCATCCAATGGGCCCTCTGCAATTAGCCGATCTTATAGGACTTGATGTTTGCCTTTCGATTATGCATGTACTAGAAGAAGGATTTAAAAATCCGAAGTATAAAGCAGCTGGTCTTCTTCAAAAAATGGTCACTGATGGAAAACTAGGCGTAAAAACAGGTGAAGGATTTTACATTTATCAAGCGGGTTCAAAAGAGCTATTAGTAAACCCATTGTTCAAAAACTAAGTTGATTCGCTATCCTTATTGGCTACAACTTCTTGATAAGTGAGCCCATTCACTGCAGAAAAAGCAGCATTCGCCTCCACAAATTGCAGAAGTGGGACTCCCACTGTAAGTTGCGAGAAAAGTCCCTTTTCAGATTTTTCGATAGACAATGAAAACTGTTTTACCAGGCGATATATTTCATGTTCCAAGGTGTAATCAAATTCAAGTTGCAGCATTTTGAGCTTTGGTTTTTCCACGATATCCGCATGCTGCAATGCCAATTGAGCTGCTGATCGATACGCATTGATCAAACCGGGTACGCCCAACAAAGTTCCTCCAAAATAACGCACAACAACTACTGCGGCATTAACCAACTCGAAACTATCTAATTGCCCCAAAATCGGTCTTCCAGCAGTGCCAGAGGGCTCACCGTTATCCGAACACCTCCAGTCCTGGCCTTCATGCCCGACCCGAAAGGCAAAACAAAAATGAGACGCCTTAGGATGTAAATCAACAATGGACTGGTAGCGCTCCTTAAATACAGCTCGACTTGTCACTTCAAAGGCATAACCAATAAACCGACTACCCCGATCGGAAAATTCACCTTTGCCCGTTTTTACAATAGTTTTATAACTATACCCTTGCATGCGAAACAAATCTAGCAAATAGAAACGGCTGTTTTGCTGTTGAGCATTGTAAGTTTGCAGCATGACAGTTCAAGAGGCGGCAAAATGGATCTTACAAGAAATAGCTGACCAATATGATCAGGAAGAATGCGCAGCGATTGCCAAAGAGTTATTGCTTTTCCAATTAAAATCTGAACCGAAGGATTGGATTAAAATTCAACGATTGAACCTTACTGAAAAAGGTATAGAAACGCTGACGCAACAAATCAATAGATTAAAAAAAGAAGAGCCACTCCAATATATTTTGGGCGAAGCCTGGTTTTGCAACTTACGATTTGAAGTAGGACCGGGCGTGTTAATACCTAGACCCGAGACTGAGGAACTAGTTGAATGGGTCATTAGCCATTGCTCTTTTCCTGTGCAAGATTTAAGTTTATTAGATATTGGGACAGGAAGTGGGTGTATTGCAATCGCTTTAAAAAGAAGAATGAGAGCCGCTTCGGTGTGGGCTATGGAAAAAAGTCAAGAAGCAATTGAACAGGCTCGTAATAATGCAAAACAATTGGGAACTGCCATTGAGTTTTTGCACATGGATTTGTTTGATGAATCAAAATGGAAAAGCTTGCCTGAATTTGATTTTATAATCAGCAATCCGCCCTATATCACTGAAAAAGAAATCAATCAACTAGCTAACCAAGTGCGTTACCACGAACCCTCCCTGGCACTGTTTGCCCCCACCCATGATCCCTTGGCCTACTATAGAAAAATCACTGCCTTGTTTTTACAAAAGCGAAGCAAGTCGGGACAACTATTTTTTGAAATAAATCCCCTCTATGCAGAAGAGTTAATAACACTACTAAAAGAAAATGGCCTACAGGGAGAAGTAAAACAAGATATGCAAGGGAAACAAAGGATGATCCGAGCCTGGAACAGCTAATCAATTCTTGCCACCACTTTTGCCTTCTCTTTTTTCGCTAGCAACATAATACGGTAGACCTCGCCATAAAAAGCAGTTGTGTCCGCATTAATAACCACTGTAGGTGTATCCGTTTGTGTGCGAAACCTAGCAATTTCTGCCGCTAGGGATGAATCAAACCCAGATGAAGAAATAGGTGTAGTCCCGATATAAAAATGTTGATTCTTGTCAATGGAAACCATAATCTGCTGCTTCGCCTTTGTATCCCTTGTTCCCTTTGGTAAACCCACTTTGATGACATTTGGATTTGCCAGGGTGGCAACAATCAAAAAAAACATTAGCAGAATGAATAGGATATCATTCAATGAGTCGGTAAAGACTTCAGATTCTTGATTACGCTTTTTTCTGAATCGCATTAGGAAACTTGTTGCTGAGTTGGCTCTTGTAATAAATCTAAAAAGTCAGCAGAGGCCGCTTCCATTTGATGACTTGCCTTGTCTATTTGGGTATTTAAAAAACTGTACCCTAAATAGGACAATAACCCGATAGCAAGACCAGAAATTGAAGTGACCAGCTTTGTATAAATACCACCAGCAATAGTTGCTACCTCAAATTCATTGGTGGTGTTGATTGCCGAAAACAATTGCATAAGTCCAACCAGGGTACCAACAAAACCAAAAATGGGAGCCGCCTTGGAAATAACAGACAACACAGCAAGATTCTTTTCTAATTTATACATTTCGAGCACGCCGACATTATCCATACTAGTCTCTATCCTATCCAATGGCTTTCCAATACGCTGAATTCCTTTGTCTATGATACGAGCAACTGGATTGTTTGTATTCTTCGTAAAACTCTTTGCCGCCGCAATATTACCAGATAGAAGATGGTCTTTGATGATATTCATAAAATTTTCATCCACTCGTCCTGCAGCCTTAATCGCCATGTATCTCTCTATGAAAACATAAACAGAAAGCAAAAACATGACCCCGAGCGGAATCATTATCCAGCCTCCTGTCGAAAGCAATTCCCATAGGCTTAAAAAGCCATCTTTATTGATATCCCCGGCAACAGGATTGGTTTTACCAGGGATCGAGTCTGTGATTTGCAGAAGATCTATCATAACACAAAATTGGTCCTAAAAGTATAGTAATAACGTTTTTAATCCTTTTCTATTGTTCCTGCCTGCTTAACCATGAGAGACTGAATCTGCTTCATCGTTCGCTCCATGCCCTCTGCACTACCATCAAGAAAAATAACATTGCCCTTGCCGTACTCAGCAAAATTCTTGATGGCTTCTGTCCACATACTAAATAAAATCACATTGGTATCCAGATTTGCCAATTTTAATTTTTCAGCTGCTTCTGTCATACCCATAGCAACTTCTTTTCTAAAAAGCGCAACCCCCTGTCCTCTTAAGCGAGCTGCTTCTTTTTCTGCTTCGGCAGAAATCTTTATAGCATTACCGTCTGCCTCTGCAGCTTTGGTTTTGGTGATCAATAAAGCTTGACCTTCATTTTCTGCGGCTGCTTTCAAATTATTTGAAGCAACCACTTTACTCATGGAATCTAAAATCAACTTATCAAAAGTGATATCATTGATCTGCAGGTCCATTAAATGATACCCCCACTCTTCTAATGAGTGATCCACTTCAACTTTCACATATTGTACAATCTCTCTACGCAATCCTAATACTTCTGCCTGCTTTTTAGTTGCTACAAACGAGCGGATATTACCTTCAATAGTTCTGATTAGTGCCTGCATCAGATCCTTATCTGCAATAAATTTAAAGGCCACTTTTTTTATGGTTTCCTCTTCAGCATTCTGAACAGCATAGAGTAACATACTCTTAAAGTATACGTTTGCCTGATCATTTGTAACTGCTTGAAACTCTAACTCCACAGAACGATTTTGGACAGACACTTTCTTAAACACAATTTCCAAAAAAGGAATTTTAAAGTTCAGACCCGGAGGCACAATGCGACGATACTTTCCAAACATTGTTATAACCCCGATGTAACCCTGGTTTATTGTAAACAAACCAGAAAAAAAGAAAGCAAGTAACACTAGTATATACCAGTGCTCGAACAACCAACTAAAAAATTGCATGATGTTTAATTTATAAGTCAGCACTACGTTGCGCTGCTATTGTTACCAAATTTACTAAGGTCTGGACAGATTTCTGCATATCCTGTACAGAAACAAATTCATGTTTGGAGTGAATGGCATTTTCGCCCGCAAATAGGTTTGGACAAGGAAGTCCTAAAAAGGACAGACGGGAACCGTCAGTGCCACCCCTTACACTTTCGGTCTTCACCTTCAAGCCAGTTTTTTCAATGGCTCGTTTCGCTAACTCTACCACGTGCGGATGCGCATCAACTATCTCTTTCATATTGCGATACTGCTCGGTAACCACAAAGTCAAAACTTGATCCTGGAAATTGAGCACAAACGCTCTTGGCCAAATCGAATAAAAAATCCTGTTTCACTTTTAATTCATCGGTATCGAAATCGCGAATAATAAATTCTACGACAGACTGATCAGCATTTCCACTAATATGCACTGGATGTACGAAACCCTCTCTTCCCGCTGTTGTTTCTGGCGACAATGATTGTTTAGGGAGTTGCTCAACAAAGTGAGAGGCAATTTTAATTGCATTTACTAAAATTCCCTTTGCATATCCTGGGTGTGCAATTACACCCATAAAACGAATAGATACCGCATTTGCACTAAACGTCTCATACTCCAAACTCCCTAATTCTCCCCCATCTAATGTGTAGCCAAATGAAGCACCAAGTTTTTTTATATCTAACTTTTCAGTACCACGACCTACTTCTTCATCCGGAGTAAACAATAAACGGATAGGACCATGCTTACAATCCTGATTTGTCATTAAAAAATGAGCGAGATCCATTATAATAGCAACACCTGCTTTATCATCAGCACCTAACAATGTGGTGCCAGATGCAGTGATTATATCATCCCCAATTTTTTGCTGGAGATAGGGATATTTTGCAGGACTAATAATCTGGGTTGAATCATCTGGAAGTATAATATCCTGTCCTTGGTAATTAGGATGTAAAATCGGCTTTACGCCGGTGCCGGTACAATCTGGAGCGGTATCAACATGCGCACAAAAACAAATGACAGAAACGTTTTCAGGTATTGTTGCGGGAATGGTGGCCATTACATATCCCCACTCATCCAAATGGGCATCAGAGACACCCATTTGCTTCAACTCGTTCACCAATAACAAAGAGAGATCCTTTTGCTTTTCTGTGCTTGGGAAACTATTGCTGTGAGGATCACTTTGCGTATCAATCTGCACATATCGCATAAATCGATCACGCACAGTGTAAGTATACTGCTGCAAGAGTAAATCCATTTCCTCCCAGATTAAGGTGTAATGATCAACGAACTACCTCCTTCTATTTCAACCAACTCTAAATCAAATACTAAATCTTTTCCTGCTAATGGATGATTTGCATCTAGCAAAACAGAGGTCTCCTTAATTTCTGTAATAGTTACTTGATATGTTCTACCCTGCCCATCACTCATGTGAAGCGGCATTCCAATAGAGATTTCCATGTCTGCAGGAAATCTTTCTTTTGGCATATCAATAACCATTTCTGGACTATGTGGTCCATAGGCTTCCATAAATGGAATATGAATTGTCTTTTTCTCACCAACAGACATTCCGGTAACACCGTCGTCAAATCCCTTAATCACTGCACCAGTTCCAACTTTAAATTGCAAAGGTTCTCTTCCGGTAGAAGAGTCAAATGTTTCTCCGTTCGTCAACTTGCCATGATAATGCACTTTTACACTATCACCTGATTTTACTACAGCCATTTTATAAAATTTACCCGCAAGTTACTGTAATTGAGCGGCCCTATTACTTATTTTTTACCACCTCTTTTTTGTATTTTCAACTCTCAAACTTTACAGAATGTATAAGTCTTACTTATTGGCATTATTAATCGCAGTATTTGGATTTGCAAACGGACAACAACCGGTTGTAAAAAAAGCATCCCAGGCCCAAACAATCACTCCTGGCGCTAATCGCTTAGATCAATACCTACCCTTACTAAAAGGAAAAAGTGTCGGCATATTTGCCAACCAAACCTCAATGGTGGGAGAAAAACATCTTGTTGACACCTTACAAGATCTGAGTATTAAAATACGCGTCATTTTTGGCCCAGAACATGGATTTAGAGGAACTGCTGATGCAGGTGAGAAAGTGGGTGATTACCTAGATGAAAAAACAGGTATTCCTGTAATTTCTTTATATGGTGCCAAAAGAAAACCTACAAAAAAAGATCTTGAAGAAGTTGATATTTTAATTTTTGACATTCAAGACGTAGGCACACGCTTCTATACATTTATTTCATCATTAGAAACGTACATGGAATCTGCCATTGAGTTCAACAAACCTTTAATAGTTCTAGACCGACCTAATCCAAATGGCCATTACGTAGACGGACCTGTTTTAGATACCACCTTTCGTTCTTTTGTAGGGATGCAACCCGTGCCAATCGTATATGGCATGACCATAGGTGAATATGCAAAAATGCTATTAGGCGAAAAATGGATAAGAGAAGGCAAGAAAGAGCCAGTAGAAGCTTCTGCATCATTAGATCCTGCACAAGTGAGCGCCAGTGCACCTGTTGTCATGGCTCCCATGGAGATCAATGACGAAAAATCAGAATTCAAATTAATTGTGATCCCCTGCGAAAATTACTCACATAAATCAAGTTACACTTTACCGGTACGCCCCTCTCCAAATCTCGCAACCATACAATCAATTTATTTGTACCCCACAACTTGTTTATTTGAAGGAACAACGCTTAGTGAAGGCAGAGGAACAGAGAGACCTTTTCAGTTAATTGGGCATCCAGCTCTTCCTAAAAACCTCATCAGCTTTACTCCTAATCCCAACGAGGGGGCTAAAAACTCTAAACATTATGGAAAGCTATGCTATGGCTGGGATTTTGGTGGAACTGCTTTGGAAGTGAAACAAAAAGTAAACAACAAAATACAATTGAATTGGCTATTGAGGGCTTATCAACTTTACCCTGTTAAGGATAGCTTTTTTCTGATTCCAAAAACAGGTGATCCCTCTAAATCCTTCTTTAATAAACTTGCGGGCAACAGTGAACTCGCCAAACAAATTAAAGCAGGAAAAACGGAGGCAGAAATTCGTAAATCATGGGAGCCAGCATTAACACGCTTCAAAGAAATTAGAAAACGCTATTTACTCTACCCAGATTTTGAGTAGCGGAAAGGACATTTTGTACTTTCGCATTCATGTCAGACCAAAAAAAATCAACCCGTATTGTATTTATGGGGACACCTGATTTTGCAGTCGCGAGTTTGCGCGCACTGTTAGAAGCAGGTTTTACAATTGTTGGGGTGGTTACATCACCCGATAAACCAGCCGGAAGAGGATTACAATTACAAGAAAGTGCAGTAAAGAAATTTGCACTTGCTAACCATCTTCCTATTTTACAGCCCGTTAAATTAAAAGATCCCACTTTTTTAGAACAGCTTGACCGGTGGAAGGCGGATTTACAAATAGTAGTTGCCTTTCGAATGTTACCAGAAATAGTCTGGAATCGTCCTCGATTGGGCACCATCAATCTTCACGGCTCTTTGCTCCCACAATACAGAGGAGCAGCCCCCATCAATTGGGCATTGATTAATGGAGAGGAAACTACTGGCGTAACTACATTTTTACTCAAACAAGAAATTGATACCGGAGATATTTTACTTTCAAAATCTCTGCCTATTGAGCCCTCCGACAATTTTGGTACGCTTTATACAAAACTCCAGCAGTTAGGAGCGATATTATTAGTAGAGACCATAGAAAAATATGTGAATGGCCAGCTGACTCCACAACCACAAGTAGCAAATGAAAATGTGATTAAACATGCGCCTAAAATCTCAAAGGAAACGGGGCAAATCAATTGGAATCAGCCTGCACAAACTGTACTCAACTTAATTCGTGGCCTCAGTCCCATTCCTGGCGCTTACACGCAGTTACAAGGAAAGCAATTCAAGATTTTTTCGGGGACAATCATTCAAACCCTTCCACAAAAAAAAGCTGGCGAATTTGAAACAGACGAAAAAAGTTACTTGCACATTGCTTGTGAAGATGGATGGCTTTGTGTTGATGAGATGCAATTAGAAGGAAAAAAAAGAATGAATATCGCTGCCTTTTTAGCAGGATTTAGATTTGAAAAATAATTTACTCTTTGTCCTTCAAAATCCGAAACTCTTTTGGGTAGTAGTTATTGATTCGGCCTTGCAAAACATTGGCCCATCCCAACCCAAAGCCATTGTAGGCAACAAGATTCCATCCACGACTAACATTGGATACAGCAATCTCCTTTCGTTGCAAGTAATTTATAGCTTGCTCTTTTTCCAATTGAAAGGAAGATGTTGTTGCTGCCAATTGATTGGATAGCGCAAGGGCATGGTCTGGAATAAATTTTTCTTTCATCCACTGACCAATTCGCAGTCCAGCGTAGTTGATATACAACTTTTGTTTGAATACAGTGAGTAAGTTCCATTGAGAAACAGGCCAGGCATGCAATTGCCCACCCGCTTCAAATAAATGTTGGTCTGCCAAATCAATCCACTCGTTTAACCGTTGATTTTCTTTTTTCGATATTGGCAAAAACTTATCTGTCCTTATTGAAGAGTAGGTTGGAGATGAAGTAACCGACTTTTGCAAGCAACAAAAATAAAAACCTTCTCCGCGCATTTGATGAGGCCAACAGCGATAGCCAACTTCACTTTCTTGAATGCCCCACGTACTATCCAATTGTACAGGAAGAACTGAAGCGCCTAATTGATTCATTGCCCAAGAAACAATATTCTCATTCTCTTCCAGGGAGTAGGAACAGGTTGAATAAAATAATATGCCGCCTGGCTTTAACGCCTGCCAAGCCGCTGCAACAATTCGCTGTTGACGTTGAGCACAATGAATAACATGTGATTCACTCCACGAGGAGATTGCCAAAGGATCTTTTCTAAAAAGCCCACTTCCGCTACAGGGTGCATCTAGGGTAATCCAATCAAACACACAGGCTAACTCTTGAAAATGGTGTGGATCATTTTGAGTAACTACTACAGAAGTAGTACCCCACTTTATACAATTATCGCGAAGTAGATTCACTCTGGACTTTATCACTTCGTTAGCCACTAATACACTGCCCTTGGGCAACAAAGAACAAAGATGCGTTGTCTTTCCACCAGGGGCCGCACATAAATCCAATGCACAAATGGGTTGCTGAGAAGACATATGTTGAATAAACGCCTGCTCCAGCAACATACTGCTAGCCT
The DNA here is from genome assembly GCA_046048175.1 of Bacteroidota bacterium. Taxonomy (GTDB): domain Bacteria; phylum Bacteroidota; class Bacteroidia; order Chitinophagales; family Chitinophagaceae; genus JJ008. Next base: position 74,669 of record JBJOGP010000003.1, read on the forward strand.
CTTGCACATAATAGCAACCTGCATGAAAAAAAGGATCGAACGTAAATGAAGGTCGTGGATCAACATAAAAACCTTGAAGAGCCCAAGGAACTTTACGAAGCGAAAAGGGCAAAGAGGGTTGTTTATCGGGATTTAAACGTAGCGAAGTCATTGAGTCGGCCTCAAGATGCCGTTGAATGAAAGCCTCTCTATCAAACCCAGGAAGACCTTCCAAAGAATTGAGTAGCGCGGTTGGTAATTGCACAACTAAAGGATAATAGAATCAAAGATTCTTTATTTCAGCAACCAGGTCTTGCAGCACTTTCTTTGCATCGCCAAACAACATGGAAGTCTTAGGACGGAAGAAAAGTTCATTTTCAATACCGGCATATCCAGGCTTCATGCTTCGCTTATTTACAATAACATGCTTCGCTAATTCAACATCCAAAATAGGCATGCCATATATAGGAGAAGATGGATCCGTTTTTGCAGCAGGATTTACCACATCGTTAGCTCCCAGAATTAGCACCACATCAGTAGTAGAAAATTCTTCATTTGCCTGTTCCATTTCCAATAGTTTATCATAAGGAACATCGGCTTCAGCAAGAAGAACATTCATATGGCCTGGCATACGACCTGCAACGGGATGGATTGCATACTTAACCTCTACCCCTTTACTTTCTAATAATTTTTCGAGCTCATGACAAGCATGTTGTGCTTGCGCAACAGCTAAGCCGTACCCTGGAACTATGTACACTCTATTAGCATAGCTCATCAACACAGCAGTATCACTCAAACTAATTTCTTTATGGGTTCCTTGTACACTAGTAGACTGACCTCCGCCAACGGCACTGGCACCAAATGAACCAATCAACACATTTGTCAAAGAACGATTCATTGCTTTACACATCAGAATGGTCAACAATGTACCAGCCGCTCCTACCAGAATACCACCCGTAAGCATCACCTTATTTTCATAGAGAAATCCACCACATGCAGCTGCAACACCCGTAAATGAATTAAGCAAAGAAATCACTACAGGCATGTCCGCTCCACCAATAGGAAACACAAAGAAAATTCCATACAACAATGAAAGAAAAAAGATCACATAAAAAATAACAATAGTCTGTGTGGGCATCCAGCCAATCAAATAGACTGCCAATCCAATAATCACACCCAGCAAAAGCAGATTAAAGATGTGTTGCCCTTTAAAAGAGTAATCTTTGATTGAGCCGTTCAATTTTCCCCAAGCAATTATGCTGCCTGCAAACGAAACTGAACCGATTATTAATCCCAAAACAATGATCAATAAAAAACCAGCCTCAGCCGAAGCGCCATTTGTATGATTTAAATGATCAAATTCTACAAGGCTAATCAAGGCTGCACAAGCACCTCCCATTCCGTTAAAGAGACTGACCATTTCCGGCATTGCAGTCATCTTAACTCGTTTCGCCGCAAGCGTACCTACTATTGCTCCAATTAAAATACCTCCAAAAATCCATGGATAATTACCCAAGTGCCTACCCTCTTCTTGGTAATGAAAAATAGTACCAAAAATTGCAATCGTCATTCCGAATGCTGCTACAAAATTTCCATTGCGTGCAGTGGCTGGATGAGAAAGCATTTTTAGCCCCACAATAAAGGTGACAGAAGAGATCAGATAAATTAACGTAAGGAGGTTCTGTTCCACTTGTATAAGTTTAGAAATCAGGATTGTTTTTTCTTTTTAGAGAACATCTCAAGCATTCGGTCCGTTACCACAAAACCACCCACCACATTTAAGGTACCCACCACAACCGCCACAAAACCGAGTATCAATGCCAGATAATTATCAGATGAGGCTTTCCCCATCACGATGATTGCTCCAATAATAACAACACCGTGAATAGCATTTGCACCACTCATCAATGGAGTATGTAATACACTAGGGACACGACCAATCACCTCAATCCCTACAAAAATCATCAGTACAACAATGTAAATAATCTCCTGATGTTTACCGATCCATTCCAAAACAGATTGCATAGGTTATTTTTTAAGCTAGACGCTCGTGAACAATTTTACCTTCATGTGTGATACAAGACCCTTTGACCAAATCATCGTCCCAATTCAATACCAACGCATTGTTTTTATCCAGTAGTAACTGAAGAAAATTGTATAAATTTTTGCCATATAGTTTGCTTGCATCGGCAGAAAGAGAGGCAGGCAAACTAGATGCCCCGATAATACTGACCCCGTTTTTAACTACCGTTTCAGCATCCTTGGTGTAAGGAGTATTGCCGCCCGTAGAGGCAGCCAGATCAACAATAACAGAACCGTTTCGCATGGAAGCAATCATTTCCTCTGTAATTAAAAGAGGTGCACGTTTTCCAGGAATCTGAGCAGTAGTGATAATAATATCAGCTTTGGCAGCGGATTGTGCTATACGCTCACGTTGACGACGCTGGTACTCTTCGCTTTGCTCTACTGCATATCCGCCAGCCTTACTCGCATCCGCAGCCCCTTCCACTTCAATAAACTTTGCTCCCAAGCTCATCACTTCCTCTTTTACAGCAGGACGCGTATCAAAAACTTCCACCACTGCCCCTAATCGCTTGGCTGTGGCAATGGCTTGTAACCCAGCAACACCAGCACCTAGAATGAGCACCTTGGCTGGCGCAATACTTCCTGCAGCCGTCATAAACATAGGAAAATAACGACCGTAGCTATTAGCAGCCAATAGCACTGCTTTATAGCCTGCAATATTTGCCTGGGAACTTAATATATCCATTGACTGTGCACGCGTAGTACGGGGCAACATATCCAAAGAAAAACAAGTTACTCCGCAAGCGGCTGCTTGTTGTACCCAATCCTTTCTATAAAGTGGCTGGTACGCACCAATAAGAATTTTATCTTTAAGAGCACTTTCAGCTTGGATTGAAAAAGAGTGCATGCTCAAAATAATGTTAGCTTCTGAGATAACACTGGAGCGATCGGCCACTTTAGCACCAGCCGCTTCATAAGCAGCATCGGCACAAAATGCATTTTCTCCAGCACCTTTTTCAACTAAAACCTGATGACCTTTTTTTGTTAACGTCGCGACGATTTCATCAGTTATTGAAACCCGCGTTTCAGGAGCAGACTCCCGGAGTACACCAATTGTCATAATTGCGTGCGCAGCTATTAGAAAACCGCCCTGCTAAGGTAAGCATTAAAACCGGATTTTATGGTGCAACTTGGTTCGAAAAGAAGGCCGAAAAAACACCAACCCCAATTGAAAAAGATCGATTGTAGCTGTGATACGCGGATGTTGTTGAATTTGCTTCCAGGCAGACTCCATCCCTGCACTCCAATGAATATCATCTACCACAACAATAGCCGAATCGGGTAGCCGATCTACTACTTGATTAAAATAGCGAATAGTTGGTTCCTCTTGATGATTGCCATCCATAAAAACAAGATCAGGGGCAGGCAACATTTGTAATACTTCAGGTAGAACAATATCCAAATTTCCTAAATGACACTGTACATTATTACAATTCCACTTTTCAAGATATTCAACTGCTTTTGTATGTATTGTCGAAACTCCTTCAATGGTATGAATCGTTGCTTCTGGTCTTGCTAAGGAGAAAAAGGATGCAGAAAGTCCAACAGAGGTTCCCAATTCTAAAATAGAGTTAGGCTGATAGTATTTTAAAATTCGATAAAGTAAATGTGCCGTACGAACAGGTTTGGAAGTTCGCTTTACCAGGGCACGGACAGTGCTAGTTCGAAAATTTCCAATTCTAGACCCTGCACCAATTTCTTCCAACTGAATCTTTTCGGTAGAACGTAATAAATCTTGTCTCCAACCTTTCCATTTCTCAAATGTAGAATCGACAGATTTATCCTGCAATACTTCATTAATAAAATCGAAGACAAAGGGAGAGTGAACGCCATGTCCCTTTGAATTGGATGCTTCCCAATAAAATCGCAAATAATTAATTACTAGTTCAACCGTAGAATACATGCGTGTTTTCAAGACTTTCTTTCCCAGGTTTGGAAAGAATAGTTAAAGGCGTTTCGAGCATCTGCCTCCCGATCCAACTGCTGAACCAATTTCCACTCTGATGCATGAATAGCAGGAAAGAAAGTATCGGCATCAGGATTTGCCTCTACTCGTGTGAGATAAATACGGGTTGCCTGAGAGAAGAATAATTGATAAATCTCCCCTCCCCCAATCACCATCACTTCGTTGGTTTTGCAAAGAGCAGCTTTTTCGAGTGCCTGTGTTATGGATGAAACGACAACCACCTCATTTTCCGAAGTTGCCCAATCAGTTTGGCGTGTGATAACAATATTTGTTCGGCCTGGCAGCGCCTTTCCTAAGGATTCAAAGGTTTTTCGTCCCATCACAATTGGCATACCCCAGGTTGTATTTTTAAAATGCCGCAGGTCAGCTGGCAAATGCCATGGCATAGTACCATCTTTACCAATGGCGTTATTAGAGGCAGCTGCAACAACAAGGGAAATCTGCATAACATTTATTCGTTTAAATGGCTACAGGAGCTTTAATGGCCGGATGACATTGATAATTCAAAATTTCTATGTCTTGAAATTGAAAATCAAAAAGGTTTGTTACTCCAGGATTCAAACGAAGTTGAGGAAGCGGAAAGGGGGTTCTGCTTAATTGCAACTTCACCTGCTCTACGTGGTTATTGTAAATGTGCACATCCCCAAACGTATGTACAAAGTCTCCAGGTTCTAATCCTGCAACCTGTGCAATCATGTGTGTCAATAAAGCGTAAGAAGCAATATTGAATGGAACTCCTAAAAAAACATCCGCACTACGTTGATAAAGTTGACAACTTAATTTTCCGTCCGCTACATAAAATTGAAAAAGAGAATGACACGGCATTAGTGCCATTTGTGAAAGTTCTGCAACATTCCAGGCACTGACAATCATTCGTCGACTATCCGGGTTTGTTTTTAATTGATGCAACAGGTCTGTTATCTGATCAATAACTTTTCCATCCTTACCTTCCCAACTTCTCCACTGTTTTCCATAAACCGGACCCAGCTCACCATTTTCATCAGCCCATTCATCCCAAATACTAACGCCATTTTCCTTCAAATAAGCAATGTTCGTCTGCCCCTTTAAAAACCATAATAACTCGTAAATGATACTCTTGAGATGTACTTTTTTAGTAGTAACAAGAGGAAACCCTTTTGAAAGATCAAAACGCATTTGGTATCCAAATACACTTCGGGTACCTGTTCCGGTACGATCAGTCTTATCCGTTCCGTTTTCAAGAATATGTAGAAGTAAATCGTGATATTGCTGCATACTGCAATATTAAGATGATTGAGATCGTCTGACCAATTCTTTTTGGATGAGCCCTAACTCACGCCCCGTCTGACCTTTGACAGAAGTATTTTCCTGTGCACGACGCATCAAATAAGGCACTACATCCTCAATAGGACCAAATGGCAGATACTTGCTAACTCCGCACCCTGCATTAGCCAAATTAAAGGTGATGTTATCACTCATACCATATAGCTGGCTCCAGTGAATATGAGAATGCTGCAGGGAGTGTCCATTCTCTAACAACTTACGTACAGCCAGCAAATTGCTTTTTTCATTATGCGATGCAACAATAATTCCAAAAGAATCTAAATGACCTATACAATAGCTCAATGCCTGGTCATACAACTCATCTGTCGATTCTTTACTCGGATTAATCGGAGAAGCGTAGCCCATCAATGCAGCACGTTTTCTTTCTTTTTCCATGTACGCCCCTCGAACCAATTTTGCTCCGGATATATATCCACGCTCCGAAGCTAATTGATGCATTTGCTTAATGAAAGCTAAACGATCGCTGCGGTACAATTGATAGGTATTATAAACGATGGGCCTTTTTTTGTTACACAACTCCATCATTACAGCAGCGAGTGCATCAAGGGGTTCCTGAATCCAAGTTTCCTCTGCGTCCAATGCAACAGCCACTTGACACTTGGCAGCATGAAAGCAAATTTTTTCCATGCGTGAACAGACTCTACCCCACTCGTTTAATGACTCCAAGGGCAATAAATTCAACGCCTTTTCATATCGCTCTAGTAATGGAAGCTCAAGCGACACCATCTTGCTGTGTATTTCTTCTAACAATTGAAAACGAGCAAGACCCGTAAGCTTAATACTGATAAATGGAATATTTGGCTGTGTGGCAGCAAAGTCGATTACCTCGACAAATTGATCACGCGCTTCATCATAAAAAGACTCTCCCTGTTTTCCTTCAACACCATAATCCAGGATAACCTGCACCTTGTAATTAGCTAACTTTTTTGCTACGCTTGCTGTTTGCGCCAATGACTCACCCCCTATAAATTGTGAAAAAAGCGTGGAGCGTATCAAACCCTTCACTGGCAATCCAACCCGGATAGCCCAGGGTGTTAGCACGGTACCTAATCTAACTATCCAGGGATTGGACATCATTCCAAATAAAAACCGTGCTTTTTTTAAATCAGCATCGGATTTATATTGAAAGGCTAGTGCAGTATTTTCAAAAGAAGGAAGTATGGGCGGGTTTTGCATAAAAAAGAGGATAGCTTAAAGCCCTGCAAAATTAGTAGTTGCCGCGCAGATACTTTACGGGTACCACTCAAATTGCTTGGTGATTAAAGGGCTGTAAAACCAATTCACTTACGACTCCGCTAACTGGTTGTTGGCACATAAACCAAATTGAGCGAGCGGCCTCCTCTGGCTGTACCATTTTTTCACGTTGTACTCTCAAATCAATGGTATCCCAAAATCCCGAGTTGACACCTCCCATAAATACATTAGTAATTCGAATATCTGTTCGTTTGATCTCTTCTCGCACACTTTGCATCATCCCTACTAATCCATATTTGGAAGCACTGTAAGCAGCGGCTCCAGCCATAGGTACTTTACCTAAGACACCGGGGATATTTATAATCAATCCCTTTTTAGCGGTTTTCATAGCAGGGAGAAATGCTTTTAGCAACCTATAGGGGGCCAACAAATTGGCCTGCAAACTATTCAACATGTCTTCCTCTGTTAGCTGCTCTAGTGGTTTAATGATACCAATACCAGCAGCGTTAATAAGTATATCGATAGAAGGATAGAGCTCAAAATAAGCCTTGGCTAGTTTTTCACCAGCGTCTGGCATAGAGAGATCAACTGCTAAATACTGATTAGCAGACAGCCCTAACTGCTGAGCGTTTGATTGGAGTGAATCGGCATTTCGGCCCGTTAGAAAAAGCTGGGCTCCACTTCCTTGCAAAAGGCGCGCTGTATTAAAACCAATATCCCCGGTAGCGCCGGCAATTAGAATATTTTTTCCGCGTAAAGACTCCATCTGATTTTTTTTATAGAACAATCACAATGGATGATTGTTTAACTCCTATCAGATTAAAATGAAGACTTCTACTATTTTATTTCCCCACCAGCTATTTTGGCCAAATCCCGCATTGATCAAGGACCAAGAAGTTGTACTAATAGAGGAATCCTTATTTTTTTCACTTTACCCCTTTCACCAGCAAAAAATTGTCCTGCACAGAGCCTCGATGAAGGCTTATCAACAGTTACTGCAAAAAAACGGATACACGGTCATTTATATTGACGCGACTTCAAAAGATCATGAACTTACTATCTTTTTAAAAAATCAGACCAACAAAGGGCTAGAGACATTACATTATATAGACCCCATTGATGATTGGTTGCACAAAAAAATCCTACAAGCTAAAAATCTTAAACTGGTTCGTCATGATAGCCCGGGTTTTTTAAACACACTGGAAGAAATCAATAGTTATTTCGACAAAAAGAAAACCTATTTCCAAACAGATTTTTACTGTTGGCAGCGAAAGCAACGAAAAATCTTAGTAGATGAAAAGGGAAAGCCAACAGGTGGTAAGTGGACCTTTGACGACGAAAACAGAAAGCGGTATCCATCTGGATTAACTCCTCCTCCCCTTCCTGTCATAAACAATTGCAATTACATCACTGAAGCGATACAGTATGTAAAAATGAATTTTGCAAGTAATCCAGGTAGTACAGAATCATTTATTTACCCAGTTACGCATCAAGAAGCAAAAGCCTGGCTGAAAGACTTTATCAAAAATAGATTTCAAGAATTTGGCCCCTATGAGGATGCCATGTCCATGCAACACCCTTGGTTGCATCACTCCCTACTAAGCCCTTTGCTGAATATTGGGTTATTACAACCCAATGAAATAATAACAGCTGCACTTGAGGAGGCAAAAAAGAATAAGATCCCGCTTAACTCCTTAGAAGGATTTATCAGACAAATCATTGGATGGAGAGAATTCATCAGAGCAGTTTATGAAAGAGAAGGACGTCAACAACGCACCCATAACTACTGGGGCTTCAAGCGAAAAATTCCTGCTTCTTTTTGGAATGGCACAACTGGCATTATTCCTATTGATCATCTTATTGGTCAATTACAAAAACATGCTTATACCCATCATATTGAGCGCTTAATGGTGCTGGGGAACTTTATGTTGCTTTGTGAGTTTGATCCCGATGAAGTTTATAGGTGGTTTATGGAATGGTATATTGATAGTTATGACTGGGTAATGGTGCCCAATGTCTATGGCATGACGCAATTTGCAGATGGCGGAATAATGACCACCAAACCCTACATCAGCGGAAGTAACTACTTATTAAAAATGGGTAACTGGGAGAAGGGAGAAACCTTATCAATAGGCAATGATTTGGAGGCGAGCTGGTCTGAGATCTGGGATGGTCTTTTTTGGCGTTTCATGGATAAACAACGAAAGTTCTTTTCCAGCAATCCACGTCTTGGCATGCTTTTAAAAACACTGGACAAAATGAACGCAGCTAAAAAAGAAAGGCTTTTTGCGATTGCAAGTGGGTATTTGAACAAACTTGATCAAACTAAACATTGAGTTAGTTGTTTAAATAAACAGATGCAATTCCCCACAGACATAAAATCGATCAAAAACCGTATCCAACAGATTGATCCAGTAGCATATGGAACCAGCCGTAACTATTTAGACGGCAAGGTGACTTATCTATCTCCCTATATTTCCAGAGGGGTTATCTCTACACGTAAAATTGCCGACATCGTTCTTCAAAAAGAATATCCGTCTCACCAAGTGGTAAGATTTATCCAAGAGCTGGCATGGCGTGATTATTATCAACGTGTCTGGCAACAATTAGGGGATGAAATATTTGAAGATATTCGGGTTAGTCACTCTCCAATTAGAACCTCCAAATTACCGAAAGCAATTGCGGATGCATCAACGAGCATTGAAGCCATTGACAAGGGAATTACAGACTTATATCAAAACGGCTACATGCACAATCACTTAAGAATGTATGTAGCTTCCATTATTTGCAACACAGCGCAATCACATTGGAGCTTGCCCTCTAAATGGATGTACTACCATTTATTAGATGGCGACCTTGCAAGTAATGGATTAAGCTGGCAATGGGTGGCCGGTACCTTTTCTTCCAAAAAGTATTATTGCAACCAAGAGAATATAAATCGATTTTGCAACACCAATCAAACGGGAACCTTTTTGGATCTTGCTTATACAGATTTACCTACACAGCAGGTTCCATCTGTTATGAAAGAGTTGACTATTCCTGCCCTTTCTACAACACTTCCCAATAAAATATTCCCAACATTCGATTCTAACTTGCCAACCTTTTTATATCACCCCTATCACTTGGATCCAGAATGGAAAAAAGGTATAAAAGCTAACAGAATACTTGTATTAGAACCCTCGCACTACAGAGAGCATCCGGTTAGCGAAAAAGTAATCAATTTCATAGTAGCATTAGCTAACCAAATACAAGACTTACAAGTATTTGCCGGCGAGGTGGGCGAACTTACAGAACTGAGAAAGTCAAAAGAAATAGTTACAAAGGAGCACCCTGCATTCCTACATTTTCCTGGGGAAAAAGAGGAAAGAGACTGGCTGGTTCCTGAATTAACTGGTCGATTCAATTCCTTTTTTGATTATTGGAAAAAAGCTGAAAAATTTATATTCTCTCATTCAACGCTAGAAACAAAAAGGAACAATTCCATTCCCACACCGGGTGCATTATCTTTGTAGAAATTCTTGTATGCAACCCAAATCTCCCTCCGATAGTTTAACAGTGATGACGGAATTGGTTTTACCCAACGACACCAATGTATTTGGAAACCTAATGGGAGGTCGTCTCATGTATTGGATGGATATCGCTGCAGCACTTGCTGCACAAAAACACTGCAATGCACCCTGCGTAACAGCATCCGTTGATAATATTTCGTTTGAAAACCCGATTAAACTTGGCAACACCGTTCATATTGAGGCTAAAATCACTAGAGCCTTTAACTCGTCTATGGAAATTTATTTACGAGTATGGGGAGAAGATCTAATTCAACAATTCAAGTATAAGAGTAACGAAGCGTATTACACATTTGTAGCACTCGACCCCAATAGAAAGCCTCGCCCCGTTCCTCCCGTAGTCGTAACTAGTGAGGACGAAAAGAAATTGTTTGAAGGTGCTCTTCGTCGTAGACAAGTACGTTTGATTTTAGGCGGAAAGATGAAGCCGAATGATGCCTCAGAATTAAAAGCCCTCTTTATAAACGAGTGAGTTCGTGTTAAGCAGGAATGCTCTCTACTCGATGATGCCGTCCCTTTAACATGTGAGCCTTACTTTGTTCAATCGCATCCATAATTTGCTCCATTATTTTATCAGCAGGCGCTTCGTAGTCAATAGTAAGCGGCGCTTTAAACTGTACATTTAATCTCGTATTCCTTTTCTTTAAACGCAGTCCCTTTTTATTAAAAGCCCTCCAAAACCCATTGATCACAATAGGAACAACAATTGGCTTACACTCTTTAATGATTAATGCCGTTCCCTTGCGACCTGGGGCAAAAGGACGTGTAGTTCCCTGTGGAAACGTAATAACCCAATTATGCGCTAATGCGCGAACGATTTTACGCGTATCGGATGGATCCAACCCCCTTCTTACGTCTTGCCCGCCTGCGCGCCAGGTTCTCTTAACAGTAATTCCCCCTGCTAACAAAAACAAACGCGATAATAGATTATCCTTCATGGTTTCGACGGCTGCAACGTAATTGACACGCGTAAAAGGATTAAGCAAATAATAGGGCAAACCCAATTTATTTTTCTTTCCCCATTTCACAGCACAAAATATTTGAAAGAAAGTAATCACGTCAGCAAAATAAGTTTGGTGATTGCTTACGAATAGAACATTCTCTTTGGGCAGTTTCTTAAGATGTTCAGTTCCGCTAATGCGCAACTTATTGAAAATGGCAAGCCCAGGATAAGAGGCGGCTCCTACCACTAAAAAGACCAATTTTCGAATCAAATTGGCACGAAAGATCCTATGCACGATTTTAGACATGCGGATTTACAGGTTCTAACAAATATAAGTCCCTTGCAACCAAAATGACACAATTTAAAAGGCTGCCAATTGGCAGCCTTTTAAATTGTGTTTAACTGTAGAGTTTATTCGGCCGACTTATCTTCAGCACCACCTTCCATTTTCTTCTTCAAATCAGCTAACACCCCTAAATCACCTAGGGTAGCTTTTTCCACTTTGCTTTGGATATTCTTTACAGCTTTCTTTGTTTTATCAGCATCTGCACGTGCTTCTTTCTTTACAGCTTCTTCTTCCTCTATTTTACCCTGCTCCCAAATGCGGGTATGTGAAAGCACGATGCGCTTTTCATTGCGATCAAACTCAATCACCATAAAGGAAGCTGTTTCATCAGCAGCGATGTTTTTGCCATCTTCTTTTGCTAAATGACGGTTAGGAGCAAATCCTTCCAAGCCATACGGCAACTGAATAGTGGCGCCTTTATCATCGCGACGAGTTACAACACCTTCGTGAATGCTACCAATTGCAAAAGTATCCTGTAGTGTATTCCATGGATCTTCCTCCAATTGTTTGTGACCTAATTGAAGTTTGCGATTTTCTCTGTCAATACCCAGGATCATCACATCGATATGCTGTCCAACTTTGGTATACTCTGTAGGATGATTGAAACGCTTCAACCAGCTAAGATCACTGATATGAATCATACCACCGATACCAGGAGCTAGCTCTACAAATACACCGTAGTTAGTGATGTTTTTTACTAGTCCAGCATGACGGCTTCCTTCAGGGAATTTTTGATCAATCTCATTCCAAGGATCAGCAGATAGTTGCTTAATGGATAAGCTCATCTTACGACTTTCTTTATCCAATGTCACAATTTTCGCTTCGTGCTCGTCTCCTAACTTAAAGAACTCCTTAGCATTTACAGGTGTATTTGCCCAAGTAATTTCAGAAACGTGAACCAACCCTTCTACACCAGGCTGGATTTCAAGAAAGGCACCATAGTCTTCGATATTAACCACTTTACCTTTTACTGTATTTCCTTCTACAATTGAATCAGAAAGCACATCCCAAGGATGAGGAGTCAATTGCTTTAATCCAAGGCTGATACGACGCTTCTCATCATCGAAATCAAGTACCACAACATTGATCTTCTGATCTAATTTCAATACTTCAGAAGGATGTGCGATACGACCCCATGAAATATCCGTGATATAGAGTAGTCCATCTAATCCACCCAAATCCATAAAGGCACCAAAGTCTGTAATGTTTTTTACAGTTCCTTCTAGTACCTGTCCTTTTTCCAGCTTGCTCATAATCTGTGCACGCTGTGCTTCAATATCACTTTCAATCAATGCCTTGTGAGACACCACTGCATTCTTGATTGCTTCGTTGATCTTAACCACTTTAAACTCCATGGTCTTACCAACAAATTGATCATAATCTGTTACAGGCTTCACGTCAATTTGAGATCCGGGCAGGAAGGTTTCCATACCAAATACATCAACGATCAATCCTCCTTTTGTTTTTGAAGTAACAGTACCTGTAATCACCTCGCCTGTTTTGTGAACTTCAACAATACGCTCCCAAGCACGTGTAATACGAGCCTGGCGACGACTGAGATTAAGGTGACCATCGCGGTCTTCTTTTTCAACGATCATTACTTCCACTTCATCTCCTACTTTCAAACCAGGAATGTCACGGAATTCGTTGAAAGAAATCAATCCATCACTTTTGAAACCGATGTTCAAAACGACATCTGTTTTTGTCAATCCCACCACTGTTCCTTTGATCAATTCACCATCGTTAAGTTGAACGAAAGTGCTCTCGTAAACTTTGTGATACTTCTCTTTTTCAGCTTCAGAGTAAGCAGCCACATTTCTTTTGTCTACAGTCCAATCAAAATCATCATGCGCGGTAGGCGCAACAGGTGCATTTGTTGTCGCTGTAGGTGTTGCTGTATCAGCACCACTCTCCTGTACATCAGCGTTTAGTTGTTTAGAAATAATGTTGTGAAACATTGTAATAGCCCGAGGGTTTTATTTCGGGGTGGCAAAGATACAGCTAATATGCCTATTTTCACTAAAAATCAGGGCTTGCTTTATCCTTTACTTAAACTGGCTTCCAGACTGGCAATCAGGCTGTTATGTAGAGAAATTCGGATCAATAACCCCGAAGTCCTGCAAGAGAAAGGCCCTATCCTCTTAGCAGCCAATCACCCCAACTCTTTTTTTGATTCAATCCTGTTAGACACATTATTTGTGGAGCCCGTATGGGCACTGGCAAGAGGAGATGCATTTCGAAATAAAAATCATGCTCAACTACTTCGCCAATTGAACATTCTGCCTGTTTTTAGAACTAGTGAAGGCACTGAAAATCTATCCATCAATTATCAAACTTTCAATGCCTGCGTTAACCTATTTAAACAAAATAAAATTGTAACCATTTACAGTGAAGCACTTTGTGTAAACGAATGGCATCTTCGACCCTTGAAAAAAGGAACAGCAAGATTGGCTATACAAGCGTGGGAAAATGAAATACCCTTACGTGTAATTCCAGTTGGCATCAACTATAGTTCGTTTAGATTGTTCGGTAAAAATGTGCATCTCAATTTTGGAAATGCAATCACACAACAGGATGTACCTCCTCAATTGAGTGACGGACTTCGCAATCAACTCTTCAATCAGTTGTTACAAACGTCCCTTCAACAATTAGTTTACGAAATTCCCGCTTCCAATCATGAACTATTAGAAAGTAAGCTAGGCAGTCAGGTATCTATACGAATAAAAAAAATCCTCTACCTGCCCGCTCAATTAGGAAGAATCATTCACCTTCCTCTTTATGCACCAATCTATCGATACACGATAAAAAAATTTGGCAAGACTGGACATTGCGATTCAGTAATAAGCGCGTTACTCTTACTCATCTATCCATTTTATCTTATTCTCATTTATACCCTCCTCCAATTGTCTGGTATTTCTTTGATAACATCTCTACTCACTACCCTCGTATTGCCCATACTAGCGTGGTGCCATGTAAAAATAAAACCGCAATTTGACCATCAACTTGATTAATCTTATTTAGCTGCTATAGAATGAGCAGCTAAATAACCACTGCTCCATGCATGCTGAAAATTAAATCCTCCTGTAATCCCGTCCACATCCATTATTTCTCCCGCAAAATATAGACCAGGTACTACTTTGCTTTGCATTGTTGTTGCATCAACCTCTGCACAATCGATTCCTCCCGCAGTTACAAATTCTTCTTTGAAGGTTGTTTTGCCAGAAACATCCATCACCATATCCGTAAGTAACTTGATTAATTTATTCTCATCTTTCTTTTTCAATTCGGCAAATCTTGTTTGTGGAGCAATACCCGATTCAGTAAGAAAGTAGTCCCATAATCGCTGCGGCAATTGAAACATGCGACTATTTGTTACCTGTTGCGAAGGATGCTCTTGACGCTGCATTTCAAAATAGGATAACACCGAAGCAGAGTTCCAGCCCTCCCCCTCCAACCAATTAAGTTGAATCGTAAACCGATATTCTTTTTCTTGCAAAAGACGCGCGCCCCATGCGCTTAAGCGAAGTACAGCTGGCCCACTTAGACCCCAATGTGTAATTAAAACAGGACCCGTTTGCTCCAACTTTGTTCCGCTAATTTTCACTTTCACCATTGGTACAGCAACCCCCATCAAACCAGTTAATGAATGGCCAGGGCAGTTGAATGTAAATAGAGAGGGAACCGGCTTTATAATTGTATGCCCTAATTGACGAAGCCAATCAAAAGAAGATTCTTTATTCATGCCTCCACAAGCCAAGCAACAATACAAGGCTTCAATACTTTTTCCATTGCTTAACTGAAGCTCAAATTTTTCTTTATTTTTTCCCAAACCCACTAATGCCGACTGAAACTGAAAATCAATTCCGTATTTGGCGGCTTCTTGTAAAAGAACATCAATGATTGTTTGGGAATCATCGGTGTTGGGAAACATTCTCCCATCACTTTCCTTTTTTAACTGAACACCCCTTTGCTGAAACCATTCAATAGTATCGGTTGTAAAAAATTGATGAATATATTTTTTAACCAGTGAAGCGCCACGAGGATAAAATAACGGAAACTCTCTTTTATCAAAACAAGCATGGGTTACATTGCATCTTCCACCACCGCTAACTTTTACTTTGGATAGGAGTTTACCTGTTTTTTCAACCACTACTATTTTCCAATCGGGTTGTAGCCTGGCAGTGTTAACAGCAGTAAATATACCAGCTGCTCCGCCACCAATAACTACTAAATGGTATGGACCAGTGGATGAGGACATTACTAAGAAATAATTTGAACTGATGCAGAAGGGAATAGATTCGGATTCAATCGTTCAGCTTTTTCAATGGGCGCGTAATCTGAGAGAATAGCTGCTTTGTTTTTATATACACAAACATCATGCTCAAAATGAACAGATACAGTGCCGTCCTTTGTGCGAACTGTCCAGCCATCTTTATCAGTATAAACTTCTTTTTTACCCAAATTAATCATGGGCTCAATCGCTATCACTAATCCTTCTTTTAATTTAGGACCACTTCCTCTTTTTCCATAATTGGGCACCTGCGGATCTTCATGCAAATTCTTGCCTAAACCATGCCCCACTAATTCTCTTACCACACCATAGCCATATGCCTTTTCTGTATGTTCCTGTATCGCATTAGAAATATCTCCAACCCTATTTCCTACTACCGCTTTCTCAATTCCTTTATACAAGGATTCTTTTGTAACACGTATTAATTGGACTACCGCTGGATCAGGCTCGCCAAGAGCAAAAGTATAGGCATGATCACCATGCCAATCGTTCAGGATCACCCCTACATCTATCGACACAATATCCTTCTCTTGTAATGGTTTTTTTGTTGGAAAACCATGCACCACAACATCGTTCACCGAAATACAAGAACTATAAGGATACCCGTGATAATTAAGAAAGGAAGGGATGGCCTTGTGGTCACCAATAAATTCTCTGATTTGTTTATCCAATGAAAGTGTATCAATGCCTGGTTTTAATTCGGCGGCAATCATAGCCAATGTATTGCTTACCAACAATGCGCTATGCCGCATCAATTCAACTTCCTCAGCTGTCTTTAAAATCATGAAGCAAATATCTAATAAAAAAATAAACCCGGCCGATGAATCAGCCGGGCTTCAATTTCACAAAACAAAATTTTACATATCGGCCGGAGCACTAACCTGACGTCCCTGTATGCGTCCACTCTTCATCAGCCCATCGTATTGGCGCATTAGTAACTGCGTTTCAATTTGCTGCAAAGTATCCAAAATAACGCCCACCATAATCAGCAAGGAGGTTCCTCCAAAAAAAGTTGAAAATTGCTGAGTAACTCCTAAACGCTCTGCAATACCGGGTAAGATACCAACTAAAGCCAGCAACAATGCGCCAGGAAGTGTAATACGGTCCATAATTGCACCAATATAATCAGCTGTAGGCTGACCAGGCTTTACGCCAGGTATGAATCCGTTATTCTGCTTCAAATTATCAGCAATCTGCTTTGGATTAAAGATCAATGCAGTGTAAAGGAAGGTAAATCCAATTACTACTACAGAATACATTACCATGTGCCAGATATTCGTTTGATCTGTGATCGCACGTAAAAAATCATTGGCTTGTGTATTGTAATTCGCAAAAATGGTAGGGATAAAAATAATTGCCTGCGCAAAAATGATAGGCATTACACCTGCACTATTCACTTTAATTGGTAAAAACTGACGCGCTCCACCAAATTGACGATTACCTACAATTTGTTTTGCATAATTCACGGGAACTTTTCTTACACCTTGTACAAGCAAAATACATCCCATGATAATGGCGATCAATACAGCCACCTCAATGATGAATAATAAAATTTGTCCGTTACGAACTGATTTTGCACTCAACTCTTGTAAGAAAGACTGTGGCAAACGGGCCAAGATACCAATCATGATGATCAAAGAGGTACCATTTCCCAAGCCCTTATCGGTAATCTTTTCACCCATCCACATGACAAATAACGTTCCAGCCGTCAATACCACTACAGTAGAAAGCCAGAAGTAAGGAGCAAATGAAGGAATGATTCCACCACTTTGTGCAGTGAGACCCTGTAAATAAGTTACATAAGCAGAAGCTTGTAATAATGTAACCAGTACTGTGAGATATCTTGTGTATTGGTTAATTTTTTTACGTCCACTCTCTCCCTCTTTCTGCATTTTTTGGAAACGAGGAACCAATACCGTCAATAACTGCACAAAAATAGAAGCAGAGATATAAGGCATGATACCCAATGCGAAAATAGAAGCTTGGTTGAAGGCACCGCCAGAGAAGGCATCAATCAAACCCAGAATTCCAGTACTATTTTCTGCAGAAGAGGCGAGCTTTACTGGATCAATTCCAGGTAAAGCGATATAAGCACCAATCCGGTAGATCGTGATCATTAGCAACGTGAAAAGAATCTTGTCACGTAGCTCTTCGATGCTCCAGATGTTGCGAAGTGTTTGAAAAAATTTCTTCACGGTTAATTACTGATTTAGAACGTCTAAATTTAAGCAACGATTTCGACAGTACCACCAGCTGCTTCAATGGCAGACTTGGCTTTTTCACTGATGGCATTTACACGGAAACTGTACTTTCCTTTGATTTCTCCATTACCGAGTACCTTAACACGATCATTCTGACTAATCAGACCGTTGATGTAGAGGTTCTCAAGGGTAAATTCAGTAAGGTTGTACTTAGCTGACAATTGCTCAATCTGACCCAGATTGAAAACTGTGTAAGAAACGCGATGAGGGTTCTTAAATCCACGTTTGGGGATACGACGCTGGATAGGCATCTGACCTCCCTCATGTGCCATTTTGTTTTTAAAACCGGTACGGCTTTGCGCACCTTTTGTACCTTTTGTGGATGTACCACCATGACCGGAGCCATCTCCGCGTCCAATACGTTTTGTCTTGTGAACAGCGCCTTTTGCTGGCTTTAAGTGATGTAGTTTCATGGCTTTTATTATTTACTCATCGCCCCGAAAGCATTTTTGACGGGGCTCGCATTAAAAATAGAGAGGTAATATCCTCTCAATTACTTAGCATCTTCGATTTTCAACAAATGGTTGACTTTACGAACCATCCCCAATACTTGAGGTGTCGCTTCCAACTCACGTGATGAATTTGTCTTGTTCAAACCCAATGCCTGCAAAGTCAACTTTTGACGCTCTGGCCTGTCGATAGGGCTTTTTACAAGTGTTACTTTTATCTTTTTCATGGTCAATTCTTTTAACCGTTAAATACTTTTTTCAAACCCAGCGTACGAGTTTTTGCAACTTGAACTGGTTCACGCAACAAAGCCAATGCTTTGAAAGTTGCCTTTACCACGTTATGTGGATTAGCAGAACCTAATGATTTTGCCAATACGTCTGTTACACCAGCACTTTCCAATACAGCACGCATTGAACCTCCTGCAATCACTCCTGTACCATGCGCTGCTGGCTTAATCAAAACTTTAGCAGCACCTTCCTTCGCTAATTGGTCATGGGGAACTGTACCCTTCATGATAGGAACTTTGATTAGATTCTTTTTCGCATCCTCTATTCCTTTAGTGATTGCCTCTTGTACTTCTTTGGCTTTACCAAGACCGTGACCTACTACTCCACTTCCGTTTCCAACTACCACAAGGGCAGAAAAACTAAAAGCACGACCACCTTTGGTTGTCTTAACAACACGATTAATGGCCACTACCTTATCTTTCAATTCCAGGTCTCCGGCTTTTACTCTGTTCAAATTGAGCTTTGACATGTATGCGTTTTTTGAAATGTTTAATTGATTTAGAACTGCAGCCCTGCTTCACGTGCGCCATCAGCAACTGATTTTACACGACCGTGATACAAATAGCCACCTCTATCGAAAGTAACAGTAGTTATTCCAAGTGCAGTCGCTTTACGTGCGATAGCAGCACCAACCAGTTTACTTTTCTCGGACTTAGTTCCTTTTTGAGCAGCAATGTCCTTATCGCGAGAAGATGCAGCCGCTAGCGTTTGACCTGAATTATCATCGATCAATTGCGCATAAATATCAGCGTTGCTTCTATAAACAGACAAACGTGGTTTACCAGCAATACCGCTGATCTTACGACGAATCCGATAACGGATATTTTGTCTTCTTTTTGTTTTGAATTGAGGAGTCATCTCTTATACTTTTTTAAAGACTATTAATTATTTACCAGCAGCCTTACCAGCTTTCTTACGTACCACTTCACCCACATAACGTACACCCTTTCCTTTGTAAGGCTCAGGCTTACGAAGACTGCGCAATTTTGCTGCAACCTGACCAATCAACTGTTTGTCGATTCCCTGCAACGTGATAATCGGATTTTGTCCTTTTTCCTGTGCAGTAGCCACTTTTAATTCCTTAGGAATTTCAAAGATGATATTGTGAGAGTATCCCAATGCCAAATCCAACACGTTACCAGTGTTTGCGGCTTTGAAACCAACCCCGATTAACTCAAGTTGTCTTTCGTATCCATCAGTTACACCTTTGATAAGGTTTGCGAGCAATGCACGATAAAGTCCATGCAACGCGCGATGACGAATTTGATTAGTAGGACGACCCAAAACAATTTGGTTGTCTTTTACTTCGATTGTGATATCACGATCGATGTCCTGTTTCAATTCACCCTTAGGGCCTTTTACAGCTACCACGTTATCCTTTCCAACAGTAACAGTTACGCCACTTGGAATTTCTACTGGTTTTTTACCTATACGAGACATAGTTTATAAGTTTAAGTTTCCGGCCGGTCAGCCTAGTATAGTATCGGCTTAATGTACCGGTAAATTCATTTAATTAATAGATATAACACAATACTTCACCACCTACATTTTGCGCCTTTGCTTCTTTATCTGTCATAACTCCTTTAGAAGTTGACAAGATCGCTAAGCCCAAACCATTTTTCACACGACGAAACTCAGCTGGCTTGGCGTACTGGCGAAGACCAGGACGGCTAATACGCTCCATGCTTTGGATAGCTGGTTGCTTAGTGGCAGGATCATATTTCAAGGCAATCTTGATGACACCCTGCTTGCTGTCATCTTCAAATTTGTACTTGAGGATATATCCTTGATTATATAGAATCTCTGTCATCCGTTTTTTAAGATTGGATGCAGGAATATCCACTACCCGGTGACCCGCCATTTGCGCGTTACGGATACGAGTTAAAAAATCTGCTATAGGATCTGTTACCATAATTCGTTTTTTTAAAAATTACCAGCTTGCTTTTTTAAGTCCGGGTATTTTGCCATTAAGGGCCATATCACGAAGTGCAACCCTGGAAATTCCAAAGTAGCGCACATATCCTTTTGGACGGCCTGTTAGCTGACAACGATTTTTGAGACGAACTTTAGAACCATTACGAGGTAGCTCATCCAATGCTTTCCAGTCACCGGCTTTTTTCAGCTCTTCGCGCTTGGCGGCATAGTGATCCACCATTCTTTCACGCTTGCGCTGTCTGGCTTTTACGGAAGTTTTTGCCATGTGTTTGTTGTTATTTTAATTAATTATTCTTTGCGTTTTTGAAAGGCATTCCCATCTCCTTCAGCAATTCGTAGGCTTCTTCATCGCTGTTAGCAGTGGTTACAAAAGTGATATCCATACCAGTGATCTTACTCACTTTATCAATGTCGATTTCAGGGAAAATGATCTGCTCAGTAACACCAAGTGTGTAGTTACCACGACCATCAAATGACTTATCATTGATTCCTTTGAAATCACGTACACGCGGTAATGCAACAGAGATCAAACGATCCATGAACTCGTACATTTTTTCACCACGAAGTGTAACCTTGGCTCCAATGGGCATTCCTTTACGAAGCTTAAAGTTCGAAATGTCTTTTTTAGACATAGTAGGAACGGCTTTCTGTCCTGTGATAGTTGTCAACTCCTCTACAGCAATCTCTACAGTTTTCTTGTCAGACACTGCACCGTTGATACCACGATTGACACAAATTTTTTCCAAGCGAGGAGCCTGCATCACAGTCTCGTAGCTGAATTTTTTAACCAAAGCAGGAACAACATCGTTCTTGTATTTGGTTGCTAAACGGGGTTTATAGGCCTTCGTGCTCATAAGGTTTCTCCTGATTTTTTAGAGGTTCTAACTGTTTTACCATTGACGCGATCGCGCTTAACACGAGCAGGTGCTTTTGCTTTTGCGTCCCACAACATCACATTGCTGATATGAATGGGAGCTTCTTTTTTCACGATACCACCCTTAGTGTTTTGTGCAGTTGGCTTTGTGTGCTTGGTAATGATATTTACCCCTTCCACAATCACCTTTCCGGCTTCAACCAATACTTCGCGTACCGTACGTGGCTTCGTAAGATCTTTGTCGTCACCAGCGATGACAACAACTGTATCTCCTTTACGAATGTTGTACTTGGCCTTGAATCTTGTTTTCATGATTTGCTTCATTATAGTTTACCCCGAATTAAAGTACTTCTGGGGCCAGTGAAATAATTTTCATATAACCCTTGTCACGTAATTCACGGGCAACAGGTCCAAATATGCGGGTTCCACGTGGTTCGTCTGACTGGTTCAAAATAACCACTGCATTGTCATCAAAACGGATATAAGACCCGTCCTTACGACGCAACTTATTAGTGGTGCGAACAATAACTGCTTTCGCAACGGTACCTTTTTTAATACCGCCAGATGGCAATGCATCCTTTACGGTTACCACGATTTTATCGCCGATCTTGGCATAGCGTTGTCCGCTGTTGCCAAGTACGCGGATACAAAGCACCTCTTTGGCACCACTGTTATCCGCAACATTTAACCGGCTTTCTTGCTGTATCATACAACTATTTTTTTACGATTGTTCTACTTGAAAAGATTACTTCACTTTTTCTACCACTTCTACCAAACGCCAGCGCTTTGTTTTGCTAAGCGGACGGGTTTCCATGATCTTAACCACATCTCCAATGCTGCATTCATTTTTATCATCATGCGCATGGAACTTGGTTGTCTTTTTTACAAACTTTCCATAAATCGGGTGCTTCACCTTACGCTCCACCGCAACGGTAATGGTTTTTTCCATTTTGTTGCTGGTAACAACGCCGATCCTGGTCTTTCTTAAATTTCTTGCTTCCATGTGGGGTTATTTATCAGGCTTGCTGTTGCTTTGATTTAATAGCAGTTTTTAAACGGGCAATATCGCGGCGCAGACTGCGAATAGACATAGGATTTTCCAAGGGGGAAATCGCATGTGCAAATTCCATCTTTTTCAAACGTTGCTGGTCGTCAGCTAAACGGGCGCGCAGATCCTGCTCATTCATTCCCTGCAGTGTCTTTGCAAATTCAATTTTCTTTGACATCGTGCTAAAAGTTTAGTGTTTAGGCAGTGACAAGGTCACGGCGCACAATGAATTTTGTTTTGATCGGAAGTTTTCCGGCTGCAAGTGACAAAGAAGCACGTGCCACTGATTCACTTACACCATCTACTTCAAAAAGGATACGTCCAGGCTTTACAACAGCTGCCCAGAATTCCAGGTTACCCTTACCCTTACCCATCCTCACTTCGGCAGGCTTACGAGTAATTGGTTTATCAGGGAAAATTCGAATCCACACATTTCCCTCACGCTTCATCTCACGGGTCAATGCCTGACGAGCTGCTTCGATCTGGCGATCGGTAATCCAATGTTGATCCAATGCCTTCAATGCATAGGAACCAAAAGCGATTGTAGCGCCGCGTTTGGCATCGCCTTTCATGCGGCCCTTTTGCATTTTACGATGCTTGGTTC
>JBJOGP010000004.1:0-92658 GCA_046048175.1 Bacteroidota bacterium
TAGAAAAGTTTAGCACGACGTACCTGACCGGTTTTATTTAATTCGATAGAATCGATGTTGGGGGAGAAGATCGGGAATACTCTTTCCACGCCTACGCCATCCGAAATTTTACGAACGGTAAAGCTGGCAGTGTGTCCAGTTCCCTGTTTTTTGATCACATCGCCCTTGAAGGACTGGATACGCTCCTTGTTTCCCTCAATGATCTTGTAATTGACGGTAATGTTGTCGCCGGGTTTGAAAGCCGGGAACTCTTTTTTAGCCGTCAGCTGCTCGTGTACAAAGGCAATGGCGTTCATATCAAAAGTTTTAAGGACGGCAAAGGTAGTGAAAATCACCCTAACGGGCAACATTTACCGCTCTTTTTTCGCGGATGACTGTCACCTTTATTTGACCGGGGAAAGTCATCTCTGTTTGGATTTTTTGGGCTATTTCAAAGGAAAGACGGTCTGATTCCTGGTCGCTGACCTTTTCGGCTTCCACAATCACCCTTAACTCACGACCGGCCTGGATGGCATAGGCTTTCTCTACTCCAGTGTAGGACATAGCCAGGTTTTCCAGGTCCTTAATACGCTGTAGGTATTGCTGCATGATCTCCCTTCTGGCTCCTGGTCGGGCACCCGAAATGGCGTCGCAGGCCTGGATAATCGGGGAGATTACATATTGCATTTCCATTTCGTCGTGGTGGGCCCCAATGGCATTGACCACAGCTGGATTTTCGCCGTATTTCTCAGCTAATTTGGCTCCTAACAAGGCGTGGCTTAATTCACTTTCCTCATCCGGTACTTTACCAATATCGTGCAATAATCCGGCGCGTTTAGCCAGCTTAGGATTTAGTCCCAATTCTGCTGCCATGGTCGCACACAAATTGGCTGTTTCACGGCTATGCATCAGTAGGTTTTGGCCATAGGAAGAGCGGAAACGCATTCTTCCGACCATTCTGATTAGTTCTTTGTGCAGTCCATGGATACCCAGCTCTATAACAGTGCGCTCACCAATTTCCATGACTTGTTCTTCGATTTGCTTTCTCGTTTTTTCTACCACTTCCTCAATACGGGCAGGGTGGATACGTCCATCACTGACCAGTCTTTGCAAACTGAGGCGGGCAATTTCACGGCGAAGAGGGTCAAAGCTGGATAATAAAATCGCTTCCGGGGTATCATCAACTATGAGGTCCACTCCGGTAGCTGCTTCAATTGCACGGATGTTTCGACCTTCCCGTCCAATGATTTGACCTTTAATCTCATCACTTTCCAGGTTGAACACCGTGATAGAATTTTCAATCGCCTGCTCCGCAGCCGTACGCTGAATAGTTTGAATAATGATTTTTCTGGCCTCTTTTTGAGCTTTTTGTTTGGCTTCTTCGATTATATCCTGTTGAAGGGCCAGGGCCTTAGTCTGCGTTTCGTTGCGTAAGCTTTCGATTAATTGCGCACGGGCATCGTCTGCAGAGAGGTTAGCAATTTTTTCCAGACGGCGGATATGTTCTTCCTGGTGTTTCTCTAACTCTGTTCTTTTGGCATTGACCAGTTCGATTTGGCGATTCAGGTTTTCCTTTATCGTCTCATTTTCCTTGATCTGCTTGTCCAGGTTATTTTCCTTCTGGTTAATTGATTGTTCTTTTTGACGGGCTCTGTTTTCCGAATCATTGATCTTGCGGGTTTTTTCCAGCACCTCTTTTTCATGCTCAGCTTTTAACTGAACAAAACGCTCTTTTGCCTGCAATTCCTTTTCCTTCCGGACGGTTTCGGCTCTGAGTTCTGCTTCCTTTAAAATGGTTTGTGCTTGAATTTCAGCCTCTTCGATCTGCTTACGGCTTCCCTTCGCAAAGAGGACGCGACCTGCCAGGAGGCCAAGTCCTCCAGCGGCTACGCCAAGTAAGGCGTATAATATATTGGGATCCATTGAATTTTTGATTTAAGTGTTTCACAATGCTTGTTCCACATTTACGTGGCTTAACAAAGGTACGGAAAGATGCGTATATTGGACCCCTTAATTTACCCTATGCGTACACTCCTTTTAACAGTCTTTTTGTTGCCTTTGGCCGTAATGGCCCAGGATAAGGCTAAGCCTTTGTCTATCAAAGGTGATTTGAAAAATTTTAAAACAGAACCCGAGTGGGTTTATTTGTACCATAAAGTAGGCGGAGCTTTTGTAACAGATAGCTGTAAAATTGCGGAGGGGAGCTACTCTTTTTCCATTCAATTAGATGAGCCGGATTTATTGCGTTTGCGTGTCAAATATCCTGTGTTGAAAGATGCGGCTAAAGCAAAGCAGGCTGTTCCAATTGGTTCAGGTTCTATGGCACAGAACAGAGACTACTTTGTGTTTTATGCCGGACCTGGAAAAATCAAGATTAGTTCAGTTGATTCTTTTAGTAATGGTACGGTAAAGGGGTCAAAAAATCATGAAGCGTATTTGCGTCTTCAGGCGGGGTTGAAACCTTTTGAAGACCAAATGAAAGGACTTTATCAAGATTATGCAAAGGCGAATGCCGCAAAAGATGTTGCAACTCGCGATCGCGTAGAGGCTAAAATTGATAGCTTGGATGAAGCAATGAAAGAAACTGTGCTAGGGCCTTTTGCAAAAACTGAATCTTCTTCTCCTGTTGCTTTTTATGCGTTGCAACAATATGCAGGCTATGATATTAACCCTGAAAAAGTTGAGCCCCTTTATGAAGGATTGTCTGAAACAATTCGGACTTTTCCATCGGTGGTGGCCTTCAAGGATCGCTTGGAGACTGCAAAAAAAACAGGAGTTGGTCGGTTCGCACCCGACTTTACACAAAATGATACATTGGATCAGCCCGTGAAACTTTCTTCTTTGCGTGGTAAATATGTGTTGGTTGATTTTTGGGCTAGTTGGTGTGGGCCTTGCAGACAAGAGAATCCTAATGTGGTAAAAGTTTTTAATCAATACAAGGATAAGAATTTTCATGTGTTGGGTGTCTCATTGGACCGCGAAGGACAAAAAGACAAATGGATGAAAGCTATTCATGACGATCAGTTAACCTGGACACATGTAAGTGATTTGAAATTCTGGAATAATGCAGTTGCTAAGCAATATGGCATTCAGGCTATTCCCCAGAATTTATTAGTGGATCCGCAAGGAAAAATCGTTGCGAAAAATTTAAGAGGCGAGGCGTTAGTTAAGAAAATGCAAGAGCTATTAGGCAATTAAGCTCAGCGTTGTTTTAATTCTGCATCAATCAACTGTTCGAGCAGTTGTAATCCTTTTTTTAATTCATCATTGCCAGCTTGTTCGGTTGTGCTATCGATGCTGTTAGTAGTAGCACTCGGTTGTGTGGCAAACCACAGAAGGGTCATTGAGATATAATCCTGCATGTCCTTTCCGACATAGATGGATTTTAGTTCCACAATCTTATCATTGATCGTTTTTAAGGTTTGGCGTACTTGTGCCTCATCTTTGGCTTCTACCTTGATTCGGTAGGTTCGATCGCCAATTACGGCTGATAGTGGAAGTAGTTCACTCATGGGTTATTCTCCAAGTTGAGTAATACAACGATCAATTTCGCGGATGTATTGATTTATTTTTTTCTCCATTTCTTTCCGATCTGCTTCATTCAGATTCTCTTGATTGAGCTTCAATACATTTAGTTGTTGATCTGCAGTTTCAGCTTTTTGTTGCCATTCTGTTTTTTCTGCTTCTGCCTTGCGTAGTGCAGCTTGCAGTTTTTCATTTTCGGTATGCAAGTTTTGTTGCAACTGGATTAATTGTTGCAATTTTTCTTCTAGTCGCTGCAGGTCTTGTTGTAGGGTGTTCATTTTCTAATGGTAACGGATAATTCTTTTTCAAGTGTAGAAAGGATTGCATTCATCCAACCTTCAATTTCTTTATCGGTGAGCGTTTTCTCTTTATCCTGAAAGGTAAAGTTGACCGCCATCGATTTTTTATCCTTCCCTAACTTGTCGCTTTCGAATATATCAAAGAGTTTGATATCCTGTAATGTTTGAATCCGGATCTTTTGCACAGTGTGGGCGATGGCTTCCCATTTTAGTGAACGCGGTACTACAAGAGCTAAGTCCCTTTGTACAGCTGGGAATCGCGGAATCTCTTGAATTTTGACCGTGCGTTTTTGAAATTGCTCAGTTAGGGCAACCCAGTTTAGTTCTGCAAATAAAACGGGCTGTTTGATACCCATTTTAGATAAGAGTGCGGTTGAAACCATTCCCCCATATCCTACACTTTGTTTTCCCACGGTCCATTCAACACATGCAGAGAATTTATCAAGCGTGATTTCACTGGTTTTGGCTGTTAATCCCAACCCGGCAATCAGTGCATTAATGGATCCCTTCAATGTATAAAAATCAGCTGCCTGGGCCTGTTGTCTCCAACTGGTTTCTTGCTTTTCTCCAGTTAGTACTACACAAAGTCTGTCGGATTCTTGGTACGCTTGATCACCCGTGCGACTATAAATTTTTCCAAATTCAAATAATCTCAAATTAAGATTGCGGTGATTCAAGTTGTGTGCAACTACTTCTAAGGCGGTTTCTAATAAGGAAGGACGAAGACAATTTAACGCTGCACTCAAGCTGTTAATCATGGTAACCAGCGCTTGCTGATCCTGCGACGAATAATACGTTGCATTGGTGATGGAGTTCGTCATCATTTCCTGATATCCCATGCCAGCTAGTTGGTTGGCAGTTTTTTCGCGAAGTTGTTCACGCCAATCATTTTGTCCCGTCGAAGGAGTCAATTGAATGTGTGAGGGGATAGCGATATTATCCAAGCCATCGATTCGGACAATTTCCTCTACGATATCGGCGGGCATGCTGATATCTGTTTTGTGATAAGGAACCGCTACAATAAAGTGCTCTGCCGATTCCTCTAGCCAATCAAATCCGAGTCCTGTCAATATTTTCTTTACAGCAGTGGGTGTATAATTTTTACCGCTCAGTCGGGTCAGGAATGACCATTTGACCGTTACTTGTTTTTTTGAAGCGGTATGCGGATAAAGATCAATCAGGGGTCCGCTAATCTCTCCTCCAGCCGTTTCTTGAATTAATTGAACGGCTCTCTCCAACACCGTGACAGTAGCACTGACATCAGTACCTTTTTCAAATCGAGTCGCTGCATCTGTTCGCAATCCGTGTCTGAAAGAAGTTTTGCGTATAGAGATACCTTCAAAAAAGGCGCTTTCTAAAAAAAGACGAGTCGTGTTTTCTTTTACTCCACTTTTAAGTCCTCCAAATACTCCTGCGATACACATACCTTCTGTTGCATTACAAATCATAAGGTCGTCGGCATGTAATTTTCTCTCCACTTCATCCAAGGTGATAAACGGAGTGTTAGACGCAAGGTTTTTTACAATCACTTTATTACCGGTAATAGCTTTCGCATCAAAAGCATGTAAGGGTTGACCTGTTTCGTGCTGAACATAGTTAGTGACATCCACAATATTATTGATGGGGCGAAGGCCAATCGCTTGCAATCGTTGTTGCATCCATTTTGGCGATGGTCCCACCTGTATGCCCTGCATGGAAATTCCTGAATAGCGAGGACAGGCTTTCTCATTTTCAATTTGTACGGTAATCGGTGCTGGTTGAGTAGAACTCGTAAGGGAGGGTGATGAAGGACGAAGAGGAGTTAATTCTTTGTTTTCATGATGACTCAAATAAGCACATACATCACGTGCTACTCCCCAATGACTCATTGCATCCATTCGGTTGGGAGTTAAACCGATTTCGTAAATAATGTCATCATATAATTCAAAATACGTTGCAGCAGGGGTACCTGGTTTGGCATTGACATCTAATACCATAATGCCTGCATGACTTTCTCCTAATCCAATTTCATCTTCGGCACAAATCATTCCCTGGCTTTCTTCTCCTCTGATTTTTGCAACACGCATAGTGAGTGGCTCTCCCTTTGTAGGAAAAATTGTCGCACCCACTGGGGCCACCACTACTTTTTGTCCTGCCGCTACATTCGGTGCTCCGCACACGATGGAGAGAGGTTCCCCTTGGCCAATATTCACTTTTGTAAGGGTGAGTTTATCAGCGTTGGGATGTTTTTGTGTGGATAGAACTTCTCCAATGACCAAACCGTTGAGCCCTCCTTTTACTTGTTCATAGGGTTGCATGCTTTCCACCTCCAGTCCAACTGAAGTAAGGATGGAACTCAATTGTTGAGGATCCGGTTTGACGGGTAAATAATCACATAACCATTTATAAGAGATCGTCATCTTCGCCTATAGATTTACTGCTTGCGAAGATAATGGAAAGGCCAGCTATTACATGCGGTAACAAACAGCATTGATGTTCATGCCGGCTCCGACGGAAGCAAATAAGACAATATCGCCGGGGTGCAATTCATGTTCTTTCCAATGCCCTTTTCGAACCTGGTCAAATAGGGTGGGGACAGTAGCCACCGAACTGTTTCCAAGTTCATGAATACTCATGGGCATGATGTGTTCGGGGGTCTCTTTAAGGCCGTATAATCTGAAAAGTCTTTTGATAATTCCTTCATCCATTTTTTCATTAGCCTGGTGGATGAAAACTTTTTTTACATCCGTAATCGAAACGCCTGCCTTATCCAAACAGTCTTTCATGGCCGCTGGAACATTTTGCATAGCATATTCATACACTTTACGGCCTTTCATTTTGATATAGCGCACATCCTCGTCAGATTCGGGTTTATTGCTTTTTCCGAAAAAAAGATAATAGGCTTCGTCTACACAATGGCTTTGTACACTGGCAGAGAGTATTCCTGCGGAGCCATTTGATCCGGGTTGATATTCTAAAATAGCAGCCCCTGCGCCATCAGCAAAAATCATGCTGTCGCGGTCAAATTTATCTACCACTCTACTGAGGGTTTCTGTGCCAATCACCAGTGCTTTTTTCGCAATGCCCGCTTTCATAAACGCATCAGCTTGAATAACACCTTGTATCCAACCCGGGCATCCAAATAAAATGTCATAAGCCACACACGCTGGATTTTTTATTCCCAGCTCATGTTTTACGCGTGAAGCCAGTGCGGGTAAAACGTCTGTTTGAATGGTGCCTTTTACCACGTTTCCAAAATTGTGGGCTACGATAAGTTGGTCAAGCTCTTCTGGGTTGACACCACTTTCGGCAATGGCTTGCTGCGCTGCCCATACAGCCATATCGGAAGCAGTGGTTTTTTCCTCTGCATAACGTCTCTCTGCAATCCCTGTTATTTCTTTGAACTTCTGCACGATCTCTTCACCTGGTGCGTCAATTTTCTTCTCATCCTCTGCATAAAAGGTTTGTCCAACAAACTCTTTATTAGTTTTCACAATGGGTGGGATATAGCATCCCGTTCCAGTGATAACGGTGTGATTAGCCATATATGTAAATATAGTTCGCTTTAGTAAGAACGTGTGTTAGTACGGGTAGAAGTCAAATATCTTCTTACTTTTACGACTCAAATTACCACTATGTCCAACCAATTGCTTAAAGGGAAAAAAGGAATCATTTTTGGAGCACTGGATGAGCGTTCTATTGCCTGGAGAACAGCGCTTCGTTGTTATGAAGAAGGAGCTCAAATTGTTTTGACCAATGCGCCTGTTGCCCTTCGCATGGGCGAAATCAATAAGCTTGCTGAAGCCTGTGGTAATGCGCCTGTGATTGGTGCGGATGTGACGAATATGGATGACCTCAAAAATCTATTCGAACAATCCATGCAGCATTTTGGGGGAAAAATTGATTTTGTACTTCACTCAATTGGAATGAGTTTAAATGTGCGCAAAGGAAAGAGCTATACAGAAATGAATTATGAGTGGAACTCAAAAACGTTGGATATTTCTGCCATGAGTTTACACCGCGTATTGCGTACAGCTTGGGATTTGGATGCGTTGAATGATTGGGGAAGTGTAGTGGCTCTTAGCTACATCGCTGCGCAGCGTGTATTTCCCGATTACAATGAAATGGCCGATGCTAAGGCATTGCTGGAAAGCGTAACGCGTAGTTTTGGTTATCACTACGGCGTAAAACGTAAGGTTCGTGTTAATACAGTTTCGCAATCACCCACTCGCACCACTGCGGGAAGTGGAGTGAAAGGATTTGATGGATTTATGAATTACGCAGAGGCCATGAGTCCTTTGGGTAATGCAGGAGCAGATGACTGTGCTAATTATTGTGTGACGTTATTCAGTGATATGACACGTTTTGTCACTATGCAGAATTTATTCCACGATGGTGGATTCAGCTTTACCGGTGTGACACAGACGGTTATTGAACAGATGGAGAAATAAGTGACGAATTAATATTCGTCTTCATTAAATAAGAAGTCATCCTGTGTAGGATAGTCAGGCCAGATGTCTTCGATTGTTTCGTACACATCTCCTTCGTCTTCCAGTTCCTGTAAGTTTTCGACTACTTCAATAGGTGCACCTGAACGAATCGCATAATCGATTAACTCGTCTTTTGTTGCGGGCCAAGGAGCATCTTCCAAAAATGAGGCTAATTCAAGTGTCCAAAACATAGGTCCAATTTTGCGCAAATGTAATTGGATTAGGTTATTTTCCAAATAACCTTTCTACGAACCCCATAATTGACGGGTTTTTGATAGTTTCGGGTACTTGATTTTGAACTGTGTTAGTTGCGACTGAACTATATAAAAAATTTGGAGCACTCGAGGTGTTGAAAGGGGTCTCCATTAGCCTTCAAAAGGGAGAATTGGCCACTATCGTGGGACCATCGGGTTGTGGCAAAAGTACCTTGCTCCACATTCTAGGCACACTTGATGCGCCTGACAAAGGACAAATCACGATGAATGGGACGAATTTTTTGAGTTTAAAGGGGAAACATCTCGCTGCTTTTCGCAATAAACACATTGGGTTTGTTTTTCAGTTTCATCATTTATTACCGGAGTTCAATGCGCTGGAAAATGTTTCTATTCCTGCTTGGATTGCCGGACGAAAAAAAAGTGAGGTAAAAGAAGCGGCAACTGAACTACTTAAAAGCATGGGGTTGGGAAAAAGACTCACACACAAGCCTTCAGAATTATCAGGTGGAGAGCAACAGCGCGTAGCAGTGGCCAGGGCATTGATTAATAAACCTTCTATTGTGTTGGCAGATGAGCCTACTGGTAATTTAGATTCTGCGCATGCACGAGAATTGCATCAGTTATTCATTTCATTAAAAAATGATCTGGGACAAAGCTTTCTTATTGTCACACACAATGAGGAATTAGCTGCGCAAAGTGACCGCGTCTGGACGATGCGTGATGGACAAATCGTTTAAGCTTTTTGTATGCGCGGCTTCCAGGGAACTTCTGGGGCATTTAACAATTTACCAGTATAGCGGGCTAGTACAAATAAATAATCACTGAGTCGATTCAAGTAGATGATAACAAGGGGCTCTACCGCCAAACCTTCATAACCCATTCGTACACAACAGCGCTCTGTTCTGCGGCAAATGCATCTTAAAATATGTAATTGAGAAACAGTAGGATGCCCAGAGGGAAGGATAAAGCTTTTCATCACGGGTAGCTCACTCGTCATTCGATCTATTTCTTTTTCTAATAATTCAACATCAGCCTCTATTAGATCTGGGAGTGCGAATCCAGGCTCTTTTTCTGGATCGCAGGCCAGGGAAGAACCAATGGTGAATAAACGGTCCTGTATTTCCGATAAAATTTTTTTGCCAGCTTCATCGGGTATTAAATCCAGACAGAGTCCGACATATGAATTTAGTTCATCAACGGTGCCGTATGCTTCAATGCGTAAATGTGACTTGGGTACTTTTGTTCCTCCAATCAGCGACGTGGTCCCGCTATCTCCTGTTTTTGTATAGATCTTAAACGCCATGTAAATAGGGTCTTGTTTTAGGGCCCGAAATTACTGTAACAATGACGAAGACCGAAGGTTCGATTCCTTTTAAAAAATCAGGAATGGGCGGGAGCTTTGCTAAATAGTGGATTAAGCTTATCCGTTTCAATAACCCCATCTCTTAAACGAACAATGCGGCGGGAGTGGTTAGCTATATCCTCTTCGTGTGTAACAACAACAATTGTGTTTCCATTTTGATAGATCTCTTCGAAAATTTCCATGATTTCAGCAGAGGTCTTACTATCCAAATTTCCAGTAGGTTCATCTGCAAGAATCAGCGAAGGATCATTGACGAGTGCTCTTGCAATCGCAACACGTTGACATTGTCCACCCGATAATTCGTTAGGGCGGTGGTGGCTACGATCTGTCAGTTTCACCAGCTCTAACATTTGCATGGCTTTCTCTAATCTTTCTTTCTTTTTCATACCCGCATATACCAAGGGTAATGCTACATTCTCTGCAGCAGTTAAACGGGGTAGCAGATTAAATTGTTGAAAGACGAATCCAATTTCTTTGTTACGTACCGTAGCCAATGCATCGTCAGCCATTTGGCTAACATCATTATTGTTCAATACATAACGGCCATCTGTAGGAGTATCCAAACAACCAATGATATTCATCAGGGTGCTTTTTCCCGAACCAGAAGGTCCCATCAGCGCCACGTATTCATTCTTAAAAATATCCAGCGAAAGCCCTTTGAGCACGGGTAATTCATGTTTGCCCATGAAATAGCTTTTTCTGATTTCTTCCAAATGAATAATTGGGTTTGACATATGTTGTTTTTACGAGCGGTTACAAAGATAACTCATCCCTTTTGCTATCTTCGCCCCCAATGGACAAACAGAAGCAAATAGTGATGAGCGGTATACGCCCCACCGGATTTTTACATCTGGGAAATTACTTTGGGGCCCTGCGTAATTATGTTCGTATGCAGGAGGAGTATACTTGTTATTTTATGGTGGCCGATTTGCATTCATTAACCACACATCCTGACACTCGAGAACTCAAAGAAAATGTAAACAGAGTGTTGGCGGAAAATATTGCCTGTGGTTTGGATCCCGAAAAAGTAGCACTGTATTGTCAAAGCCATGTGCCAGAAACAGCAGAGTTGTATTTGTATCTAAATATGCTCGCTTACAAAGGGGAATTGGAAAAAACGGTCACTTTTAAAGACAAGGCACGTTTGCATCCCGAAAATGTAAATGCAGGACTTCTTACCTATCCTGTATTACAAACTGCAGATATCATTCTTCATCGTGCTGCACTGGTACCTGTAGGAAAAGATCAGGAGCAACACCTTGAAATGGCGCGCAATTTTGTGCAGCGATTCAACCATCGCTATGGGGAAATTTTTCCGGAGCCACACGCTTTCAATTATGGAAGTGAATTAGTGAAAGTTCCCAGTTTGGACGGTGCAGGAAAAATGAGTAAGAGCGAGAATAACCTGGCTACTTTATATCTCTCTGACGATGATGAGCTGATTCGTAAAAAAGTGATGAAGGCCAAAACAGATGCGGGACCCACCACACCCCATTCAGTGAAGCCTGATTACATTGAAAATATTTTTCAGTTGATGCGATTGGTTAGTGATCAAGCAGTTGTGGAGAGTTATGAGACCGCTTTTAACAATTGTACAATCAGGTATGGGGACCTAAAAAAACAACTGGCCGAAGACATGATTCGTTTTATTTCTCCCATTCGTGAAAAGGCAGAAGATATTCGGAATAATCCTATTTACTTGCGTCAGGTAATGGAGGCGGGAGCTGAAAAAGCTCGAGCCAGTGCGTGTGCAACAATGACGGAAGTTAGAAGCGCTATGGGTCTTAACTATTACTGATTTTTCCTACTTTTAACCCCCAACTAAAATTGGGCATCGGATACCGGAATGGCAAAGGCAAAAAAACCCAAACACATTGCAGTAGCAGGTAATATCGGAGCGGGTAAAACCACGTTGACCGAGCTACTTAGTAAACATTACAAATGGATTCCACATTTTGAAGACGTGGACCATAATCCATATCTCATGGACTTTTATGAGGATATGCCCCGGTGGAGTTTCAATTTGCAAGTGTACTTTTTGAATAGTCGCCTACGTCAGTTGGTGGAAATTCAGCAGGGTACAGAAACCGTAATTCAGGATCGTACTATTTATGAAGATGCAAACATCTTTGCCCCCAACCTTCATGAAATGGGGTTGATGAGCAAACGCGATTTTGATAATTACTACAATTTTTTCCAGACGCTTAAATCATTGGTGCAACCGCCAGACCTTTTAATCTATTTACAAGCCTCTGTTCCTACATTAGTTGGTCAGATCCAAAAACGAGGACGTGATTACGAGGAAAATATTCGTCTTGATTATCTTAAAAAACTCAATGAATATTATAACAAGTGGATCGGCGGGTATAAGGAAGGGAAGTTGTTGATAATCGATGTGGACAAGAACAAGTTTGCAGAGCGAGAAGAAGATTTTGGAGATATCATCAGTAAAGTAGACGGAGCCTTATACGGTCTCTTCTAATAATAATTATTGCTCATCGGGCGCTCCAAAGGCCTCTCAATTCATTTTTGCATGAAATACCATCCGCTGAATCCCGAATTATTCAAGCAGAACAGAGAACGTTTTGTAAAAGAATTACCCGCTCAAACCATTGCCATTTTTGGAAGTAATGACGCTTTTCCGTCCAATGGAGATGCTTTACACGCCTTTAAACAAAACAGTGATTTATTTTGGCTCTGTGGTATTGAGCAGGAAGACACGATGCTGGTATTATTCCCAGACAATCCGGATCCCAAATACAGAGAGGTTTTGGTGTTGGTGCGCCCCAATGAATTGAAAGAGAAATGGGATGGTCGTCAGTTGCGAGTGAAAGAAGCTCAGGCTATCAGCGGTATTTCGACGATTGTGTGGTTAGATAGCATCGATGCTCTTTTACAAACTTGGATTCATTTAGCTGATACAATTTGTTTAGATAGTAATGAAAATGATCGCAAGGCTAGTTTGATTAGAAGCCGTGAGTATCGGTTTATTGATGAAATCCAACAACGCTATCCGTTGCATCAGTACTGCCGCGCAGCAAAAATTATGCGCGAAGTGAGGGCCATCAAAACTTCCTACGAAGTAGAAGTGCTTGAAAAAGCAATTCATATCACCGAGCAAACTTTTCGAAGACTGTTAGGATTTATCCGTCCAGGTGTAATGGAGTATGAAATTGAAGCGGAGATATATCACTCCTTTTTAAATCAACGCGCAACCGGACCTGCGTATCATAGTATCATTGCCAGTGGAGATCGTGCACGCACACTACATTATATTGCCAACAATCAAGTTTGCAAGGATGGCGAATTGTTATTGATGGATTTTGGTGCAGAGTATGGAGGCTACTGTGCGGATTTAACAAGGACGGTTCCTGTAAACGGAAAATTTACACGTCGACAAAAGAATATTTATAATGCATGTCTCCACTTGCATAATTATGCAAAAAGTATTTTGAAGCCAGGCATTACAATTTTGAAGTATACGGATAAAGTGGGTGAGGAAGCTACACAGCAGTTTTTGAAATTAGGTTTGTTGCGTAAGTCCGATGTAAAAAATGAGGATCCCGAAAACAGAGCTTATCGCAAATATCTTTATCACGGCATCTCGCATCATTTAGGAATTGATGTGCATGATCTGGGTACCCGAACGGCTCCAATAAAACCAGGCATGGTCTTTACCATTGAACCAGGAATTTATGTTGAAGAAGAGCAGTTAGGGGTGCGTATTGAAAATAATGTATGGATTACCCGTACGGGTAATAAGGATTTGATGAAAAATATTCCTATTGAAGCTGATGAGATCGAGTCACTAATGAAACGATCTGTATGATCAAACAACTTCCTAATTTATTTACCTTATTGAACCTTGTTTTTGGCTGTATGGCTTGCGTAGCTGTTTTACAGCCCGGTATTATTTTAGTAGCCGACCCACAGGGACAGTATTACTATGATTTACCAGCACAAATTTGGATGGCCTCCTTATTTATAGGAGCAGGAGCAGTAGTGGATTATTTGGATGGTTTTCTAGCGCGTTTATTGAAAGCGGGATCTGAAATGGGAAGAGAATTAGATTCTTTGTCTGACGTGGTAACATTTGGAGTAGCGCCTTCTCTAATACTTTATCAATTTCTTCGTCTCTCCTTTTCTGCCAATCAAGAAGCGCTCGATCAAACCACTATTGGGCTTTTACCCGCTTTTTTTATTCCTGCCGCCGCCGCATGGCGGTTGGCGCGCTTCAATTTGAATGCAGGTGCTGCAGCTCCTTCCTATTTTCAGGGTTTACCCGTTCCAGCCGCAGGTCTTTTTGTTGCTTCACTCCCTCTTATTTACTGGAATGTCAATGAGGCTTGGGTCCTATCTACTCTTTTAAGTCCTTTATTTTTATATGCTGTGATTGCATTGCTCAGTGGACTTATGATTTCTACCATTCCCATACTGGCTTTCAAATTCAGTTCCTATACCTGGAAGGAAAATAAATTACGCTACAGCATTGTATTGCTTGCCATTGTTCTTTCCGTTTTCTTAAAATGGCTGGCTATTCCACTCACGATTGTGGGGTACGTTCTCTTATCTTTGTTTTCTAAAAAACAATTTGCATGAGCTATCGAGTAGAAATAAAAGTAATGCCTCACAAGGAATTGCTAGATCCGCAAGGAAAAGCAGTTTTGGGTGGTCTTTCTAATCTTGGACTACAGAGTGTTTCAGACGTGAGGGTAGGAAAAAATATCACCTTGCTGGTTGAAGCCTCCTCGGTAGACCAGGCAGAGGCAATTGCACGGGAAGCAGCGGAAAAATTACTTTCTAACGCTGTGATGGAATATTTTGAAGTTCATGCTGAAAAAGCCTGAGCAGACAAAAAAATTATAACGTGACGGATTCAATATCTATAGATCAAAATCCGACTGAACAACACGCACTTTCGTCTCTATATCTGGTTCCTACTCCCATTGGAAATTTACAAGACATTACGCTTCGATCCCTTGCTGTTTTAAAAGAAGTAGATCTGATTTTAGCAGAAGACACAAGAACGAGTTCTGTTCTTTTACAACACTACAATATTCAAAAACCGATTACTCCTTTTCATCAGCATAATGAGCACAAAGTGGTTGACCACTTAGTCCAACAACTTGCTGCAGGTAAAAAAATGGCTTTGATTACGGATGCGGGAACTCCTGGAATTTCTGATCCGGCTTTTTTATTAGTTCGAGCTTGTGTTAAAGCGGGTGTTCGGGTAGAGTGTTTGCCCGGCGCTACTGCATTTGTTCCCGCTTTAGTCAATAGTGGAATACCTGCTACGCGTTTTTGCTTTGAAGGATTTTTGCCACTCAAAAAAGGGCGTCAAACCTTGTTGAAAAAATTAGCAACAGAGGAACGCACGCTAATTTTTTACGAATCTCCCCAGCGATTGTTGAAAACACTCGAAGAGTTTTGTACCTATTTTGGGGAAGATAGATCTTGTAGCGTAAGTAGGGAGTTGACAAAACGGTTTGAGGAAAATTTCAGAGGAACCTTACGCGAGTGTGTCAATCATTTTTCGTCTAAAACAATAAAAGGTGAAATCGTTATCGTGCTCGCTGGATTATCTTAATCATATTTAATTGCCTACCCATGAATCGTCTATTTTTCTCCCTTCTTTGTTTTTTAATGCTGACTGCCGCCTCAGCTCAATCAGGCTCTTGGCAACAACGCGTGAGTTATGCGATGGAAGTAGATATGAATGTCCAGACTAATCGCTTTGTCGGAAAACAGCGACTGGACTACTGGAATAACTCTCCAGATACACTACGTCGTGTATTTTTTCATTTATACTTCAATGCCTTTCGTCCGGGTAGTATGATGGATGTGCGCAGTCGTAGACAAGGAACCATTCAAGTTGGACGTGGAGTAGATTGGGATCAGCGGGTGAAAGATCGAATCGTCAATTTGAAGCCAGATGAAGTAGGAGAGCAAACCGTTCATGAATTAAAAATGAATGGTCGGGTACAAAAGCTGATCAATCACGAAACTATTTTAGAAGTTGTATTGGATAAACCAATTGCGCCACGTTCAAAAGTGGTATTTGATTTAAACTTTGAAGGACAGGTTCCGTTGCAGGTGCGTAGAAGTGGTCGGGATAACCCTACTTCAAAAGTTCGTTATTCGATGAGTCAGTGGTATCCAAAAATTTGCGCGTATGATGAAGATGGATGGCATCCCACTCCCTATGTAGGTCGTGAATTTTATGGTGTTTGGGGAAATTACGATGTGAAAATTAAAATCGATCGCAATTATATTTTAGGAGGTACGGGTTACTTGCAAAATCCTGAACAAATTGGATACGGTTATGAAAAAAAGGGTCAAATTGTAAATAGACCAGCAGGTGAAAAACTGACTTGGCATTTTTATGCGCCTCAAGTGCACGATTTTATGTGGGCGGCAGATCCTGAGTATGTACACCGCTCTCTTCGTATTCGTGATAGTATTCCTGCAACAAAAACGTCTCCTGCTGTTCCTGAGCTGACGTTGCATTTGTTATATAAACCTACCAATGAGAAAGCAGCGAATTGGGAGAAAATATTAACCGATGCTGCACGTGCATTACCCTTTATAGAAAAACATTTTGGGGGGTACCCTTACAAACAATATTCTTTCATTCATGGCGGAGACGGAGGGATGGAATATCCAATGTCTACATTATTGATTGGCCCAGGTGCATGGTTACATGAATGGATGCACAGTTGGTATCAGGGCATATTGGCGACCAATGAGTCCTTATATGCCTGGATGGACGAAGGATTTACAACGTATGCCGAAGATCGCATTTCAGCCTTTTTACAGTCTGATACAGGATTTGCACACTTGGGGTCCTACCGTGGGTATGTCAACCTTGCAAAAAGTGGTCGCGAAGAACCATTGACGACTCATGCGGATCACTTTAATACGAATGCTGCGTACAGTGCGGCTGCCTATTCTAAAGGAGCTGTATTCATGGAACAGTTGGGATATGTTACAGGCGCAGCTACTCGCGATCAGATTCTGTTGGACTACTATGATAAATGGAAATTCAAACATCCTACTGTAAATGATCTCATCCGATTGGCAGAAAAAAGAAGCGGGTTGAAACTGGACTGGTATAAAGAGTACTGGGTGAATTCTACTAAAACCATTGATTATGCAATAGACAGTTTGTGGGAAGACGGAAAAGAGACTTTAATCAGAATCAAACGTATTGGTTTAATGCCAATGCCTCTTGATGTTCAATTGACCTTTGCGGATGGCTCACGCGAGTTGCATTACATACCTCTTGATTTACAATACGGAGAAAAGCCTGTTGAAGATTCATCACTACCGCGTAAAGTTTATTCTCCATGGAAATGGACACATGCTACGTACACGCTATCCACTACAAAAAAACTAGCCACTGTTACATTGGTTGATATTGATCCTTCCCAGCGATTAGCGGATATTGATCGAAAAAATAATCAATTGAAGCTGGACTGGTCCACACCGACTCCCGTTACTGTTCAATAAAATCAGCGAGGGACGTAGAGTAAGTATTTTTCTTGGAAAAAGGGGAGTGGGAACAACTGCGTGATTTCGATTTGACGAGGTCTGGTTCCACTTTCTTGGATCTCTTGTGTCAGGTCTCCTCCTTTTAAACAGATCAAGCCGGGCACATGCTCATTGCCCTCTACAGAAGAATGATTATTTAAGAGAGGCTTGCTCCATTTCCATAGTTCTTTTAAGGGTGCAACGGCTCTGGATACAGCGTAATCAAATTTTCTGTTTTTGATTTCTTCTGACCTGGTGTGTTGTGTAGTTAAATTCTTTAGTCCTATTTCGGTTGCTACGGCGTCTACTACTTTTAGTTTTTTTGCGATACTGTCTGTCAAATGAAAATTTACATCCGGAAAAAAAATAGCCAATGGTAATCCGGGAAAACCCCCTCCAGTTCCAATATCAATAATTTGTGTGCCTGGTGCAAATGAAAATACAGCAGCTATACTCAGGGAGTGTAAGATGTGACGCTCGTATAATGCGTCAATATCTTTTCGGGAGATCACATTAATTTTTTCATTCCACTCTCGGTAAAGGGCGTCTAGTTTTTCTAGCTGTGCAAGTTGCGTGGAGTTAAAATCAGCAAAGTACTTTGTGATGAGATTGACTCCAGTGGGTTCAGAAGAAGGCACAACAGACATAATTAACTCCAGCTTTTGGCAGGTCTTCTCCAAAGCGCGGGGAAGAAAATGAGGTAATAAAAAAACATCCACATGTCTAAAATGATGAACCAAGGCCAAAGGTCTTTTTCGTCAAGTTTTGCCATGGATTTATATAAAATGACTGCTTGCGGAATCAACTTTATTGCAGCTACTGCAACAACCCATTGCCAATTACAAAAAACAAGAGCCACCCCTAGTAGAGGGTAGAATAAAAACTGTGAAATGAAATAGAGGCCCAATAAAAATTTATGGAGTGGCTTATAATATTTGGCAGTTGTGTAGTGCCTTGATTTTTGACGCAACCAACTTCCCCACGTAGTTTTTGGTATGGACCGCGTGATGGCCTCTGGTTCAAGAACCACTGCTGTATTGCGACTATTGGCTAGTTTATTGATAAATAAATCGTCGTCGCCGCTAGGAATATGATTGATGGAAGAAAATCCCTTATTACGTAAAAAAAGATCTTTTCGGTAAGATAAGTTGCGACCTACACCCATGTAAGGAATGCCAGCCAGTGCATAAGAAAGATACTGAAGTGCCGTGTGGAAGGTTTCAAACCGAATTAATTTATTGAGCAGCCCTTTTCTGCGATGATAACCTCCATATCCTAAAACTATTTCTGTTTCTTCTGTGTAAGCATCTTGCATTTTTTCGAGCCAGTGCTCGCTGGATGGAACACAATCTGCATCGGTGAGTAAAAGAATTTCATAATTGGCTTCGCGAATACCTATAGAGAGAGGATATTTTTTACCCGAAATCAATTTCGCTTCCTGCGTCAATTCAACGATGTGTAAATTTTTAAAGGTTCGTTTTAGTTCTTGTAAAATGAATTTGGAGTCATCAACGGAATTGTCATTCACCACAATCACTTCTTTGCTGCTGGGATATTGTTGTACTAATACCCCCGGAAGGTTGCGCGCTAAATTTTCATCTTCGTCTCGCGCACAAATCACAACTGATACAGGATGCTGACGTTGTGAAACTTTTTCTTTTTTTCGATAAAATGCCAGTCGGCTAAAAAACCAGCCGTAATAAAATAATTGAATTAGTGCGGCAGTGGTAAAGAGGTAAAAAATGGCGTCTCTCCAGTCTATCATCAACATGGGGGCGAAGATAACAAGAACCTTGTATCTTGCGCAGATAATGGCGGCTTTACAATTCACATTGGAAAAAACGGATCAGTCAACTCAAGCAAGAGCAGGTACAATCCGTACCGATCATGGTGAAATCTCAACACCTATTTTTATGCCAGTTGGTACGGTGGGGAGTGTCAAAGCTGTCACCCAGCAACAGTTGGTACAGGATGTTAAGGCGCAAATTATTTTGGGTAATACCTATCATTTGTATTTGCGTCCAGGTTTATCTGTTTTGGAGGCCGCAGGCGGATTACATTCATTTATGGGATGGAACCGACCCATTCTTACCGATAGCGGAGGTTATCAGGTTTTTTCATTAGCGGGCACCCGAAAAATTAAAGAAGAGGGAGTTACCTTTCAGTCTCACATTGATGGAAGCGCTCATTTGTTTACACCTGAGTCTGTAATGGAGATACAACGTAGCATAGGCGCCGATATTATTATGGCGTTTGATGAGTGTCCACCTGGTGACTGTGATCGAGCCTATGCAACCCGCTCACTGGCATTGACTCACCGCTGGCTTGATCGCTGTTTCGATCATTTTTCTAAAACGGAACCTCGTTACGGCTATACCCAAAATTTATTTCCCATTGTACAGGGTGGTGCATTCAAAGATCTTCGTAAAGAATCCTGCGAATATGTTGCCGCAAAGGGGGCCACTGGTAATGCAATTGGAGGATTAAGTGTGGGTGAGCCCGAGCCTGTGCTCTATGAAATTTGTGGCTGGTGTTGTGAGCATCTGCCTGCGGATAAGCCCCGTTATTTGATGGGAGTAGGAACCCCTTGGAATATTTTGGAATGTATCAGCTTGGGAGTGGATATGTTTGACTGTGTGATGCCTACACGCAATGGCCGCAATGCCATGCTTTTTACCAGTGAAGGAGTTGTTAATATTGATAATTTGAAATGGGAAAAAGATTACTCTCCGCTGGATAAGGGTATTGACTCTCCGGTAAGCGAATTTTATAGTCGCGCTTATCTGCGACACTTGATTAAATCAAAGGAATTTCTGGGGTATACCATTGCCAGTATACATAATCTAGCTTTTTATCGCTGGTTGGTTTCAGAAGCCCGAAAGCACATTTTCGCGGGTGATTTTGAATCT
This sequence comes from Bacteroidota bacterium, assembly GCA_046048175.1. GTDB lineage: Bacteria > Bacteroidota > Bacteroidia > Chitinophagales > Chitinophagaceae > JJ008. The sequence continues at coordinate 20,290 of JBJOGP010000004.1, forward strand.
TGGAAAAAAGAAATGGTTCCTCGTTTACAACAACGATGCTGAAATCTTTCCTTTACTTTTGAGCATGCACCAACTGGATCGCTATATTCTTAAAAAGTTTCTGGTCACTTTTATTTTTTGCATGCTACTGTTTACAGTAGTGGCCGTTGCGGTAGACATTAGCGAAAAGACGGACGATTTTGTGCAATCCGGATTAACCTCCCGCCAATTATTTGATCAATATTACATTGGATTTATTCCTCATATCTGGAGTTTATTATTCCCTTTATTTGTATTTATCGCTGTCATATATTTTACATCAAAGATGGCCACTCAATCCGAGGTGATTGCCATTTTATCGAGCGGAACCAGTTACAACCGGTTTTTAAGACCTTATTTGATGGGAGGTATTTTGCTGTCGCTTCTATGGTGGGTGGGCAACCGATACTGGATCCCCAAAGCCAATATTATTCGAGGACAATTTCAATCCACTTACTTAGATCGTAATGATCCGTCTCGATTTGTTTCCTACACCAATTGTATCAATTGTTTTTATCTGCGAGTAGACACGAACACCTTTATTGGTATTCGAGATTATGATACAACCAGCAAGAGTGCGCGTGGTTTATTTTTAGAGCGAACCCGCCAACAACAGTTGGTTTATAATTTACGCGCTGAAAATATGCAATGGGACACACTAACCCGTAAATGGAAACTTTTCCGGGTCACGGAAAGAGATTTACTGGCCGTGGGTGAAAAGGTTCGCACGCATGACACTTTATTGTTGACCATCAATCTTAGACCAGAGGAGTTGAGACGGGATGATTATTTAAAAGACAAATTGACCACTCCTGAACTAGTGGCCCATATTAAGCGAGAGGAATTAAGGGGAACAGAAGGGCTAGACACTTTAAAAGTGGAGCGTTATAAACGCACGGCCGGCGCATTCAGCGTTGTTTTGTTGACCTTGATCGGGGCAACTATTGCTAGTCGTAAAACACGTGGCGGAAGCGGGATGCATCTGGCTCTGGGTATTATTATTGCCTCCCTCTTTATTATGTCCGACCGCTTTTCTACCGTTTTTGCCGTGAAAGGAAATTTGCCTCCTTTTTTGGCCGCCTGGCTTCCCAACCTGGTTTTTTCGGTAGTGGCATTTCGTTTGTATCGCAGCACACCCAAATAGCAGGAATTTACTGTTTATTAAGTTTTGTCAGGGAGATAGGGGGGCGTAATTTTGCGCATCCAATTTCAATCATTAAACATCTTGTCATATGGGTATCATGAAGGATCGTTTCCAAGTCAAAGCGGATGCGTTGGCTGCGGATATTAAGAACATTTTAAAAGAGAATGGTAATAAAGTAATCGGTGAAGTAACACTCTCGCAGATTTATCAGGGAATGCGTGGTATTACTGGGTTAGTTACAGAAACTTCATTGTTGGATGCGCATGAGGGTATTCGTTTTCGTGGTTACTCTATTCCGGAATTACAAGACAAGTTGCCAAAGGCGCCCGGTGGTAGTGAACCATTACCCGAAGGATTATTCTATCTCATGATGATTGGTGAACTGCCCACAGAAGAAGACGTAAATCATGTAACAAATATTTTGCAACGCAGAAGTCATGTGCCTTCACATGTATTTGAAGCCATTGATGCACTTCCGCTTAATACACATCCAATGACCATGTTTGTGATTGGTGTGATGGCCCTGCAGACAGAGAGTTATTTTCAAAAGCGATATGCAGAAGGGATCAATAAAAAAGAATATTGGCTTCCAGTATTTGACGATAGTATTGTTTTGCTTTCTCGTTTACCTCGTATAGCTGCTTACATCTATCGTCGTAAGTACAAAAACAATGATCATATACAACCTAATGGCTTATTAGATTGGGCAGGAAATTTTGCACACATGCTCGGTTACTCTGATGAAAGCTTCAAAGAGTTGATGCGTTTGTATATGACCATTCATGCGGATCATGAGGGTGGAAATGTTTCTGCTCACACCACCCATCTTGTTGGTTCGGCATTGAGTGATCCATATCTCGCCTATGCAGCAGGAATGAATGGATTAGCAGGTCCATTGCATGGTTTGGCTAACCAAGAAGTGGTGAAGTGGATTTTTGAAATGCAAAAAGAATTAAACACGGATGCGCCTACCAAACAACAAATTGCTGATTACGTTCAAAAAACATTGAGCGAAGGGAAAGTGGTGCCAGGATATGGACACGCTGTGTTGCGTAAAACAGATCCTCGTTTTACGGCGCAAATGGAATTTGGAAAAAAACACATGCCGGATGATAAGTTAGTAAACACGGTATGGAATATTTATGAAACTGTTCCTCCTATTTTACAGCAAGTAGCAAAAATAAAAAATCCATGGCCTAACGTGGATGCACATAGCGGCGCTTTATTGGTGCATTACGGTATGGTTGAGTATGAGTTCTACACGGTACTATTTGCAGTGAGTCGTGCACTGGGAGTACTCGCTAGTTTGTGTTGGGATCGTGCACTAGGATTTTCCATTGAAAGACCTAAGTCTGTCACAACAGAATCAGTGAAACAATGGTTGCAGGGTAAGGAGCAGATCTGGGGAGAATAGATGATTAGACAAATTCACTAGAGAGATTACTTTCCTCATAATCGAGCAAATTAAAAATCTCTGATTTAATATTTTTCACTTAGAATTTTGTGTTAATACATCCAAGAAATAAACTTCTGCTACATAGATTTCACCTGTAAACGAATTCCCAGCAATTGCCTGCACCCGAAAAGTGGACCATCCATCGCTGACCAGCGCATCATCAAGTATATAGTTGATGATATTAAGTGCTCGCCCCTGGGCAATATCCGATTTGACTAATTGGCTCCAGTATGTATTATTTTTAACATAAGTCATTTCGCTTTTTGTAAAGTCATGATTGAATATAATAAACTCAATTTTACCGTTTCTCACCACCGCTCCTCCATAATGAAATTCAGTTCCAAGTTTAGTCGAGTTTGTTATTATATACACATTATATTTTCCGTCATGTAAGGCGAATTGATTTTTATTTTTTAAAGAGCCGTAAAATCCGCGAATGAGATTTGTGTAATTTTCTCTAATTTTTCTATTTGTGCTAGAATAATATTCTTGTTCACTTTTTTTTGCCAACTCTAAGGCTTCTGAAATTATTTGTGCCTCAGTTAAGTTGGTTTTGCTTGGGGGATAATTATTGTTTAGTCTGTTTATATAAAAAAAGTATTTTTCGTAAGGTGGGATAAAAGGTTGGTATTTCGGCAGATAGCTTGACCTGTTTTGGTAGGGGCTTTTCGATGCAATGGAGTTGCTTTTTAATTTGCCATCTGAAAATCCTCTATTGTATCCATCGAAATAGCTGTTGGGTGATTCATTTAGCGATGGGCTTGGGGTTAAGCCAATATTTGGTGGTATGCATCCAATTAATTGTTCATAACAGTATCCAATTTTATATCCATCTAAGTATCCATTTTGGAAATTACTTTGAGAATGAAGAATTGTGGGTTTGTTGAGGGTAATTAATAATGTAAAAAAAAATATAATTCTCATTTGAGTGTAAAGCTTTGACTTCATTTTGAGTTATACACGCTCATATTTCAAAAAAAACTTTGCGAAAGAAATAATTTGATTTTAGGATATTAAGATGTCAAACCAAAGAGTGACTTGTTTTAACCGGCATATTTGCCTCCCGTAGGGAATTAGCTCAGTTGGCTTGTATGGCTTTAAAGGATTAGGGGGTTAAATTTATTTTAGATGCGATGTTTAATTCACTCCAAAATCAAATACCTTGACATTATTACTGCCATACATTTGTTGCATAGGTGATTTATTGTTACCTATATACAAAAAAGCATATTGTCCAGGTTTCAATGGGCTATCAAACTTTATTTTAAAAGTATTTGCTGAGACTTTTTCATACTTGTAATTGATTAAGAATTTATTATCGATCGACATGTCAAACTGCCCAAAAGCACTTACTTTTCCTGAAATATATTCTCTCCTTCCTTTGCTAACATCTAGTTTTATTAGTCTAAAGTCATTAGGCGAAACAGCTTGGTAATTGTTTGATGACCCTCCATAAATTTGACTAAAGAGTTCCTCTAAATAGTTTGATTTTGTTGCGCTTGCTGCTTGACTTTGATTTGCGTTTGAGTTATTTAGACTCTTTTTATTTGTGTCAAAATTAAAATAGAAGACAACGTTGCCGTCTACTGTGTAATTGGCCTCTGCTCCTTCTATTTGTGCTTTGAATTTAGAGTTAACTACACCCATACTTGTTCTGTTAGAAGAAACGATTGTGGGATCTAAGGCAATATACTGGTCTTTCCCTCTTTCAAAAAAAATACCAGTTTCTTGGAATATAAAGTTTTTGTCATTCTTATTGTTCTTAACTGTTGTATTTATAGTTTCATTAATCTTGCTTTGTTTTTCGATCATTAGGTTAATTATGTTATCAGTTACCAGATTCTCTTTAAGCGAGATTAATGCATCAACACTAATATCAAAGCTGCATATTGACTCTTTGATTTTTGACGCAATAATACTTTCGGGGAGCTTACTTTTTGTGAGTTTAATAATTGTATTATTGTAAAGGGTGTCTGTTTTACTTTGCGCAAAGACAAAGCAGCACTGGAAAAAAAAGAAAAAAAGAATTAGTATTGGGCGAGTTGCAATAGCTTTTTTCATTTTTATTTTTTTATTTTGATTCTCAAGGTAAATATATTCAAAATCGAAAAATTCTTTACCTAGGTGGTTTAAATTTTTTTGTCCTCATTTGGACATTTGATTTGCTTGTTTTACAAAAATTACAAATAAAAGCTTTAATCGGTATATTTGACGCCCTTGGGGAATTAGCTCAGTTGGCTAGAGCGCTTGCATGGCATGCAAGAGGTCACCGGTTCGACTCCGGTATTCTCCACCAATCCGAATAGTTACATGAGCGTATTCAAACAAATTGCAGAGTATTTATATCTCCGCGCTAAAGATCCTAATCGTCCCAAAGACAAGTGGATTGGATACATGCATGGGATTAACCGAATCAGTCTTTTTGTTTTTATCCTTTGTTTAATCATTTTAGCGATCAAACTTATTTTTTAGCGAGTGCTACTACTGCAGTTGCTGCTTTAATTGAAGCAGGTTCTTCTTGTTTCAGATTTTTTCGAAGTGTTGAATATCCATCCAGGATTTTTTGTCGCTCGGTTCCGCCTTTTATAATTTTTCCCAAGGCTTTTGTAAGATTGGCTGGGGTTAATTGATGTTGAATTAATTCTTCTACTAAAGGAGTATCTAGTATTAAGTTGACGAGTGAAATATACTTGACGTTCACTACATGTTTGCCAATAGCATAGGAAAGTGCTGCTCCTTTATAACATACCACTTGCGGCACATTGAATAAAGCGGTTTCGAGTGTTGCTGTACCTGATGTTACCAATGCAGCTTCTGCCTGTTGTAATAGGGTGTATGTTTTTGCTTGTACAAATGCTACCTGCGGATAAGCTTCTTCCCATTGCTGATAATACGAATTATCTATCCCAGGTGCTTTTGCTACTACAAATTGAAATTGTGAAAAGGTGGGACTAACCGCCAACATGATGGGCAGTTTTTTTTCAATTTCTTGTTTGCGACTTCCTGGCAATAAAGCGATGATTGGTTTAGTCGAAGGGATTGACAAGGGGACATTCGTTAGACTGTTTTCAACGGCTTCTAGTAAAGGATGTCCTACATATTCTACTTCCCAGTTCCATCGATGTTGAAAAAAGATTTTTTCAAAAGGTAGTATCACCATCAAATGATCGATGCACTCTTTCATTTTTTTAACACGTCCTTCTTTCCAAGCCCATACTTGTGGTGAAATATAATAGGCAACTTTATAACCTTGCTTTTTAGCCCAAGGTGCAATTGCCAAGTTGAAGCCTGGATAATCGATCAAAACGAGCACGTCAGGGTTAAATGCTGAAATATCTTTTTTGCAAAAGCGAATATTGCGAAGAATGGTGGGCAAATTTTTTACCACTTCTATAAAGCCCATAAAAGCAAGATCGCGGTAATGTTTAACCAAGTTTGCGCCTGCTTGTTCCATTTGATCGCCACCCCACGCTTGAATCACCGCATCCGAATCTTTATCTCGAATTGCTTGTACCAGACGACCCCCATGAAGGTCTCCCGAAGCTTCCCCCGCAATTAGGTAATACTTCATGTAATTAATTGAATAGCTTAATTACAATGATGCCAATTCCATAAAACACCGTCACGATAAAAATACCTTTTGCCGTTTCATCACGCTCAGTGTTTACATAGAAAGTAAAAAGAACAGCGTTGGCTAATAAGCTCAATGAACCGATGGAAGTGATCAATCTGTTTTCGTGGAAAAAAGAATCCAGAAATTCTAAAAATGTAAAGGAAGGGTAGAGTATAAAGTACAAGAGTACTAGTCCAGCAATTGGGCCAATTAATCCTAAGAGTAGGCCAAGTTTGAGATTATTTTTTGTCAGGTTCATTTTTCCCATTTTGCTTGTAACTGTTTCATATATGTGTAGTGTGTCAGATCATATTGAACGGGAACTACACTCACATAATTGTGTGCCAGCGCCCATACATCTGTATCCTTACCCTTATCAAAATTCTGAAACTCGCCAGTTAGCCAATAATATTGACGACCGTGCGGATCATTCCGCTGCACATAGTTCTCCTCATATTTGGCATACGCTTGTCTGCAAATCTTGATTCCCTTCAATAGCTCAAGGGGCTTTGCAGGTATGTTTACATTCAGTACACTATGTTTTCCTAATGGTGTCTTTAGCATTTTCTCAACAATCAACCGAACAAAGTGTCTAGCGCCACTAAAGTCAGCTTCAATGCTATAGTCTAGCAAAGAGAATCCCGCAGAAGGAATATCCTCAATTGCTGCTTCTACGGCAGCAGACATGGTGCCGGAATAAATTACATTAATGCTATGATTGGCGCCATGATTGATTCCGCTTAAACACAGATCTGGTTTTCGGTGTAAAACTTTATCTACGGCCAGCTTTACACAATCTACCGGTGTGCCAGAGCAAGAGTAGGACTCCACGCCCTCAAAATGATGTGTCTTATGCAAGCGAAGCGGCTCTCCAATTGTGATTGCATGGCCCATTCCGGATTGTGGTTTATCAGGCGCTACCACTACTATTTTACCAATATCTTTTACTGCTTCAACTAAGTTTTTTATACCAGGTGCGCCAATACCGTCATCATTGGTTATGAGGATGGTAGGTTGTTTGTTCTTTTTCATGGACTGTAAAACTCCATTTTTTTTAACGGTGCTCCAAGTTAGTCGCTAAAAAATTTGGAAAATCTAAAAATATTAGTAATTTGCAGCTAAATAAATTAGATTATTATGGCTTTCTCCAACCAAAATCTAAAGTATCTCCGCAAGCAACGGGGCTGGACACAGGAAGAATTTGCGAACCGGTTAAACATTAAGCGCTCCCTCTTGGGGGCTTATGAAGAGGAACGAGCTGAGCCTCGATTTGAAGTATTGGAGGCGGTCTGCGATCTTTTCAAGTTGACAATGGATGACTTGTTGCGAAAAGATTTAAGTGATCAAAAAGGAAGTTATCTGAATCGTCGTCGTTCACTGAAAATGATGTCAGGTCCTTCAGAAATTCCATTTGTGCCGGTGAAAGCTGCTGCAGGCTATCTGGCAGGCTATGCTGATCCTGAATTCATTGATGAACTTAATACGTTCACCTTGCCTATGTTAACGGGTAATAATTATAGAGCATTTGAGATTATTGGCGATTCAATGTTGCCCACACCAAGTGGCTCAGTAATTGTAGGAGAAAAAGTAAATGACCTGGAAGAAGTAAAAAATAATACGCCTTGTATTGTTGTGTCTCGCAATGAAGGGATCGTCTACAAACGGATTCAGCGAAATACTAAACAACGTGATAAGTTAACCTTGGTGAGTGACAATCCTGTATTTCACCCTTACACTGTGAATGCAGATGAAGTGATTGAAATGTGGCAGGCCCAAGTGGTCATCTCAAAAGCGAACACACAAAATCGTTGGGATATGAACCAATTGGCCAGTGTTGTTTCTGATCTTCAGCAGCAGGTCTCTAGTTTGAAGAAAAAGATGAACTAGGGCAGGAGTTTAAGTATTCCGTCTTGCCATTTGAGGAAATACAGCTTTTTGTTTTCAAAGTATTGTAGCTGTTTATCTGGGCCGAACACTGGTTGGATCTGAATTTCTCTAAAAAGATTGAATTCTTTTGCTGCTAGTTGTGAGCTGATTCCATTGCCATAACGCATGAGCAATCTTGAAAATCGCCACACGGCTTCGTATCCTCTAAATGCCATATCGCTCGGTCTTGCATACAGGTTCTTGATAAAAAACTGCTGTATGTATTGGCTTACTGAATCGGTGCGGTTGTTGTAATACGGGGTACAAAAAGTTATATCGACACCCCGATACTCCGGTTTGCTAAAGTCCCGAATTGCATCCCACGTGGGCATACCTACAATAGTGGATTTGTACCGTTGTTTACTGAGTGAAGCAAGTTGTAATGCCAGTTTTTTTCCAAATGCTTCGTCGAGGCTTCCTGCGATACACACGGTTTGACGAAGGGTATCCAGTTTAGGAATTAGTTGGTCTACACCAAAGCTATCAGGAAGGTCTACATAGACCCACTTTTGTGTGGATTTATTTGATTTTGCTGTTTCATCCCAATAGCTGCGAATCATATCTTCCAACTTCCCTTTTTTTCTAAATACTACAACAGGTTGCTTTGGAAACTTGGTCTCCACATAATTATTGATTGCAATACTTTGCGTGCGAAGCGTAGAATTTAGGAGAACTAAAAAAGGATTATTGGTTACACCTGCATCATTAGGTAAATTGACATTGACAACCGGAATATTATTTTCATATCCGAATGCAGCAATTGATTGTAGCTCGTTCGTTGAACAATGTGTAATAATCAGATCCAGATTTTTAGTGGAGGCGTTGTTGAGTTGTGCGCGAAGTGGTTGTGAAGTGGCACGTGTGTCTATTACTATTAATTCAATGGGAGCTTTTAATTTATTCAACGTATCTAGTGCAAGAAAGGCGCCCTCCACTAATTCAAGTCCAGGCGTGCTGTATTTAGGAAACGATTTGGGAGGAAATCGATACGTGGAGTTTTTATCAAAAGCAGAATCCAAATAAAGGGGAGCAAAAAGACCAATACGAAATAGTTGCTTTGCGCTACTGGGTTGTGCGAGTGTAAGCTGCGTTTTACAGCAGCAAACAAGAAATACCAAAAAATAGAATCTGCCTTTCATGGCCCAAATCATTATTCCCACTCGATGGTGGCCGGTGGTTTGCTACTGATATCATATACAACGCGATTAATGCCTTTCACATTGTTGATGATTTCATTGGAAACATGAGCAAGAAATTCATAGGGTAAGTGAGCCCAGTCTGCCGTCATTCCATCTACGCTTGTAACGGCGCGCAGCGCAACTGTGTATTCGTAGGTTCGCTCGTCTCCCATCACACCTACACTTTTCACCGGCAGCAAAATAGCGCCAGCCTGCCATACCTGATCATAGAGTCCTTTATCTCGTAATGCTTGGATAAAAACTTGGTCTGCTGCTTGCAACAGACGTACTCGGTCTGCATTTACTTCTCCTAAAATTCGAATAGCAAGTCCTGGGCCTGGAAATGGATGACGATGAATCATTGCTGCGGGAATTCCTAATTCTAATCCGATTCTACGTACCTCGTCTTTGAATAAGAGACGCAAAGGTTCCACTAACTCAAGATGTAAATGTTCCGGTAAACCTCCCACATTGTGATGTGATTTGATTGTTACGGAAGGTCCGTGTACGGACACACTCTCTATTACATCTGGATAAATTGTTCCTTGTCCCAGTAATTCAATCCCGCTAAGTTGAGCAGCTTCTTCTTGGAATATATCTATGAAAAGTGAACCAATCGCTTTTCGTTTTTGCTCTGGATCAGTTTTCTCCGCTAAATTTTTATAGAATCGTTCGCTGGCATCTACTCCTTTTACGGGAAGTCCAATTTGATGATACATGTTCAGTACCGCATGGAACTCATCTTTTCGAAGCACTCCATTGTCCACAAAAATTCCTTGCAATTGATCGCCTACGGCTCGGTAGATCAGTGTGGCTGCTACAGTTGAGTCAACCCCACCACTCAGAGCCATAATCACTTTACGTTTGCCAATTTGCTTTTGCATGGCACTCACGGTGTCGGTGATAAAGTGAGCAGGCGTCCAATCTTGTTTGCATCCACAAACCTTCGTCAAGAAATTTTTAAGAAATATTTTTCCTTGGGTGGAATGATAAACTTCCGGATGAAATTGCACTCCATAAAGTGGGAATCCAGTGGAGCTTGATTTTCGAAATGCCGCAACTGGAATACTCTCGGTGTCTGCCAGTATTTCATAACCCTCAGGTAGCACTTTGATGGAATCACTATGACTCATCCAAACCTGCGAATGGGTATCTACCCCCTCAAAAATCAAATCCTGTTTTTGTTGTCTGAGTTGTGCTCTGCCGTATTCTCGTTTGTTGCTTTTCGCTACTACGCCCCCAAAACACTTTGCAGTCAGTTGCGCTCCATAACAAATGCCAAGTACAGGTAGTCTTTCATTGATGGAAGCAATATCTACATGTGGAGCTTTGTCATCATTAACAGATGCGGGCGAGCCCGATAAAATAATTCCTTTTAAACCAGGTTCAATCGTAAATGAATGATGGTAAGGAATAATCTCGCAGTAAACATTGGCTTCTCGTACCGCTCGGGCAATTAATTGCGTGTACTGTGATCCAAAATCCAGGATCAAAATCTTTTCGGTCATTGTATAGCGAAGGTAGCAAAAAAAAAGTCCGGTCATTTAGACCGGACTAAAGATTCAAATTGAAACGGTTAAACCGTTTTAAATTTAGAAGTCGCCGTTGTTGAAACCGTCGCGGTTATAATCGCCACCTCCACGGTTGCCACGGTATCCACCGCCGCCGCCGCCAAAGCTGCGCTTTTTGTAACCACCACCGCCACCACCTTCTGGTTTTGGACGGCTTTCGTTTACAACAACATTACGGCCATCAACAGCTGTACCGTTCATTGCGGCAATAGCTGCTTGTGCCTGATCGTCGTTTGGCATTTCCACAAAGCCGAAACCTTTGCTGCGGCCAGTGAATTTGTCGGTGATAATCTTCGCTGAAGAAACTTCACCATGGGCTGAAAAAAGATTGAGCAGATCTTGATCTTTAAGATTCCAGCTCAGATTTCCTACGTAAATGTTCATCTTGTTAGGTTTTAAAAAATAAAGAGTGTCAACAGTAAACAGAACCCAAAGAACATTCTACGTATTCGAATCGTTCCGGCCATGTGAAACTGAAAGAGCACCAATAACGGCGCAAAATAAGGCATTTTTTGCTATGGCCGTCAATTTTGTTCAAGATACCCGCTTATAAAACTGCAATCGCTTGACGAACACCTTATTAGGGGCCAAAAAAAAGTCCTCAAAATGAGGACTTTTGCAGTTGGTTTTGGTAAAATCAATTAACCGGCTACTACATCAAAGCTGACTTCGGCTGTTTTTCCATTACCGAAATCTATCACTGCTTTGTAGCTACCCAGCTCTTTTACCTCTTCAGGTATGCTGATTTTTTTACGGTCGATATCGTACCCTTTTTGCTCGCGGATGGCACGGCTGATCTGAAGGTTGGTAACACTTCCAAAGATCTTACCGCTAGTTCCGGTTTTAGCACCTAGTTTAACAGGGCCTTCATTGAGCTTGGCAATAACACTATTGATTTCAGCAAGCATTTGCTCTTCTTTCTTGCGAACTTGCTTCAGCCTCTCTTCTAATTGTTTGTTATTACTGGGGCTGTTTTCCACGGCCATTTTACGAGGGATCAAAAAGTTACGGGCATATCCGTTTTTAACTTTTACCACTTCGTTTACGCCTCCTAAATTGTCGACGTCTTTAATTAATATGACTTCCATTGTTTTTCTTTTGTTCACCTTCCCAGTGCTAGCGCACTGTCTTCCAAATTGCTGGAGTTAGGGTGAGGTTATTTTAAAAGATCAGTTACGTAAGGTAGCAGGGCCATTTGGCGTGCTTTTTTTACCGCATCAGAAACCTTGCGCTGAAACTTCAGGCTGTTTCCGGTGATACGGCGAGGTAGCAGACGACCTTGCTCATTGATAAACTTTTTAAGGAATTCAATATCTTTATAATCGATGTAGCGGATACCATACTTTTTAAAACGACAGAACTTTTTTTCACGCTTGTCGGTTTTGATGGCCGTCAGGTATTTGATTTCATTCTTTGCCATGGTATCAAGCCTCCACTGCTTTTTGGTTACCAGATTTTACGCCACTTCTCTTGCGTGCATTGTACTCAACGGCGTATTTGTCGAGTTTTGTGCATAAATGACGAAGTACACTTTCATCGCGCAACAATTGAATTTTCAATTTTTCGTTGAAATCAGATGCGGCAGCATACTCTAATACCCAATAAAGACCAGTTGTCTTTTTCTGAATGGGGTAAGCTAGGGACTTTAGTCCCCATGCGTTTTCGGCAACAACGGAGCCACCTGCTTCGGTGACCATCTTCGCATACTTTTTTTGCTGGGATTTGAACTCGTCGTCGCTTAGAACGGGGGTGAAGATCACCATCAGTTCATAGTTGTTCATGGACCATTTTTTGTTTTCGGGTAGTACCCGAAAAAGGTTAACAATTCGATTTATCCCATTGGACAGTTCTGCCGAAGCAGAAAAGAATCTGCGAAACCAGATTTGGGGCGGCAAAGATAGGGGAAATCAGGAGACAGTGCAAGTCTTTTGGTGGATGGGAAGCGACAGAAAAAACCCTCCTTCTAATTTATTATTAACCAATGTGTTGTAGAAAATTATGATGCTTTAATGTCCAGCACACGCAGCTGTAATGTTCGCTGGTTGTTATAATCGTTTTCGTCGATGGTAAAAGCTAAATCAAAATTGGATTGTTGTAGGTAATGGAATTTTTTAGCTAAACCAAATCCAATTCCACTGAACGTGGTATTGCCGTCAGTAACTGAAAAACGGATATGCTCTTCTTTGACAATTTTTGAATAGCCGGTATTTTTTAATTGACGTGCCCAAAAAACAGGACGAAGATTTTCCGGACCAAAGGGCTCCATCTGCCCAATTAATTTGTACAACGAAAGATTCAGGTCACTGAGTGAAACTTCCAGGTCTGCTTCAATGAGTGGTGTGAGTTGATCTGATTGAATCGATTGAGAAACTACGGTCTCAAAGGCAGCTTTGAAATCATTGACTTTATTTTCTTCGAGTGTCATGCCTGCCGCCGCAAAATGTCCACCATAACCAAGTAAGTGTTCTCTACAGGCATGAATTGCTTCGTACAAATTAAATCCAGCAACACTTCTGGCGCTACCCGCTACAATATCTCCTGATTTAGTCAATACAATTGTGGGTCGATAGTAATGTTCGGTTAATCGTGAGGCAACAATGCCTACAACGCCTTTGTGCCAATGGGGTTGATAGACTACTGTACTTTTCTTTTCGTTACTAGTGGGATCATTGTTCAATAGCTCAAGTGCTTCTTTAGTTGTCGTTCTGTCTGCTTCGCGGCGATCCGTATTGTCACTATGAAGTTGTGTTGCAAATTCGAGAGCAGTACTTCTGTCCGGTGCAATAAAAAGTTCTACTGCTTTGCCTGCCTCATCCATTCTCCCTGCAGCATTGACTCGTGGCGCAATGATAAAGACGAGCTTTTGAATATCCAGTTCCTGTTTTAATCCACTTTGTTCACAGAGGGCTGCAATGCCGTGGTTTGGTTTTTGATTAGCGCGGAGTAACCCATGGTAAGCAAGTATTCTATTTTCTCCAGTCATAGGAACAATATCGGCTGCTATGGCTGTAGCTAGTAGATCCAAACTCTCAAATGCGGGGTTATCTTCTAGTTCTAACTTTTCTTGTAGTGCACACATTAATTTAAAACCAACTCCACAACCGCATAGTTCTTTATAAGGGTAAGGGCAATCAGGTTGTTTTGCGTTAAGGATAGCTGTTGCGTTAGGTAAAATAGCATCGGGTAAATGGTGGTCACATATAATGAAGTCAACCCCATTGTCTTTTGCATATTGCACCAGCTCAACCGATTTGATACCACAGTCAAGTGATATGATCAGTGAAAAGTTATTTTCTATAGCGTAATCAATTCCTGCTTTGCTAACTCCATATCCCTCTTTATAGCGATGCGGAATGTAATAGGCGAGTTGCGAGTGAATCTTTTGTAAAAACAGGTACATACTCGCTACAGAAGTGGTTCCATCCACATCATAGTCGCCGTATATTAATACCTTTTCTTTTTTACCAATGGCTTGTGAAATTCGATTCACCGCTTTGTCCATGTCTTTAAAAAGCCAGGGGCTATGTAAATCTTCTAAGCGAGGTCTAAAAAAGGATCGTGCCTCTTCAAAGTCTGTGATGCCTCTTTGAACCAATAATGAACAAAGTACCGGATGAACTTTTAAGGCTTCCTGTAATTTTTTTGTTTTAACCGGATCTGCCGGCTTCAATTGCCACCTCTTTTCCAAACGCTCAATATTTTCTGTCTGTTACAAATACAACCATGTCTTCAAGTCCCTTTCTGATTTCAGATTCAGGAAATTGTTTTAATTCAGCTAAAGCTTCTTCTTTAAACTGATTCATTTTTTTTATTGCGTATTCAATTCCACCTGCTTTTGTTACTTGTTCAATCACCCAAGCCAATTTCTTCTTGTCGTCTTTCTCATTCTTCACAATGTAAATGATCTTTCGTCGAGTGGAACGGTCCGTATTGTTTAATGTATAAATAAGTGGAAGAGTTAGTTTACTTTCTTTTAGGTCATTGCCGGTTGGCTTACCAATTTCTTCGCTCGCATAATCAAAAAGATCATCTTTTATCTGAAAGGCCATACCAGTTAGTTCTCCAAACCGGCGCATGCGATTGGTAAATATTTCATTTTGACTGGTAGCCCAAGCACCCGCCGCACATGCGGAGGCTAGTAAAGAAGCTGTTTTATTGCGAATGATCTCATAGTATACTTCTTCGTTAATGTTTAGGTTTCTTGCTTTTTCTAATTGTAGTAATTCGCCTTCGCTGATTTTTTTCACTGCTTCTGATAGGATATGCAGTAATTGGTAGTCTTTATTTTCCAGTGTCAATAAAAGTCCTTTCGCTAGAAGATAGTCTCCGATCAAAACACTGGCTTTGGTTTTCCAAAGGGCATAAGTAGAAAAGAAACCTCTTCTTTCACTCGAATCATCAACTACGTCATCGTGTACTAATGTTGCTGTATGAAGAATTTCTACCAGCGAAGCGGCACGATATGCAGAGTCGTTAATGGTGCCACACAATTTGGCGGAGAGCAGCACGAAAAGAGGGCGGAGTTGTTTCCCTTTTCTTTTTACAATGTAACGCATGATCCGGTCAAGCAGGGGAGCCTGACTTTGAACGGCTTCTTTGAATTTTAGTTCAAAAACATCCAGTTCCTCCTTGACCAGGTGGGTAGGTAGAATCATACGCGGCGGTGAAATTACATCCAAAATTCCGGGCGGAGCATCCGCATGGATAATTCGTAAATATCTGTTAAGTAATTGAGAAATAATGGGAAATGAAAGATTTACGCGGAATAAAAATTTTGAATATTCACAATATTTAGTACCTTCGTGTATATTTTGTTTAAATCTTAAACCTTAACGCCTCTTTATGAGAAGAAGTGTATACACATTAGTAGTACTGTTAAGTATGACCCTTGGATCGGCATTTGCACAAAAAGTGAATACCTCTTATGATCTAAAGGATTCATCTTTGATACCTTCCAAAAGGATGCCTCAGCACACTGAGTTTCTGAATGGAACTTATAATTATCCCGCCAAACCACGTAGTCAATGGGAGGTCGGAGTTAAAGCTGGCCTATTTCAAGTTAGCGGGGATGTGCCAGCCCAGTTTATGTCTCCAGGATTTGGTTTTCATGTAAGAAAATCATTGGGATATACACTATCCATCCGCGGGGAATATACTTATGGAATTGGCAAGGGTTATGATTACCGTTCCGCTTTTAACTATGCTAAGAACCCAGCTTGGGGAACAAATATTGCAAGCCCAGCTCAGCGTTACTCTGCACCTAAAACCATTGTTGGAGTAAACAATGTTGTAACTGTTGTTTCATCAACAAGCGGCCTCCCTGCCTCTACATATGAGAGAGTATATTACAACTACAAAATAAAATTACAAGAAGCCTCATTGCAGGGATTACTGACTTTGAACAATATTCAATTTCATAAGTCAAAAACTAACCTCAATATTTACGCAATTGGCGGTATAGGGGCAGCTATTTATCAAACAAAGGTAAACGCGCTAAATGGAGATGTTAAATATAACTTTAACACTCTTACAGATCCTACCTATAAGAATAGAAAAGATTTTATCAAAAACCTCAAGAATAATATACTTGATGGTACTTTCGAAACAGCTGCTGAAGCGAACAGCTCAGCTGGATCTAATGGAAACACTTTCCGTCCTGTAGGTACGTTTGGTGTTGGTTTTGCATTCAAATTAAATGATCGCATTAACCTTGCTTTTGAAGATCGTTGGTCAGTTACACGTGATGATTTATTAGATGGTCAGCGTTGGCAGGCTTTCCCTTACGGAGATGCTGCACAGACTCGTGATTTTGACACTTATAATTACATGACTGTTGGTTTGAATATCAACTTGGGTAAAAATGCAGTTCAGCCTCTTTATTGGTTGAATCCATTGGATTATGCTTATGCAGAATTGCGTAACCCTCGCTTGATGAACATTCCTAAGCCTGTTTTATTGGATACGGATGGTGATGGTGTTACTGATCAATTTGACCGTGAACAGACTCCTGCAGGTTGCCCAGTTGATACACATGGTGTGAGCTTGGATACTGATGGAGATGGAGTTCCTGATTGTAAGGATAAAGAATTGATTACTCCAACTAGCTGTCAGCCAGTTGATGCTGATGGTGTTGGTAAATGCAAATGCCCAGATGATTGTAAAGTTGCAATTGCTCCTCCTCCAACTTGTGAGCAAAAGTTAGGAGCACTTCCTAGCGTTGCTTTCAAAGCTGGCGCCTATAAGCTTTCTGATGATTTAAAACCAGTATTAGCTTCTGTAGCCTCTCGTGTACGCAACAATCCTGGTTGTAATGTAGTAGTAGTTGGTTATTGCGCTGGTGATAAGCGTGAGCAACAGCTCAGCTGGGATCGCGTAAATGCTATCATTACTTACATGGTAGAAAAAGAAGGTATCAGCAGCGACCGCTTTATCTTTAATTATGGTCAGCAAGGTGGTGACTGCAACACAGTAGACCTTCGTGCGGCTGCTGATGGTGAGACTGGACCAAACAGAGTAGATCCTCCTCATCCAAATCTTCGTAAGAATTAATCGTAGTCTTTAATAAGATATAGAGAGGGCCCCGGCTTTGCCGGGGCCCTCTTCTTTTACCCCCTCCTATAACTCCAGCAGCCATTATTGTCAACTTCACCCTGACAATCACCGCTTTAAGCTAATCTTAACGGTTTGGACTTGGAAGTCCATCTTTTTTACGCAAGTTTTGCTACTTAACTGTAATTTTGCTCCCCCATGTCCATCCTATTGCGATTCAGCACGTTGTCTTTGATCCTGCTCTTGGTTGGCGTGATGTCAGGTTGTGGTAAAAGCATGACGAAGCTTTTAAAAAATCCTGATGCAGCCTACAAGTTGAGGATGGCTGAACAGTTCTTTGCAAAAAAGTCCTTTGTTAAAGCACAACAGGTGTATGAAGATATCATGCCCTTTTACAAAACGAGTAAAGAGTTTGAAGATATCTATTACAAGTATGCCTATTGCGCATATAACCTTTACGATTACATGAACGCAGAAAATCTCTTTAAAAGTTACTTAGAGATTTTCCCAACCAGCGCTCGAGCAGAAGAAATTGATTACATGCGGGCCTATTGTTTTTACAAACAATCTCCCAAGGCATCGCTTGACCAGACCAACACATTGAGAGCAATGGGGATGATGCAAGCCTTTATCAACACGCATCCTGCTTCTCCCCGTAATAAAGAGGCTTCTGAAATTGTTGATCTCTGTCGTGCAAAACTGGAAACAAAAGATTTTCTAAGTGCACAGTTGTATTATGATTTGGGACAGTTTCGAGCTGCAGGTGTTGCCTTCACGGCTCTCCTGAATTCATTCCCGGAGTCAGCACGTGCAGATGAATATAAATTGATGGTAATTAAATCTTACTTTCAATTTGCTGAGATGAGTATTGAGGAAAAGCGTGTGGAGCGATTTGAGCAAGTGGTGAATGAGTGCTATGAGTTTACAGATCGCTATCCAGATAGTAAGTTCAGAAAAGACGTTGAAACATTTTTAAATAAATCACAGAACAATATAAAATCATTACAAAATGAGCAAGTTAAGACGCCAGCTTAGTGCCGGAATTACCAGCAACGTAGAAACACGTAATCTCCAGGACATGAAAGCAAAAACTGGGAATGTGTACGAGTCCATTTCTATTATTGCAAAAAGAGCTGGACAAATCAATATTTCTTTAAAAGAAGAGTTACATACGAAGCTTGAAGAATTTGCTTCTCACACGGATAGTCTCGAAGAGATTCATGAGAATAAGGAGCAGATCGAAATCTCTCGTGCCTATGAGCGCATGCCTAACCCATCTCTTTTGGCAACCCAAGAGTTTATGGATGACAAGGTGTATTTCCGTAAGCAGGAGGATGAATTGTTCAGCTAATTTTGCTGACATGCGCCGCACCTTACTGCATGTATTACTTGTTCTCTTGCCTGTTTGGGCAAGTGCACAAGAGATACAAGCGCGTGTTGATATTCTTTCCAATAAAATAAGTTCGCAGGTAGATCGTAAAGTCTTTCTTACGCTGCAAAGTGGGCTCACTAATTTTATCAATTCTCGCAAGTGGACCACAGACGTTGTTCAGGCCAATGAGCGGATTCAGTGTAGCTTCTTAGTGACTCTTTCGCAGGATTTGGGCAATAATGTTTACCGAGGTACTTTGACTGTTCAAGCTGCTCGGCCGGCCTACAATACAAGTTATGTAAGCCCGTTGCTCAATTTTCAGGATGACAACCTTGTATTCAAATATGTCGAGTACCAGCCTATCGAATTCAATGAAAACCGGGTTCAGGGTAACGATCCTTTGGTAGCTAATTTAACAGCTACCATTGCCTACTATATCAATATTATTTTAGGGCTCGACTATACTTCTTTTTCATTACGCGGCGGTGATCCCTATTTTCAAAAGGCATGGAATATTGTAAATAATGCGCCGGATGCAAAAGATATTTCTGGTTGGAAATCTTTTGACGGATTAAGAAATCGATACTGGTTGGCAGAGAATCTGAATAATAATCGTTTTGCTTTATTCCATGATGCACTCTACGCCTATTACCGTACTGGTTTAGATGTGTTTTATGAAAACGAAGAAGCCGGAAGAAATGGAATAATCAATGCGCTGAGCTATTTAAATACCGTGCGAACTGAAAATTTGAATTCGATGATTATTCCCATTTTTTTTCAAGGGAAAGGGAGTGAGTTATATAAAATATTCAGCAAGGCGAATGGGGAGCAAAAGGCAAGAGCCAAGGAATTGCTAACAAAACTTGACATTACTAACCTATCCCTTTACAATACCCTATGAGGCTTCTCCTTTTCTGTGTGGTAGTATTGCTTTTTGTAGGCGCCTGTAATCCTTCCAATAAGGTCCCGAAAGGAATTTTGCCTCCCGAAAAAATGGAGGAGGTACTTTGGGATTTACTTCGTAGCGGAAATTTGGTCAATAACTTTATTCTTTCAAAGGATTCCAGTCTTGATAAAAATCAGGAGCACATCAAATGGATCAACCGCGTGTTGACCTTTCACCAGGTTAGCGAAGCGGAATTCAAAAAAAGTTTTGCTTACTATCAACAGCATCCTGAACTGATGAGCGTCATGATGGACTCCATTTCAAAGCGCGAAGATGATCCGGTTATTCGAATAAAGCCGCGTCAGAATTATCGTGCTGAGTAAGTTCCGTAATTTTGTAGCTAATGCTGTTGTATGAATAAAGTAGTTGCAGGTCCTGCCGAGGCCGTGCAGGATATTAGCGATGGTGCCACCCTCTTACTAGGTGGATTTGGGTTGTGTGGAATACCTGAAAATTGTATCGCTTCATTGGTAAAAAAGGGAGTTAAAAATCTTACCTGCGTATCGAATAACGCAGGCGTTGATGATTTTGGGATTGGTTTGCTTTTACAACAAAAGCAAGTCAAGAAAATGATATCCTCCTATGTAGGAGAAAATGCAGAGTTTGAGAGACAGTTGTTGAGTGGTGAATTACAAGTTGAATTAATCCCACAAGGAACTTTAGC
The DNA here is from genome assembly GCA_046048175.1 of Bacteroidota bacterium. Taxonomy (GTDB): domain Bacteria; phylum Bacteroidota; class Bacteroidia; order Chitinophagales; family Chitinophagaceae; genus JJ008. Next base: position 40,727 of record JBJOGP010000004.1, read on the forward strand.
TACGCGCTGTTTGGCCGCAGGATATGGAATGCCTGCGATTTTTACTCCTGCAGGGGTGGGGACGGAGGTGGCTGCAGGAAAAGAAGTCCGAACTTTTAATGGAAAGGATTATTTATTGGAATATGCCTTTGATGCTGATTTTGCTATAGTAAAGGCATGGAAGGGAGATACGATGGGTAATCTTATTTTTCATGCAACTGCCCGCAATTTTAATCCATTGATGGCAATGGCTGGAAAAATTACGATTGCAGAGGTAGAAGAATTAGTCCCGGCTGGTGAACTAGATCCGGATGCTATACATACACCTGGTATTTATGTGCAGCGAATTTTTCAGGGCACGAATTATGAAAAGAGAATTGAACAGCGTACAGTAACTCGTCGATGAAAAAGAGTAGTTTATGTCATTAACAAAGGAACAGATCGCACAACGTATTGCTCGTGAATTACGGCACGGCTACTATGTTAACCTTGGAATTGGAATTCCTACACTTGTTGCAAATTATATTCCGACAGGTATGGATGTGGTATTGCAAAGTGAGAATGGTTTATTGGGCATGGGCCCTTTTCCATTTGAGGGAGAAGAAGACCCTGATTTAATCAATGCAGGCAAGCAGACAATCACCACTGTAAAAGGATCTGTTTTTTTTGACTCTGCGGTTAGTTTTGGGATGATTCGCGCGGGAAAAGTGGACTTAACAGTACTCGGAGCTATGGAAGTGAGTGATCAAGGGGATATTGCAAACTGGAAAATTCCAGGTAAAATGGTGAAGGGGATGGGAGGAGCGATGGATCTCGTGGCGAGTGCCCGCAATATTATTGTTGCGATGATGCATACCAACCCAAAGGGCGAATCAAAATTGCTGTGTGCATGCACACTTCCCTTGACGGGCGTTCGTTGTGTGAAAAAAATAGTGACTGATCTGGCTGTGTTGGAAGTAACTCCAACAGGCTTTCTGCTACTCGAAAGGGCACCAGGTGTTTCCGTAGAGGAGATTCAATCAAAAACAGCCGGACGACTCACCGTTCAGGGAGAGGTACCAGAAATTCATTTTTAAAAATTTACAATGCCATGGCGTAGCGCAATCATGGCGAGTCCCACTCGGCTTTTCACATCTAATTTTATAAATAGCTGATCACGGATTGCATCCACCGCACGGGGATTTAGTTTCATGCGCAGGGCAACTTCTTTATAGGTCATATCCGAGCAGGCGAGTTTTAAAAAGTGAATTTCTTCATCATTGAGCATTGCCTTTTCAAGTGTCTTGGTTCCCGCGGCTTTGTTTTTGACCAGATTCACTAGTTTGCTCGCGGTATGATTTGAAAAATACTGTCCCTCGGCCACCACAGTCATTATTGCAGCACGTAGATCGGAAGAGCCTGCTGATTTATGAATAATTCCCTTTACCCCCGCCTGTAATAGTTGAATGAGTGTTAATTCAGAGTCATACATAGTTAGCATCAGCACCTTGATATCGGGGCGATTATCTTTTAGCCAGAGTGCTGTTTCCATCCCATTCATTTCTTTCATGTTCAAGTCCAGCAAGACCAAGTCAGGTGCTGGATTCTTTTCAAGCGATTGAATCAACTCCTTCCCATTATTGCATTGGTCAGCTACCTTGATAGTATCAAATTCATTGATGCGTGCAGCAAGCGCACCACGCAATAAAACATGATCATCTACAAGAATTACTCGTATCATAGCGTTGGTTTGAGTAAGGGAATTTTGAAGGTGAGACTACATCCTTTTTGAGGTATACTATCAATGTTCCATTTTCCTTTCAGTTGTCTAACCCGAAAGGCCATGTTCTTAAGACCTGCGGTTAATTCGCTGGTTTGCGGTTTATCAAAACCTATTCCGTCATCTGTTACGCTAATCTGTATAAATTCTTTTTCATAGTGTAGACATACGCAGGCTTTATAAGCATTCGAGTGTTTAACGACATTATTGAGGGCTTCTTGAATAATTCGGTAGAGAATAATTTCCATTTCACCTGGTAAATAAGATTCCTCACCTACAATCTTTAGTGAAGTTTGTATGGACGTAACTTTTGTAATTCTGTCAATTAGTTTTTGGATAGCCGTATGAAGCCCAATCGCTTGGATCAAGTCTCCGTTCAATGAGCGGGAGAGTTGGTGAATTTCCTGTAATGTTTCTTGGAGTAAAGTAATTGTGTAAGCTAGTTTTTCTGGGTCAAATTTTTTTTCGAGTTGTTGTAAATTGATAATGGCTAAAAGTAAAGTCTGACAAACATTGTCATGTAATTCAGTAGAAATCTGTTGCAAAGACTGCTCCTGGATTGCAAGTCTCCAATTCATGGCTGGGGTGGACGTCAATGTTCGCTTCTTTCCCATAGGGTAAAACTATAATTTTCGTATGCTTGCATTCAACTTATTGGGCCAGTAGTATTTGCAATTTTCACAGTATTTATCCCACTGTTTGTCGTTTTTAAACTACAAATTCAGCTGGTAAATACAACTAAATAGCTTCCTGTTTGTAGTAAAGTATATGAAAGCTCCTGTCGTGCTTTTTTGGTTTAGACGAGACCTTCGACTCGAAGACAATAGAGGTTTATTCGAAGCGTTGAAGAGTGGCCTTCCGGTTCAACCTGTTTTTATTTTTGATACCCATATTTTAAATGATTTGGAAGACCGCCAAGACCGTCGGGTTGAATTTATTCATGAGACGCTTCTCCAAATGCAGCAAAGGATTAACTCCTTGGGCGCCACTCTGGATATACGAGTAGGGGAACCTCTTTCAGTTTTTAATCAATTGACAACGGATTATGCTGTGAAAGCGGTGTATACCAATCATGACTATGAGCCGTATGCAAGAGAGCGTGACCAGTTAGTGCAGCATTTTCTGGCTGAAAACGGAATTGAATTTTTGACGTATAAGGATCAAGTAATTTTTGAAAAGGCTGAAGTTGTAAAAGAGGACGGGAATCCCTACACCGTATTCACACCCTACTCGCGTCGATGGAAAGCAACATTGCAGAAAAAAGATTGGTCAGCATTTCAATCCCATCAATTGCTTGGTCAGTTGCATAAAACCTTGCCCATTCCTGCTCCTTCCTTAGAGAAAATTGGGTTTAAGGCAAGTGGAATTGCATTTCCAGCCTCTACGTGGACTAAAGAGTTGATTGCTGCGTACCAGGCAAAGAGAGATCTTCCTGGTGTACGCGGTACCTCACAATTGGGTGTTCATCTTCGTTTTGGTACAATTTCTATTCGAAAGTTGGCTAGTGAAACCAGTCCTTGGAGTGAGACCTTTTTGAATGAATTGATTTGGCGCGATTTTTATCATATGATTCTTTGGCATTTTCCGCATGTGGTTGGAAAATCTTTTAAGCCTGCTTACGATGCAATTAACTGGAGAAATAAGGAGACGGAATTTGAAGCATGGTGTGAAGGGCAAACGGGTTATCCTATTGTAGATGCTGGTATGCGTGAGTTGAATACAACAGGCTACATGCATAACCGAGTTCGTATGATTGTGGCGTCTTTTTTGACCAAACATTTGCTGGTAGACTGGCGTTGGGGAGAGGCTTATTTTGCTAAAAAATTATTGGATTTCGATCTCGCTGCAAATAATGGGGGATGGCAGTGGGCGGCAGGTTCTGGTTGTGATGCGGCCCCTTATTTTCGAGTATTTAATCCTTATTTGCAAACGCAGAAATTTGACCCGCAGTTAACCTATATCCGTAAATGGGTGCCAGAGTTTGAAGAGCTAACTTATGCAAGACCTATTGTACAACATGAGGTTGCAAGAAAGCGTTGCTTAGAAGTATATGGCAACGCATTAAAGCCTTCTCGCTAAATAAAAAGTGATTTTTCAGAAGTCAAATCGCTTGTTCCTTTTAATTGCTTATAGGTGTCAAATAATACTCCAATTGCATTTTTTCCATCTTGTTGCAAACTGAGAGAATAATCATTCACATAAAGTTGAATATGTTGTCGCATCACTTCTTCTTGCATCGCTTGAGCATGGTTGACTACAAATTCAGATAAGGTTGGATACGCGCTCCATGCATATTCCAGGCTCTTTCGAATCAGTTTTTGAACTTTTTGTGCAATTTCCCCTGAAAGGGAGTGGTGAATTGCTATTCCTCCCAGCGGGATGGGTACTTTTCGAGTCTCCTCCCAGTGGGCGCCCAAATCCATCAACTTTTTTAATCCTTTTTGTTCATAGGTAAAACGATTTTCATGGATCAGCACTCCCAGTGCTGTTTGTCCTTGTAAGACTGCCTCTTCAATGGAAGAAAATAGCATGAACTTTTTTTGTTGGGCAGTGGGAAAGGCAATAGAAAATAACAAATGTGCCGTTGTGTTGAATCCTGGGAGTGCCACTGTTTGAGTAGAGACAGTATTTAAATTGCCGGGCCAGTTTTTTGTAGTAACCAGCAGGGGTCCTACTCCTTTGCCTAGTGCACTTCCGGCATCGAGGAGCTTGTAATGGGGAAGAGCGCTAAAAAAGGCAGGGAAACTAAGTTTAGTGATTGGTAATTTTTCTTCCAGCGCCCACTGATTGAGTGTTTCAACATCTTCCAGCAAAGGTTCAAACTCCAATCCCTCTGTATCTATTTTTGAATGAATCAGTGCATCAAAAATAAATGTATCGTTGGGGCAGGGAGAAAATCCAATTTTAATTTTCATAATGCGGCAACTAGTTTCAATAACTCCACATTCAACTGCTGAATCGCATCCTTCATATTCCAATTTTTCTTATTTCTTTCTGCGATGTAATTACTACAGCTTCTGATTTGTAGAAAAGGAATGTTTTCTTGTAAACCGATATAATGTAACGCAGCTCCTTCCATTGATTCAATAATTGGATTGAACTGTTTCTGGTAAAAACGCACCTTTTTTTTATCGGTTGTTATTTCGTTGACTGAAATGCCTGTGACTTTTGGAAGACGTACTTTTTTTAATAAAGGGTTATTGTTTTCGAGCCATCCTTTTTTATAAGGGAATTGATTGGCAGGAACCAACTTCAAGTCAAAAAGTGTCTTAAGTGCATTCAGTTCAATGACACTTTGGTCTGCAATGGTTTCTTTTTTAATAAGCACCACTTTCCCCAATGGGAATTCTTTTTTGAAACATCCTCCTACACCAGCCTGAATAATCAAATCAGGTCTTTTTAATTGCAGTTGCTTCTGAAGTGTGTAAGAAGTGGCTAAGAGTCCGATGCCAGTGATTAGGACATCCACTTCCCATTTTTTTGAGGTTACTGCTCCTTTTTGCAATGCACGTATAAAGGGTGCAATCTCAATAGGGGTCGCGGCTATTATCAGGCAATTCATACCCTAAAATTAGCTTAATAAGGCTAACTTTGCCTCTTACCCCTTCCTTCGCCCAATGCTGTAGGGAAGAAAAAAGTAAAGCATGGTTTACTTGACGCGAATAGAGCATTTCAATGCTGCGCATCGATTATTTAATCCTGACTGGACAACTGAAAAAAACGAGGAAGTTTTTGGAAAGTGTGCAAACACCAATTGGCATGGGCACAATTTTGAGTTGTACGTTACGGTAAAAGGGTTGCCTGACCCCGAAACTGGATTTATTTTTGATGCAAAAAAATTATCATTGGTCATTAAGGAGCGAGTGATTGAAAAGCTGGATCATCGAAATCTCAACCTTGATGTTGATTTTATGCAGGGAAAATTGTGTTCAATTGAGAATTTGGTGATGGGCATTTGGCAGGAGTTATTGCCAGGTCTTCCGCTGCATGTACAGTTGCACTGTGTCAAACTGGTGGAAACGCCTAAAATTTATATCGAGTATTATGGCGAATAAAGTAGCAGTATATCGAAAGGAACATTTTAATGCAGCGCATCGTCTGGCTAATCCCACTTGGTCTGTAGAAGAGAATGAGCGTGTATTTGGAAAATGTGCACTACCTAATTATCATGGTCATAATTACGAACTTATTGTCAAAGTTACAGGCGAGCCTGATCCTGAAACCGGATATGTGATTGATATGAAGCTGTTGAGCGATCTCATTCAACGAGAAATTGTTGCGCGGTTCGATCATCGAAATTTAAATCTTGATACGGTTGAATTTCGTTCGTTAAACCCAACTGCCGAAAACATTGCTGTTGTTATTTTTAACTTGTTGCGTCCGCATTTGGAAAACAAATTAGACCTTCAGGTTCGATTATATGAAACGCCCCGCAACTTTGTGGAATATCCCGCTTAAATAAATACTATGGCATACAAAAAAACCGAGCAGTTTGATGAGAAATCTACACAGGCGCTCACTAAAAGTTATAAAGAAGCCATTTCCTGGCTCGGTGAGGACCCAGAACGCGAAGGGTTGCTAAAGACCCCGGAGCGTGTTGCCAAAGCGATGCAATACATGACGCAGGGGTATCAATTAGATGCGCATGCCATTCTTAATTCAGCAAAGTTTCACGAAGATGTTAGTGAAATGATTGTAGTGAAGGATATCGAACTCTATAGTATGTGCGAGCATCATATGTTGCCATTTTTTGGGAAAGCTCACGTTGCCTATATTCCCAATGGTTGGATTACAGGATTGAGTAAAGTGGCTCGTGTGGTTGATGTATTTTCTCGTCGTTTACAAGTGCAGGAGCGTTTGACGATGCAAATCCGCGATGCAATTAAAGACACATTAAATCCGCTTGGTGTTGCGGTGGTAGTTGAGGCACAGCATTTATGTATGATGATGCGTGGTGTGCAAAAACAGAATTCTGTAACTACTACTTCTGCATTTGATGGAGAGTTTCATAAAAATTCTACCCGCAGTGAGTTTATGCGATTAATTGGAACCAGATTAAGTTGAAAATAATTCTATGAAGCACGCGTATGTATTTCCCGGACAGGGCTCTCAGCTTCCGGGTATGGCAAAAACAATTGTAGAGCAGCATGAAAAAGCGCGCAATTTGGTTCAGCAAGCCAATGCGCTCTTGGGTTTTGATCTCTCTTCCATTATGTTCAATGGCACTGAAGAGGATTTGCGCAGAACAGATGTGACACAGCCAGCTATTTTCTTACATTCCATTCTTGCCTATATCACCTTGGAAAATCCAAAGCCTGATATGGTAGCAGGGCATTCGTTAGGAGAATTTTCTGCGTTGGTAGCAGCGGGTGCATTATCCTTTGAAGATGGATTGCGACTGGTGGCAGCTCGAGCCAATGCGATGCAAAAGGCTTGTGAAATACAACCTGGAACAATGGCTGCTATACTCGGTTTAGATGATGAAAAAGTGGCTACTATTTGTGCTGAAATTCAGGACGTGGTAGTGCCTGCTAATTATAATTGTCCAGGTCAGTTGGTGATAAGCGGATCTGTAAAGGGCATCGAGTTGGCGTGTGCGGCACTTAAGGAAGCAGGCGCTAAACGTGCATTGGTATTACCTGTGGGTGGAGCATTTCACTCTCCCCTTATGAAAGCAGCCGAAGATGAGCTGCGCGGAGCAATACAACAATCAAAATTTCTTACTCCTGCTTGCCCTGTTTATCAAAATGTGGTGGCTAGGGCAGTGGTTAGTCCCGATGAAATAAAAGAAAATCTCATTAATCAGTTGACGGGACCTGTTAAATGGACGCAGAGTGTGCAGGCAATGGTTGCTGATGGCGCAACTCATTTTACAGAAGTAGGTCCTGGTAAAGTGTTACAGGGACTGGTTCAAAAAATACATAAAGAAGCTGTTGTAGTTGGGGTAGCTTAACATTTAATTTCAATGGCACCATTGATCCACTCTGGATCTAATGAAGCATTGTATTTTTTGTAAAAGTTGATGGCGGGTTCGTTCCATTCTAATACCTGCCATACAACGCGCACCAATTTTCTTTCTTTTGCTTCTGCTAAAATTTGTTCAAATAATTTTCCTCCAATTCCTTCACCTCTTCTTTCAGCTGTAACAATAATGTCTTCCAGATATAAGGTTTGTCCTTTCCAGGTAGAATAACGAATGTAATAGAGCGCAAATCCTTGTATCCCTTTTTCGTCTTCTGCCACAAAGGCCCACCACACAGGCTGTTCGCCAAAACCACTTTTTTCAAAATGCTCCAATGAAACAGTCACCTCTTGCGGGGCTTTTTCGTAAACGGCTAATTCATGAATCAATTCCAGCAAGCGTGGACAGTCTTTGGATGCTGCTCTTCGTATTTTAATTTCCATTCTTTAGTTATTGCAAGGCCTGATCTAAATCGCTGATGATATCATCAACGGTTTCAATTCCTACATGCATTCTGATGAGTCCTTCTGTTATACCGTATTTTTCTTTTTCTTCTTTGGGAACACTAAAGTGTGTCATGGAAGCAGGATGAGAAAGTAATGTGTCGCAGGTGCCTAATGAAACAGCACGTGTACAAAAATTTAATTTGTCCATGAATTGAATACCTCCTTGTAAGCCTCCCTCCACTTCAAAACTCAAGAGTGCGCCAGGATGTTTCATTTGCTTCGCAGCAATTGCAAAATCGGGATGACTAGAAAGTCCTGTGTAGTTTACCTTTTTTACTTTCTTGTGTCCTTCCAAAAAGCGAGCTACTTGTTCGGCGTTAGTGCAGTGTCTTTCCATTCTAACCTCTAATGTTTTCATGCCTTGCACTAGTAGAAATGAATCAAAGGCATTAGAGTTGGCACCCGTGGTTTTATGAAATTTATAAATGGGTCCTCTCATTCTCCCTATGTCTTTTCCAACTAATGCACCTCCAATGGCCGTACCGTGTCCATTTAAAAATTTTGTAGTGGAATGCACAATAAAATCAGCACCTAAATTGAAAGGTTGCTGAAGATAAGGGGTGGCAAAAGTGTTATCGCAGGCAACAATGCAGTTATATTTTTTTGCAAGGGCACTTAAAGCAGCAATATCAACGCATTGAATAGTTGGGTTGGCGGGTGTTTCCAAATACACCATTTTAATGCTTTTGTCTTGGCGCAGTGCCGATTCTGCTTTTTCAAGATCTCGCAAGTCTTCAATAACTGCCGAAACACCAAAGCGTGGCAAAATGCGATGGACTAATTCATCTGTTCCACCATAGAGCGAAAAATGAGATAGAATTTTATCTCCCTGGCTAAGTGTACTCATCAAAAGGGTAGTAATAGCAGCCATACCTGATGCATGTAAAATTGCTGTTGCTTCTATTGAAGTTCCATAGGTTTCCAATGCTGCAATTTTTTCTTCTGCCTCCGTAATCGAAGGACTACCCCAACGTCCATAGATATATCCTTTTTCTTGTCCGGTAAATCGGTGCATCCCTTGCTCTGCAGAATCAAAAATGTAGGTACTGCTTGCATAAATAGGAGTAAGGTGTGCATAGTTGGGGTCTTTTTGATGTCCACTGTGTACCGCCACAGATCCCCATCCTTTCAAATTATTTTTTTTCATAGACAAGCTTTGTTACAAGTTAAGTTTAATTAGTGTCGTAAGCCCATTTGATCCAGACGGCTCCCCAGGTAAATCCACCTCCAAATGCTGCCAGAATAATATTATCCCCTTTTTTAAGTTGCTTCTCCCATTCCCATAAACATAGTGGAATTGTTGCAGCTGTAGTGTTGCCGAATCGTTGAATATTGATCATTACTTTTTCTGTTCCTATACCCATCCGATTTGCTGTTGCATCTATGATCCGCAAATTAGCCTGATGCGGAACCAGCCAAGCAATATCTTCTGCTTTCAAATTATTTTTTTCCATAAGCTCTGCGCTAACATCAGCCATTCCCTTTACAGCAAACTTGAACACGGCCTGTCCCTCTTGATAAGCATAATGTTCACGATTGGTTACCGTTTCTACACTTGCAGGTTTTAATGATCCGCCGGCTTTCATATGCAGATACTGTCCGCCACTGCCATCTGTTTTCAAAATTGAATCCATAAATCCAATAGCAGATTCGGTGGGTTCTAATAAAACAGCGCCGGCACCATCTCCAAAAATGATACAAGTGGCACGATCGGTATAATCAACAATGGCGCTCATTTTATCTGCACCACATACTACCACTTTTTTGTAGCGTCCACTTTCAATAAGTGAAGCCCCTTGTGCTAGTGCAAACAAAAACCCTGAGCAGGCAGCTGACAAATCATATCCCCAGGCTTTCACAGCTCCAATTTTATGGCAAACCAAATTTGCAGTAGAAGGAAAAACCATGTCGGGGGTAACAGTGCCCACAATCAAGCAGTCAATTTCTTCGGGGCTGATTCCTCTTTTTTTGCAGAGCTCTTGCACCGCAGGAACAATCATATCTGAGGTAGCTTTTCCAGGCTCTTTTAAAATTCTTCGTTCTGTGATTCCGGTGCGGGTTCTAATCCACTCATCATTGGTTTCGACCATTTTTTCCAGGTCCTGATTGGTGAGTTTGTCAGCAGGGACATAGCCCCCAACCGCAGTGATAGCTGCGTGAATTTTATGGCTCATTTTGCAGGGTTAAAAAGTGGACAAAATTAAGGTAAAGCAGGGGTCACTGCTTAACTTGCGGGTATGATCAGTTTTTTGCGCGGACAATTCGTCGAAAAATCTCCCACCTGGGTTTGGATAGATGTGAATGGGGTAGGCTATGAGGTGCATATCAGCTTGCATACTTATTCGAGTATCCAGGACAAGACCGAGGGGCTTTTATACACCATTTTACTGGTTCGGGAGGATGCTCATCTTTTGTATGGGTTTGCAGAAAAGTCAGAACGAGATCTTTTTCAACATCTTATAAGCGTTTCTGGGGTGGGTGCCAGCACAGCTCGGGTGATGCTTTCCTATCTCAAACCAGAGGAGTTAGTTGCAGCCATTGTGCAATCTAATGTCAAGGCATTGGAATCGATAAAGGGAATAGGAAAAAAGACTGCAGAACGCTTGGTGTTGGAACTCAAGGACAAGCTGTCCAAAATCATTCCCCTGGCAAATAATTCTGCCCTGATAAACAATACTTTGCAACAAGATGCGTTAAATGCTTTGACTGCCTTAGGCATCCCCAAACAGGCTGCTGCCCAGGTGGTGGAAAAAACGCTTAAAGCGAATCCCGAATTGGGAGTGGAGGACCTGGTTAAAAAGGCACTTCGGTCCCTCTAAATAACCCAAACTAACCTGACTAGAACGATTGAATCGCGTTGTTGCAAATACGTTGTGGCTTTTATTGTCACTGGTTGGTTTCTTGCTATCGGCTTCCGCTAGCGGAGAAAGCTGGCTTCGTTCGCCCATCGATACTTTACGCTATCCTTTGTATGACCGGTATGGTGATCCCTATTCGTCTCGTCGAAATAATAGCTTTGATCTAAGAGACACTTCCTTTATCCGTCGGCAAGTAGAATATGATCCAATTACTCGTCGCTACACAGTAGTAGAAAAAATCGGAAATCGTACTTACCGGGGTCCCTCCTCTTTTTCAAGTGAAGAATTTTTACGAATTCAATCTCGTAAAGATGAGAATGAATATTTCCGTACACGTGCTTCTCTATTAACAGATTTGAACAGAAAGCCAAAGAGTCCGCTATTCCGTGTCAACAATGATTGGTTCAATCGAATTATGGGAGTGGGTCCCGATGGAAAAGTTCGAATTGAAGTAAAGCCAGCAGGTTATGTTGATTTTTTAGCAGGATATCAAGGTCAAAATATTAAAAATCCAACGCTACCCGAAAGAGCACGTAGAAATGGAGGGTTCGACTTCAATATGAATTCTCAGCTACAGATGGATGCGCAAATCGGTGAAAAATTAAAACTTCCTATTAATTACAATACACTTGCCAATTTCAATTTTGACAATCAACTCAAATTAGATTTCAAGGGGAAGGATGATGATATCGTCAAACAGTTTGAAGCAGGTAACACCAGTTTTGCTTCGAAGGGAACACTAATTCCGGGAGCGCAATCTTTGTTTGGAGTAAAAACGCAACTTCAGTTTGGAAAGTTATTTGTTACAACCGTGCTGGCCAATCAACGTTCGCAGCGTCAAACAATGGGCGTGCAAGGCGGCACAACTGCGCAGCGATTTACATTGAAGGCGGATGAGTATGATGAAAACCGCCACTTTTTACTCGCTCAATATTTCCGCAACAACTATAATGCGGCAATGAAGAAATTGCCAGTAGTAAATTCAAAGGTGCAAATACTTCGCGTGGAAGTATGGGTAACAAACCGTAATGGAACAACTACCGATACGCGTGATGTCATTGCTTTTATGGATTTAGGCGAACGTTTTCCGTATAATAATCTGTTGACAGGTGCAGGTAATGAATTGCCGCGCAACGATGCCAATAGTCTTTATGCAACGCTTCAATCTAATCCTGGATTTAGAAATTCTTCACAGGCACAAAGTACACTGACTGCCCAAGGATTACTACCTGTACAGGATTTTGAGAAAACATTTGCTCGTAAACTACAGCCCACTGAATATTATTTTAATCCGCAAATTGGTTTTGTCTCGTTGAATCAGCCTTTACAACCAGACGAAGTACTTGGATTAGCTTTTCAGTACACCTATAATGGTAAAGTGTATCAAGTGGGAGAATTCTCCCAAGACGTTCCTCCCGACACTTCTGGAAATGCACAGCGTGTATTGTTTTTGAAATTATTGAAAGCTACTTCGCAGCGCACACAGCTTCCAATTTGGGATCTCATGATGAAGAATGTGTATTCTGTAGGTTTTGGTCAATTGGAGCGACAAGATTTTAGTCTCGATCTTCTTTATGAAGAACCTAGTTTGGGTGAGAAAAGATATTTACCACCAGCAGATGTAGTGGACCCTTACAAGGGAATGCCTATTATTTCGCAGGTGAATTTAGATCGACTAAACAATCAGAATGACCCGCAGCCCGATGGAATTTTTGACTTTATAGAAGGGTATACTGTGATTTCTTCTCAAAGCCGGATCATCTTTCCTGTGTTGGAACCATTCGGACATGATTTGGATTATTTGTATCGTGATATTGCAACGCGTAAGAAATACCTCTACTATCCACTTTATGATACAATCAAGGCCATCGCACAGACCTATGCAAACTTGAATCGTTTTCGCATAGCCGGACGTTCTCGCTCTGCAGGATTTGGTTCTAGTGGCTCATCAATGGGCCCTGGTGGTATGCCTGGGCAGGGCGGGGCTAGCGAATACCAACTAGGCTATAATATTCCGCGTGGATCTGTTACTGTTACCGCTGGTGGACAAGTACTGGTTGAAAATGTGGATTACGAAATCAATTATGATCTGGGCACTTTGCGTGTGGTTAATCAGTCCATTATCAACTCTGGTGTGCCAGTCAATATCAACTATGAGAATAACCAGGCATTCGGTTTTCAACAGCGAAATTTTTTAGGCGTGCGCTTAGACTATTTAGCAAGTAAGCGACTTACGCTTGGAGGTACGATTGTCAAATTAGGGGAGCGTCCTTTCTTTATCAAACAATCCTATGGTGAAGATCCGATTCGCAACACGATGTACGGTGTTGATCTGGATTATCGAAATGATCTTCCTCGATTGACAAAATTCTTGGATCGATTGCCTTTTTATTCTAGCAAAACTGTTTCCTCAATTACCTCTTATGCAGAGGCAGCTATTTTACAGCCCGGTCATGCTAAGCAGATCAATGCAACAAATTATGATGGATCTCGTCAGCGCTCAGGACAAGTTTATGTAGATGATTTTGAAGGCGCACGTGCGGCTATTGATCTTCGTTTTCCTTTGCTGAGTTGGACATTGGCATCCGTACCGCAGGGAAATGGATTGTTTGCTGAGTCTTCATTGAATAATGATTTGCGTAGTGGACGTAACCGTGGAAAATTGGCATGGTACAATATTGAACCTGTGTTGCAGGAACGCAGAAGTGTAAATAATCCGATTAGTGATCTTAATGAGTTGTCTGATCCTCGCGTGCGTCAGGTTTTGCAACGTGAAATTTTTCCTCGTCGTAGTACACAATTTGGAGAAGGGCTGCTTACTACTTTTGATTTAGCTTTTTACCCTAAAGACAAAGGGCCCTATAATTACGAAGCAGATCCTGCGCGCATTGATGCAACAGGTCGTTTAAGAAATCCAAGAAATGCCTGGGGCGGATTGATGCGTAACATTGATCAGACTGATTTTGAAACGGGCAATATCGAATTCATTGAGTTCTGGATGCAGGATCCTTTTCTAAACAATGCCACCAACCGAAATGGGGGTCAACTCTACTTTAATCTGGGAAATATTTCTGAAGATGTGCTTCGTGACGGAAAACGTCAATATGAAAACGGTTTGGCTACACCTACCAATAACGCAAGGGAAGATAGTTCAACTGTTTGGGGAAGAGTGCCGGCCATTCCACTGCAGGTCACTAATGCATTCAGTAATACGCCAACGGATCGTCAGTACCAGGATGTTGGTTTTGATGGATTAACGGATGAGGAAGAGCAGCAAAAATTTAGCAGTTATCTTAATTTACTTCGTACCAATTTTGGCGCAGGCTCTGCAGTATATCAACAAGCGCTCCGCGATCCTTCGGGTGATAACTTTAAGCCTTACAGAGATAATAGTTTTGATCAGGAAAATGCAGGTATTCTACGTCGCTATAAAAACATCAACAATCCTCATGGTAATTCACCGATAGCAGGAAATAATACGCAGTTTGTTAGTGCCTTTACACAGTATCCGGATGCGGAGGAGCTCAATCGGGATAACACCATGAATGAAGCGGAGGAGTATTTTCAGTATCGAGTAGACATTTTACCAAACATGGGAACGGGTACAAACTATATCACAGATATTCGAACTCCTACGGTTACCCTGGCAAATGGTCAAACAAGAACAGAACGTTGGTATTTATTCCGTATTCCGGTCGAACAGTTTCAGCAAAAAGTTGGAAATATTCCTGACTTCAAGTCGATTCGTTTCATTCGCATGTTTGTGACCGGCTTTGAAGATTCAGTCGTGCTACGTTTTGGAAAACTGGAATTAGTGCGTAATCAGTGGAGAAGATTCCGCAACCAAATTGATACTACTGGTAATTATACGACACTTCCTATTCCAGATTATACCACTATCAATATTTTATCTGTCAATGTGGAGGAGAACGACCAACGACAACCGATTATTTATCGAATTCCACCTGGTATTGAAAGGCAGCAGCAATTGAGTAATAACAATGTGCCGCTTTTGATGAACGAGCAGTCGTTGAGTATGCAGATATGTGGAATGCCCTACCAGGAAGCAAGGGGTGTATTCAAGACGATGAACATGGATATGCGTCAGTATGGCAAGTTAGAAATGTTCATACATGCCGAATCTGTTGAAGGAGCAGAGCCATTACAACCTGGTGATATCAATGCAGTAGTTCGAATCGGAAATGATTTCAACGGGAATTATTACGAAGTAAAAATTCCACTTAAGCGAACGGAATTTGGGGAACGGGACAGTGTACGTATTTGGCCATTTGAGAATAATCTCGATTTATCCTTGCAGGATTTAATGGAATTAAAAATTCGCAGAAATAGAGCAGGTATTCCTCCTTCTCGTTACTTTAAAGAAACCTTGTCGAATGGTCGCACGTATGCGATTATGGGTAATCCAAATTTAGGGGAGGTGAGGGGTGTATTACTCGGTGTTGAAAATACGGGGCAAGAGTCGCTTTGTGCAGAGGTATGGTTCAATGAACTGCGACTACAGCAGCTCGATGAAAAAGGAGGATGGGCTGCACTCGCTCGTACTGATATTAAACTGGCTGACTTGGGTACTTTGTCTGTTTCTGGATCAGCCCGGTCAAGAGGATTTGGAACCTTAGAGCAACGCGTGAACGAGCGGAGCCGCGAAGATGTATTTACTGCGGATGCTTCATTGACAATAGAAGCAGGTAAATTATTACCCAAAAGCTGGGGTATGCAAATTCCATTTTATGCCAGTTTCAGTCAACGTGCAAGTACTCCTGAATATGATCCTTACGATCTAGATATTGATTTGAAGAGAAAATTAAAGACCACTTCGCCGGATAAAAGAGATTCGATTCGTACAGATGCTCAAGATGTGACTTCTATAAAAACTGTCAATTTAACGAATGTAAAAAAGATTAAACCAGAAGGAAAGAAATTGACTCCGTGGAGTGCAAGCAATCTCGACTTCTCTTACTCTTATATTCAAACGCTGTCTCATAATCCATTGATAGAGCAAGATGAATTAAGAAGAACACGTGGGGTAATCGGTTATACCTATGCGCCACCTGCTAAAACCGTTGAACCTTTTAAACGGTTTATCAAATCCAACTCTAAATGGTTAGCGCTAGTCAGAGATTTTAATTTTAATTACGCACCCGCACAGGTTTCTATGCGCGCAGATGTATTTAGGCAATTTGGTGCAACACGTCCACGCAATGTGGGTGGTGGTCCTTACAAAATACCAGAGACGTATAATAAATATTTCACTTTTGATCGGTACTATGTTTTGCAGTGGAACTTGACACGCTCTCTTGCGATGGATTTTTCTGCAACCAATAATGCACGAATTGACGAGCCACCCGGACGGATAGATACTGATTTCAAAAAGGATTCTATTCGTACCAATTTTTTCCGAGGAGGACGTACCACTAACTATCAGCAAGACTTCACGTTGAATTATAATGTACCTACCAACAAAATTCCTTTGTTAGATTGGACAACTCTGCGCGCTGGGTATAATTCAAAATACAATTGGTTGGCTGCCTCCTTACTCGCCAGAGAATTAGGCAATAAATTATCTAACACGCAAACTAAAACCCTCAATGGTGAATTAAAGTGGGAAGAGCTCTATAATAAAAATAAAACATTGCGTGCTTTACAAAACGGAATGGGGGTTCGCAGAAATGCCAGAGAGAGTAGAATAATTGAGCAATCGACACAGCCGGGTCGTTCAAAATCCAAAACATCTCGAGCAAAGGGTGGTGATAACAGCCGGGTTCCTAGCCCTGATGTATTTGGAAAAGCACCAACTGCTAAAGCAGACTCCACGCGTGATAATACATACGTTGATGGACAAAAGCGTGAGCCTGAGTCTTCTCTTCCTACTATTTTCTCGCCTACGGCACTACGCTATCGCTACGATACCATTCGAAATAAAGACGGAAAGATTATTAAAATCAAAAAAAGAAAAATCAAGAAAGTTAAAGAGCCTCGGGAGAAGATTCCAAAACAAAAAGGTGAAATAGGAGGCTTTGCAGGAGTAGCATTAAATTTTGCGACTGCATTAAAAAGAACAGCCATCCAATACACAGAAGATTTTGGCACAACGCTTCCTGGCTATATGGATAGTACGCAATTATTGGGAATGAATTTTAGAAGTCGTCAGCCAGGATTTGCATACCTGTTCGGATATCAACCTGATACTAGTTGGATTAATCGCTTTGGTCAAAAGGGACTGCTTTCTCGCGATTCGTTAGTAAGTGCAATGATTCAACAGCGCTACAATCAGCGGTTGTCTATTAGTGCACAGGTTAGTCCGTTCCGCGACTTCAATATTGATCTTTCGCTCGATAAAACATTTGATAAGCAGTACAGTGAGTTGTACAAGGATACAACCGGATTTTCAGGTTTAGCTCGATTGAATCCTTATGCACTCGGAAGTTTCAGTATCAGTTATGTCTCCTACCAGACTTTATTTACTTCATTTGATCCAAATGTAGTGTCCGCTACGTTCAAACAATTTGAAGCTAACCGTAAAATCCTGTCTACAAAACTGGGGACATCAAATCCCTATCAGGGTGGTGCTGTGGGAACAGATGGATACTATAAAGGATATGGCCGCTATGCACAGGATGTAGTGATTCCTTCTTTCATTGCAGCTTACACCAACAAAGACCCCGCCTCCATTCAACTATTTGGCAATAGTAATCCTTCTATTCGTCATAATCCATTTAGTTCATTGGTGCCAAAGCCAAATTGGACGCTTACGTACAACGGACTTTCAAAACTTGCTGGATTAGATAAAATATTTTCTAGTTTTTCAATTCGTCATGGGTACAAGAGTACTTTTTCCATGAACAGTTTTAATACGGCCTTATTATTTACTGATCCTCTACGAGTTGGATATCCTTCTTTTAAAGATACGCTTACAGGTAATTTTATTCCCTACTTCTTGATTCCGAATATTACGATACAGGAGGCATTTGAGCCACTCATTGAAATTGATATGACTTTTACCAACCAGTTACAGACGCGCTTTGAGTTTAGAAAAAGTCGTCAACTAAGTTTGAGTTTAATCGATTATCAATTAGCTGAAAATCGTTCTACCGAAGTGACTTTTGGTTTGAACTGGCGAAAAAAGGGAATGCCTCTTATTCGTGATATCCGCATTGGAAAGAATGGAATGAAACTGGATAATGACGTGACGCTTCGAATGGATTTCAGTTTGCGGGATGATGCGACGGCCAATTCGAAATTGGATCAGGGTACAGCGTTTGGAACTGGAGGACAAAAAGTGATTCGGATTGCACCTTCCATTGACTATGTGCTCAATAATAAAGTGAGCATGAAACTCTATTTTGAGCAAAACCGTACTATTCCTAAAATCAGTAGTGCGTTTCCAATTACAAATACCCGCGCAGGTTTACAGGTACGGGTATCTTTAGCTCAGTAGAATTTCTCCGATTTATTTCCGATGAAAATAAACAGAGTCTGCTTGTTGTACGCAGGTAACTGTTAAATCGTTGATGCAAACATGTGAGGGTAATGTTGTAGTAAAATAAATCACATCTGCTACATCTTCGGGGGTTAGTGGTTTGAGACCGTCGTATACTTTAGATGCGGTGGTGGCATCTCCTTTAAAGCGAACTAGTGAAAATTCTGTTTCTGCTGCACCCGGATTAACTGCTGTTACTTTGATTCCATGACGGAGTAGATCAATGCGCATGGATTGGTTGAGTGCATCTACTGCATATTTTGTAGCGCAATAGGCATTACCTTTTTCATAGACCACTTGACCGGCTGTTGAACCTATATTCACAATATGTCCTTTTTGATGAACGGCCATCCATTTGGAAACTGCCTGCGAAACGTATAAAAAGCCTTTAATGTTGGTATCAATCATTTGATTCCAGTCATCTAAGTTGGCCTCTTCAAAATAATCTCTTCCTGCAGCAAGCCCCGCATTATTGATTAATATTTCAATACGGGTCCATGCGGAAGGAAGATTCGCAATTGCCATTGTGATTTCTTCTTGGTTTCTAACATCAATAGGAAGAATGAGACTTTCAGTTTGGTAGGTGTTTTTTAATTCTGTAGCTAGTGCTTCTAATCTTTCTTTTCTTCTACCATTCAAAATTAATTTGTGACCTGTACTGGCAAATTTTCGAGCACAGGATTGTCCAAATCCCGAAGTGGCTCCAGTTATAAATACAATGGATGACATAGTGTTAAACTTAGGGAGGCAAGTTAGTCCTTTAGCGAATAAGAGTCACCAAACCTTTTGAAAAGTAAGGTTGATCTAAGTAGTCTACCGCGCTGACGGTCCATACAAATACATGGGTGCCTTGTGTTTGGCCATTTACTTTACCATCCCATCCAACTCCATCTTGTTGGGTTTCAAAAACCAATTGTCCCCAACGATTGAAAATGCGGAAGTACTTTAGTTCTTTAATTCCTGCTAAAATGGGTTTGATGACATCATTTTTTCCGTCACTATTAGGGGTAAAGGCTGTAGGAACAAATACACTCGGTACAGTTTGAAAAACGCGAACATTCAAATAAGCCGTATCTGCACAATTTGCAATATCTCTGGCAATAAGGCGGTATCGAATTTGGTTGCTGCCCACTGTATAGTTCGCAATCGGATTGGGGATTGTAGTAGAAGATAGTCCTGTAGAAGGACTCCAGCTATAACTTGCTCCTCCACTCGCGTTAAGTTGCAAAGGTTGTCCAACTACCACAGTGGTATCTCTACCCGCAAAGGCAACTACTTCGGGAAGTACTGTTACTACAATGGTGTCGAGACCAGGTTTAGGACAACCCTGATTGTCGTAAACAGCAAGTACATAGCGCTGTGTTGCAGGTGGGCGAGCAATAGGTGTTAAACTAGAAGGGTTATTCAAATAAAGGGTAGGTGTCCAAATAAAATTACTGCCGTTACTGCTGCCTCGTAGTTGTGCAGACGAGTTAAAACAAATGGTGGTGTCTGGTGAAAGTCTCGCAATTGGATAGGGAACTGTTCGTACGGTGATTTGTTTTGTTTCAGAGCAACTGCCAACTACGCCAGTAACTTGGTAGGTGGTGGTGTTTGTGGTTACTGCTAATGGCGATTGGATTGTAGCATTGTCTAAATTCAAGGGAGGGGTCCAAGTATATTGTAATCCATTGGATGCAATGCGTAATCGTATGGTGTCACCCTGGCAAATAGTTGTGTCCGCCATTTGATTGATGTATACCCCTGTTGTCACATTTATTTTAACAGAGTCTCTATTAACACACCCTGAATTTTCCAGATTTACGTAATACCAAGTTGTATTCATGGGATGTACAATTGGAGTAGCGGTGTTTGGATTTATAATATTGTAATTAGGAGACCAAGTAAAGTTGCCATTACCCGCTGCAGAAAGTCTTACAGAATCATATTGACAAATTAGGGTGTCCGTGAAGCCCAATGTGATGGTGGGCTTATCTAATACATTTATATTTTGCTGTATCGTGTCAATGCAACCTTTGCTAGAGCTTACCACCATTGTAACAGTAGCGGGTCCTGGATTGGTATAGTTCCACTGGGGATTACGGATTCTTGCTGTGTCAGCAAGTGTTGTGTTGTCGCCAAAATTCCAATGCCAATAATCAACTGTACCATACGTAGCGCGCGTGGTATCTGTAAATTGGTAGGGAGTGAGCACACAAATTCCGCTGGTAGTGAAACCGGGATAAAATCCTGGCCATACTCTTACTACTGTTGTAGTACTGTCTGTGCAGATCCCTTGCAGCGTAACCAATAATTTGACCGTATAGTCTCCGGGAGCAGAAAACAAGTGGTTTGTTGTAGCAAGTGTCGAAGTATTGTTTGTTCCACTAGCCGGATCACCAAAATTCCATAGATATTGGGCATTTGAAGGATTACCGGAAGCGTCATTTTGAAAATTTACGTCAAGATCATCACAATAAGAGGGGCGAGGATTGAGTTGTGCTCGTAGCGGACTGCAATCACTTACTTCGAGGTGTAATTCTTTTCGGGTGGTAGCAATGAGTACACCGTTTCTATATTCGTTTACACAGACGCAGATTACGTATTGTCCAATCATGGTTGGCGCAACACCACTTATTAAACCGGTAACCGGGTTGATTGTGACGCCACTGCCTAATGGCTGACCTCCACTGAATAAGGGAGCATAAGGAACCGTATTATAGGGCGGGTTGGAAGCAATGTCTGGACTTGGTGCTGATTGTGAAGCTCCTTCGTAGGCTTCACAAAATTGATAGCTAAGTGAATCACTATTGGGGTCAGTTGCAGAAAAGTTCAATTGAAAATAACTGTTCTGACACACCACGGCTGTGTCATTTACTAAAAAACGAGGGCTGCTATTGGTTTGCGCGTTTTGCGGTGCAGTACTACCGGGGATTTTAATTGAAAATGTATTTCCAACGGTCCCGCTATTGACTAAGTTGTTGATACCAGCTATACGACAGCAACGTTGATAGGATACTATATATCCCTCTGCAAGTGAGGGAAGTTCAACAGATGCCAAGTCGTATACAACAATAGTGTACTTGCATCCCACTTCATTTCCGGTAATGCACGGCTCATCATAAGTCTTACTTAATGTATACTGATCAGTGATTGCTACGCTCTCGGTTCTAATGAATTGATTTGTTCCTGCATTGAAAAATGAAAAATTGATTGGGTTAGACAATTGACCAGTACTGGGATTGCAGATCATGTACACTGTCAGTGTTATTTTATAACGCAGGTTTGTGCCAGTGCCAGGTCCTAGATATTGATACGTGAAAAAGCCGCCTTTTATATGCGCAGCAAAAAGTGCAGGACACAATAATAGTGTCAAGGCGACAACAAGCAGGTACTTCTTCATGCAGGAATATAAAATTACGAACACTCTTTCAACCAATAGGTACTATTGGCGAAATTTTGGCAACAACGAAATCGCTAACATAATTATTGTTAGGAGTAATATCAATTGAAATAACCAATCCCCGTGTTGTACATAAAAAGTGGGAGCATTATTTGTAAGTGAGATAGATTGACGAAGTGAAGCTGCCACACCATATCCTTTTGCTTCTATTACAGCACCTTTTGGATTAATAAAACCACTAATACCTGTGTTCGCACTACGTGCTACCCAGCAACCTGTTTCGATCGCACGCAGTTTTGCATAATGAAAATGTTGAATATGTCCAGGTGTTTTCTTCCACCACCCGTCATTGGTGATAATTGTAATAAGATTAGCTCCCTTTTTTACATATTGTCGTAAAAAATCACCATAGATACTTTCATAGCAGATAGCAGGTGCCAGTTTTATTCCATTTTTTTCTTCTAATACATTTCTGTCATTTTGTTTAGCATAACCAGCAGTTACTCCTCCAAATTTTTCAAACCAGCTATCTATAAATCGTAAGAACCAGGGAAGTGTTTCAACACCCGGCACTAATTTGGATTTATGATAAAATCCATGTGTGCCGAAATAGTCAATCAAGACACCTGCATTGTAAGCTTCAAATTGAGATAACCCATCCGTGGTCTTTCTTGAATAGGGAGTAGCTTCATTAACCCATCTGTAACTTTCAATACCCGTGAAAAGTGAAGTGCCAGGATAATTTGACAATAGCGATCGCAAGGGGGTTAGTTGCTCCCTGTCATTTAATTTCTCTTCGTCATAGCCATAAGGACTATAAAGAGCGGTTTCCGGCCAAATTAAAAGTGCTGTCTTTTCATTTAGGTTTTCTTTTGATAAGTCGATGGCGATAGCTAGTTGTTTCTGTTCTGTACCTGCTGTGATTTTTTCGTAAGGATCAATATTAGGTTGAACAATGATGATTTCTTTTTGCTCTTCTTGTGTCTCAATTTTTCTAGAAGACCAATAAGAAGAAATCAAAATAGGGGAAAGGGCAATAAAAAAAGCAAGAATCAGCCAATGATATTTTTTTCGTCCAATGATTCGCTGATTACTTTGCCAGTGATGATAAAGAAGAATATTCACAAGTAATATCCAAAAAGTTCCACCCGCAACTCCTGTAAAAGTGTACCATTGAATCCATTCTGGATGTGTAGCCAGTCCATTCCCGATGGTAAGCCATGGCCAACTTAGCCCCCAATCTTGTAAGTGTAAATATTCAAAACTCATCCAAAAACAAATCAGTCCCAACGAAGCAAGAAAAGGTTTTACTTTTTTGGAAAAAAAGTGATAGCCCATCCAAGGAATGCACATTAGTAAACTATTAGCTAGCCAAGCAGCTACGGCACCGGGTGCAGTTGCGTTCCAAATCCACCATGTGGTGCCCAAGTTCCAAATCAACATCGAGACATAGCACAGTAGAAAAAAGCGACGCGTAGATTTTTCAAGAGAAGAAAGTAAAAGCAGTGGAACCCATGCAATAAATAGCAAGATAGACTGGCCCAATGGAGAACCGGGCCATCCCAGCCAGGCCAAAACACCACTGGTGATTGATAAGAGCAGGGATCGAGTTCGCATCAAAACAATTTCGAGTGTTGAAGCTACTTACTTTCTGCTATAATTAGGTGCTTCTTTGGTGATGTCAACGTCGTGCGCATGGCTTTCATGCATTCCTGCGTTGGTGATTTTTACAAAAGTGGCCTTTTGTAATGCAGCAATAGTCTTTGCTCCACAGTAACCCATTCCGGCACGTAATCCGCCCGTGTATTGATAAACAACTTCTTTTAAATAGCCCTTGTATGCAACACGCCCTTCGATGCCTTCTGGTACATATTTTTTGACATCTTGTTCGGGATCTTGAAAATAACGGTCGCTGCTTCCAGTAGCCATCGCTCCTAGTGACCCCATTCCTCTATACGTTTTGAATTTTCTTCCTTCGTAAATAATGGTTTCACCAGGGCTTTCTTCGGTGCCGGCAAATACACTTCCCATCATTACACAATTTGCTCCGGCTGCCAATGCTTTTACCATATCACCTGTGTAACGAATTCCTCCATCAGCAATCACAGGAATATTTTTTCCCTTTAATGCATGAGCCGCTTCCATAATTGCAGTTAGCTGAGGCACTCCAGTACCCGCTACAATACGTGTTGTGCAAATTGAACCAGGACCTATTCCCACTTTCACAGCATCAGCACCTGCTTCGGCCAATGCTTTGGCACCAGCGGCAGTTCCTACATTTCCTGCAATGACTTGTAATTTTTTAAATTGTTTTTTTACCAGCTTTACGGCTTCAATTACTCCCTTGCTATGGCCATGTGCACTATCCATTGCAACAACATCCACACCAACATGGTGTAAGGCGGCAACACGATCTAATAAGTCTTTTGTAATTCCAACACCTGCTCCAACGAGTAATCTCCCAAAACTATCCTTTACTGCATTGGGATTGCTTTTCAATTTTAAAATATCACTATACGTAAAGAGCCCAACCAGTTTTCCTTTTTTGTCAATGATGGGTAACTTCTCAACCTTAGTTTTTTTGAAAAGTTGTTCAGCCTTTTTCAGATCAGTACCCTCAGGAGCGGTGTAAAGATCTTTTGATGTCATTACTTCACTAACCTTTCTTTTTGGATTATTTTCAAAACGTAAGTCACGGTTTGTTAGAATGCCAGTTAATATGCCTGCCTTGTCTACAATAGGAATTCCACCGATTCGGTTTTCTTGCATCATTTTCAAGGCTTCCCCAATTGTAGCCTCTTCCAATAGCGTTAAGGGGTCAATGATCATACCACTTTCGCTTCTTTTTACTTTTCTTACTTGCTCGGCCTGTCTTTCAATAGACATATTTTTATGCAAAATGCCGAGGCCTCCTTCGCGCGCCAATGCAATGGCTAGTGAAGCTTCAGTAACAGTATCCATTGCTGCTGATAACAGCGGGACATGAAGTGTGATTGAATTAGTTAATTTACTACGGATGTCTACTTCCCGGGGAAGTATTTCACTGTAACCGGGCATTAATAATACATCGTCGAAGGTCAGTCCTTCGCCAAAGAAACGTTCCGTAAAAGCAGGGGAAGATTTTTTTGTCGCCATGTGCAAAGATAGGCTACCGGGACAAAATAGGCAAAATCTAAAAAACGACTACTTAATAAGGGTAACGGTACCTTTTCTGAAAACAGGGTTGCCTGTATCGCGATTTGTATACGAAAGAACCCATACATACACACCCGTGCCTTGCGGCTGCCCATTGATACGGCCATCCCATTTGTCCATCCAGTTGCGTGTTTCAAATACAACTTGGCCCCACCTATTAAAAACGCGGAAGTGATAATTAATCGCTTTCAACGCATTATGTGGACTAAACCAGTCGTTCAGTCCGTCATTGTTAGGAGTGAATGCAGTAGGGACTTCAATTAGGCAATGGTTTAGTACCCGAATAATTTTTTCGGTGCTATCCTTACAGCGTAATGCTTGATTACCGGCAACCAAGCGGACTCGATAGGTTCTTTCTACATTAATATTGGGGAATTGAAAGGGGGGCGGATCTTTTTGTGTATTGGTGGAGAGTGCGTCATAACGCCACAGCCAGCTATCAATTGTTCCTGTACTCGTGTTGGTGATTGTAAGCTTGTCTTCTGGACATAGAATGCTGTCCGCTATTGTAAAACTGGCCTTTACCTGATTATTAATGACTAATTGTGTGGACGCAGTATCAGAACAAATTCCATTGCTCACTATTAATGAAATAGTACTTGTAGAGCTGGAGGGAAAATCAATCGTGTGTGTTTGTGTATTAATAGTGCTTGCATTAAAAGTCCACTTCCAACTATTGATGCCATCCCCTCCGGGGTGAGAAAAGAGGTAAGTATTTTTTTGACACCCCAGTGTAGCATTATAGCTAAATGCTGCATTAACTGTATCTGCAATATTGAACGATACAGTCTGTATTGGAGTTGCTAAGCCACATTCATCTACTAATACTGTGGTATCAGTGCCTGCTCTTAGCATGAGTTGATAAATACCTCCTTTTTCAATAGGTCGGTTGAATTTGATAGTAACAAAGTCAGTTTTCCCGTTAACACAATTGCCTCCTGCAGTTCTTACAGACACAGCAGAAGGGCCTGACACTAAGAAATCTGTACCTGCTGGATCAATGCTGGAACAGAGTATTCTTTTGGGGAAATAGAGATTAATGGAATCGGGAGCACAACCACTTCTTCCAATACTGTCAGCAAATATGGGTTGAGGAACAAAGTAGGTGAATGTTAATTTGTCTCCAGGTGGAATCGGTCTGCCACAAATATCTAACAGGCTATTAGCGTCAGTTCCGTTATTGATTATTAATTCATAATTACCATTAGTTAGCGGAGCTGCCAAGGTTAATGTGAGTTCGTCAAAATCAAATGCCTGCGAACAGGAGTCGGGTAGTGCGCTTATCACAGTCGTTACAGTAGGGGCCAGGCTAAATTCACTTCCAGTTAGCGTCAAGCTATTACAACGAACTTTTTTATTAAGTTTTAATCGCAACACTTTGCCATCACAATCGGCTTTAACCGTACTTAGTTTTGGGAGAAGAGGATCAGTAATTACGGCAGTTCCTCCGGAGAAGGTAAGCGTGTAGCCACTTTGTGTGTTTGTATAATGGCTGACTAATAAAAGATATTCATGACCAATGATCAGATCGGGCATTCTTGCAAATGCATTTGCACCTGCGGCCGGATCTGACGCACATTGAATAAAGTTAACGCCGGTAGCAGAGGCGCCTGTTGGACCATAGGTTCCCGCCCAGTTTCCCGTAACAATGATATTTCGATTTGTAAAAATTTCATCTGGATTTCGTCCTGTTATATCATAAAGCTGCCAGTCATAATCTTCATTGGCTGCCAGCGGATTGATAGTGAATCCTAAAGTTCCTGATTGATAACAGGTGAATCGATAAAAAAATGGATTTCTGTTTTCGTAGCTGGCCCCATCGCCGGAACAGCCGGGTACGTAAAGACTGTTTGTAGAACAGATAGGCACACTATTTTGCGTGAAAACAGTAGAACCGCAAACAGGAAATGCGGTCGAAGGTGTTTGGCCTAGGGTGGTGCAAGGTTGTGCAAAAATGAACTGCAGGCTACTGCTAAAAAAAATCAAATATGCAAGTACCTTTTTTTTCATTTTTATAAGTTCACTCAAGCCGGTATCGGTTACCGGGCAAAGATACAATCAACCCTGCTAACGAAAGGTTAAGCAAGGTCGCTGCTAGCTTTGGCATAGGCCATTCGGTTTTTTCCTGTATTTCTTCCATATGAAGAAAGTCTTGGTCTTTTAGCAAATCCATGATTTGTTGTTCATCATTAGTAGTCGCTCGATTTAACTTCTTACCGTACGTGAGATTACTTATAGGGTCATCGTTTTCTGTCCAACCCATCCAATACAAAATATCGTGTGCGCCTGTAATCAGTTGCGCCTTTTGGTTTTTGATTAATTGCAAACAGCCGCTACTTTTTTTGTCACTGGGTCTTCCTGGAACCGCAAAAACAGTTCTATTATAACTCCAGGCAAGTGATGCTGTAATTAAACTGCCTCCATTTTCATCGCTTTCAATTACAAGTGTTGCATCTGACAGACCTGCCACAATTCGGTTTCTTCTGGGAAAAAGGTAAGTGTCTGTTTTTTCTCCCTGTCTACACTCTGTTAGCAAAGCGCCTTCCTGCTCGACAATTTGTTTAGCTAAATTTCTATTCACCCATGGGTAAATGCGGTCTAATCCATGCGCGAGTACTGCAATGGTAGGAAGCTGCTGTTGCAATGCCTGCGTGTGTGCGATTGAATCTATTCCGTATGCAAGTCCACTCACAATTGTGATGTTTGAAAATTGTATTGATTCAATTAGCTCATTGGTAAATTTTTTACCTATCTCTGTGTTTAATCGCGTGCCCACGACTGCCAAGATTCGTTTTGCATTCAGGTCTGCGTTTCCTTTTCCAAATAACAAGAGTGGTGCATCAGCACATTCTTTTAGACGGGTGGGATAGGTGTTGTCTGAAATAAAATACGTGTCGATTTTATACTCTTCAATAAATTTTATTTCCTCATCTACCCGCTTCCAGTTGTCAAAAGAGCGGATGGCGTCAATGAATCGAGGATTGAACTCATTTATGTTTTGTAAATGGTCGAAGGGAAGTCGAAATAGTTGTTCCGGAGTTAATTTTAATAATAGTGGTCGAAGGCGCGCGGGGCCTATACCGGGTAAAAGGGTAAGGGCAAGTTGATAACGAAGTTGGGAGTTCATAGTTGCTTTTCTCCCAAGTATATAGATCCTTTTTAAGAGATACTAGAGGCCAACCACACGCATTTCTGTTCTTCTGTTTTGCGCTCTTCCTTCCTCTGTACTATTGTCAGCAATAGGCTTTGTCAGGCCATATCCTTTATAGGTCAATCGTTTTGAGTCTATTTTTTTAGAAACAAGGTATTCAACTACGGAACGAGCTCGGTTGTCACTTAACAATAAATTAGTTTCTGCTTTTCCAATATTGTCGGTGTGTCCACTAATTTCTATTCGTAGTGTAGGATTTTCTGTCAGGAGTACCACTAATTTATCTAGTTCAGTTTGAGAGATTGGATTCAGCTCAAATCGATTTGTCTCAAAGAAAATATTTTTCAATACAATACGGGCGTCTTGTTCAATGGATTGCAGTTCAATATTCTTAACGGCAGCAGAGTCCATTATACCGTTTTTTAAAAAGTATTGATCTGAGTTGAATAAGTACCCCTTTTGATTTACAGTAAATGCATAATCGCGTCCCGTTGGTAACGTCAGTAAATAGTTGCCTAGTGAATCAGTTTTTACTTTCGAGATAATTTGTTTTGTACTTAAGTCAGTTAGCTCCAGTGTAGCAGCAATGCCTTTGCCTGTTTTTTTATCTGTTACGCTGCCAGTCACCCATCTTGTGTCATAGGGACGAATCGATGCTTTTAGTTCAAAACTGTAAAGATCAAGACCTCCGTAGCTGTCTTTTCGTTCACTGGCATAAAAGGCTGTTTTCCCATCTGCTGTAATAAACAAGGTTCCCTCGCGATCGATTGTATTTATCGGATAACCTAAATTTTTGGGAGTAGACCAACTTCCATCGGTTTGTTTTCTGACTAAGAATAAATCGTCATCTCCATAGCCTTGCCAATAAGAAGAAGTAAAATAAAGTGTTTGATTGTCAGCATGGATAAAAGGGCACTGTTCGTCCGCAGAACTATTTACAGTTGGACCCAAATTGATGGGGTCGCCCCATTGACCGTTTTCTTGTAATCTGCTCACATAAAGATCACTTCCACCATATCCACCCGATCTGCGACTCGCAAAGTATAATTCTTTTTTATCGGGAGAAAGACAGGGTTGTGATTCCCATTGCTCTGAGTTGATATGAGATCCCAAATTTTTTGCAGCTGACCAACCTTCCTTGGTTTTAGTGGAAATATATAGGTCACATCCGCCATGGCTATCTGGTCTGTAACAACCAGTAAACACAAGCAGATTGCCATCCTGTGAAATCATCATGGCGCCTTCGCTTTGTGGAGTATTGAGTGAACCTTTTAAGGGTTGTGCGCTTTCCCAATTTCCATTTTTCACGCGCGTGCTTCCATAAAAATCTTCATTATAGGTATCTACTCGACGTGTGTAAAAAAGTTGTGTGCCGTCAATGGTTTGAGAAGGCAGGTACTCTGACATTTTTGAATTGACAGAGGGGCCTAGATTTTTTGGAGCAAATACAGTAACATTTTTTTCAGCTTGTGCTTCCTTTTCTAATTGGTTAGCAAACTCATAAGAGCGTTTACGAGAAAGGGCTAGCTCAAGTTGAGCACCTGTTGGTTTAACTTGGTCTATGTATTTCGTAATTGTTTCCAAGGCTTTTTGAAAATCACCTGAACCAGCTAAACCTGTGGCATAGGATATAAGATGGGGTTTAAAATAGTTGAGATCTATGTATTGTGCTCTTCTAAAACAAACCAAACTGTAGGGATAGTTTTTTAATTCTAATTGCATTCGGCCCAGTGCAATCCATGCATCTGCATAATTTTCGTCAGCTTCGGTAGCTTGTTGAAGAAAAGAAATGGCTTCACGAGTTTCATTTTGCGATGCTTTCTCAAATGCTTTCTCATAAAACTGCACTGCTTTCTTGCTCACTTTTTCAGGTCGGTATTCTTGTGCGAAACAACTCGATTGAATAAATATGAAAAATAAAATAGTCCCAGAGGTTAAAAGCAACTTGCTCATGGTATGTCCAAATATTTATGAATTTGTAAACTGAGCTCCCATTTTGGATTTTTTTTCAAGTATTCAATGCAAAGAGGCGTGATCTTCTCTCTCTTACTCCATTCTGGTTGTAAATACAGTTTACAGGTCGGTTTAACTTGCGCTGCAAATTCTTCTGCCCATTTAAAATCACTCTCGTGATAAACAACCACCTTTAATTCATCTGCAAATTCTAAAATTGCAGGAAGCGGTGCTTTAAACTTTTTAGGCGATAAACAAATCCATTCCCAATTACCGGAAAGGGGGTGTGCGCCCGAAGTTTCCAAATGACAAGCAATATTTTTTGATCTTAGTAAAGAGGTGAGTGGGCCCAGTTGATGAAGAAGCGGCTCGCCGCCTGTAATTACAGCAATACGAGCACCCGTTTTTTCAATGGTAGATGCAATTTGTTCAAGTTTCTCCAGTGGATGTGCATCGATGGGCCAACTTTCTTTTACGTCACACCAAACACATCCAACATCGCATCCGCCCAATCGAATAAAATAAGCGGCTTTTCCCTGGTGATACCCTTCTCCTTGGAGCGTATAGAATTGCTCCATCACGGGTAGTTGTAATTGAGTAGAGTTTGTCACCATATCATTTTAACGTGGAAGAGGAGCTGATTAGTGTGGGCTTAATTTCTTTTCAAACATGAATGGAATGTGTTTTTGAGTAACGCGGCGATAGTCATTGGTCCAACTCCACCCGGGACTGGAGTAATCCATTCGCATTTTTTTGAAACAGTTTCAAAATGCACATCACCTAGCAAACGAAAACCTGATTTTTTTGTGTTATCAGTTACGCGTGTTATTCCAACATCTATAACAATTGCCCCCTCTTTTACCATGTCTGCCTTTAAAAACTCGGCCTTGCCTAATGCAGCTACAATGATATCAGCTTGCTTACAGTGAGTGCTTAATTCTTTTGTTTTAGAATGACAAAGTGTAACGGTACAATTACCTGGCTTTGTATTTGCACTCAGCAAAATGCTGAGGGGTCTTCCAACAATGTTACTTCGTCCAATCACCACAGCATGTTTGCCGGTAGTATCAACGTTGAAATGTTCCAGTAAGAGCATGATACCATAGGGAGTAGCAGGTATGAAACTGGCTTGGCCTTGTACCATTCTGCCTAAGTTAATCGGATGAAATCCGTCAACGTCTTTTTCGGGATCAATTGCAGTGATGATCTTTTCTTCTGCAATATGACTGGGTAAAGGTAATTGAACAAGAATGCCATCTATGTCTAAGTCATTATTGAGTTCATTAATTTTTGCTAATAAACTATCTTCTGAAATAGTGTCTTCAAATTTGATCAAGGTTGATTTAAATCCAGTTTCTTCACACGCTTTTACTTTCGCGGCCACATAGGTGGCGCTAGCCCCGTTATTTCCAATCAAAATCGCTGCCAGGTGGGGTACTTTTTTCCCTTCTGCTACGCGTTGAGCTACCGAAAGGCGGAGCTCTTCTTTTATAGCTTGTGACGCTAATTTTCCATCTAACAATTTCATGGCGCAAAAGTAGCATCAATTCACAGGATTTCACGTTACAAAAAGTGAAAACTCACCTTTTGGGCAATAATGAGATCGTGTAGACTAGTCGAATGTTATGGCAAACCCTGTTAAAAGTTGTGGGAACAATCTGCTTTCTTGCTCATATGCGCCTCCCAATCGATGCGCAGTCTATGACAGGCAGCCCATTTAGATATACGCAACTTGGTTTTTTGGATAGCGTAGGAGGAACGTCAATTTTAACAGGGATTTTATATCCTGCCGCAGCAGTAGAATTAAAGAGCGGAGCTGTTCTTTCTGTTGGAAAAATGCTGGAGGTTTCCGGTTGGAATCAGCTAACCGGATGTTTTTACTCAAAGAAAAAAAGTACTGGCATTGGGGTTCATTTTTCAGTAGAAAAGCTAGCGACTTCGTCACAAATGAGAACGGGCATTCAAGTTGCACGCGTTCTTCAAAACGAACTAAGCATTGGATTGATAATGGGTGTTTCGAGGGTTGCCGTTACTGGTTATAAAAAGGAGCTGCAACCCTTTTCAAAATTGGGACTTCAAACTAAATTATCAAATCAATTGACGGCTAGTTTCGCTTTGACTATTGAAAGTCAACCCGGTTTTTTACTACAAAAAAGTAAATCGCTTTATACAACAATCTTAGCTGGAACACAGTTGCATGTTAGTACAGCAGTAACTGCTGTCTTGCACTTGCAAAAAACCATGAATGCTTCTCTGGAATGGATTGCACACCTCAGATATTTTCCTGCGACGAAATTCCAATTTCAATTGGGGTTTTCCCCCAATCCTCAATGGTGGATGTTGCATGCATCTTTTCTATTAAATCAATTTACGGTGCAGATTGGGTTAGGAGTTCAACCAATGGTTGGGACACTTTCCCACTTATCCTTTCAACTTCCTACTCCTATTAAATGAAGACTCGTGTGAGTAATAAGATTTTATTGGTGCATTTGAATTTCGTTTGGATTTTGATCTGTGCTTCTTTATTTGTCTCTGCCCAGGTTTCAACTGAACAAATTGAGTTATCAAGCTCCTGGCTTCCTGAGACATTTGTTGAATTGGATGATGGAGAGTGGACAAGAGCAAGTGAAGCAAGCAAAATAAAAAAATGGGATTTGAATCGAATCAGTCGCGATGAATTAATTGCATTTGGTAAACTCACGCTTTGGCAAGTTGATCAATTTTTTACCTACAAAAAGGTGATGGGTGATTTCAAAGATGTTTACGAGTTACAAGCGATACCTGGTTGGGATCCTGTATTGGCACGCTCCTTCGTCCCCTTTTTTAAGATTGAATCTTTTCCTATTAAAGGATGGCTCTCGGAAAATCGATTGCTAGAACAATCTATCCTTACCTATAGAATACGGGGGATCCAAAACAGAAATGCTTTTCCAAAAGATTGGGTGGGAGGTGGAGTTGGAATGCAACTTCTGTATCGATACCGGTCTCCAGGTATGCAGGTGGGATTTTCTATTGATAAAGATCCCGGAGAAAAGATATTCAATAGTAAAGCGGGTAGTGGCGTGGACTTCTTGAGTATGCATGTTTCGCTACAGCCAAAAGGTTCCGTTAAGGCTATAATTCTTGGAGATTTTACTGTCAACTTTGGACAAGGTCTAATCCAGTGGCAATCTTTTGCATTTAGAAAAACTCCAGTTATCGCTTTATTAAAAAAGAAAGGCGCTACGTTTAGACCTTATCGGAGTGTGGGGGAGTTTAATTTTCATAGGGGTGTAGCTGTCTCATTGGTTCGTAAAATTCACACCGTAGATTTTTTTGTTTCATCTAGAATGTTAAGTGCAAACTATGGAGTGTCTGCTGTCAACGGAAATATAGGAGTCACTTCCTTTAACACTAGTGGGTATCATCGTACTAGACAAGAAATTGAAAAGCGAAACAATCTTCATCAATGGGCAGCGGGTGCCCGCTATTCGCTGCAGCATAAAAATATTTCTGGTGGAATTAATGTCGTGGCTTATCAGTTTTCAATGCCTCTTGTGGTTACAGCAAAGGCGTATGACAGAAACAGTATCAACTCTAATTTTTGGATGAATGCAAGTGCAGATTTTTCATTTTACCTGCGCAATTGTCATTTTTTCATGGAGAATGCTTTTGATAAAAAAGGTTCCTACGCCGGTTTGTTCGGTGGACTATTGTCGTTATCCAAGCAGCTTGATCTTGGGATAGTTTTTCGTGTACACAGTGAGAAATATCAAAGTCTTTATTCCAATTCATTCACTGAGGCCAGCTTTCCGGGAAATGAGAAAGGATTTTTCATGGCAGTTAATGCAAGACCGTTTTCAAAACTGGAATTTCAATTCTTTGCTGATGTTTTTTCTTTTCCCTGGTTGCGATATTCCATCAACCGTCCCTCCAATGGAATGGAAAATTTATTTCAATTAATCTATCAACCCACTAAAACGGATGAGTTTATACTCTCTTCACGATTTGAACAAAAGGATCAAAACGTATCTGCAAGTAGCGCCCCAGGACCCCTTAAAAGGGTGGAAACTGTTCAAAAAAGAGTTTGGAGAATCCAGTGGGCTAAAAAACTAAATGACCTTGCACGGTTTACCCTTCGGATGGAGTCCACCTCCATTTTGCCAAGTTTTGGTGTAAAGTCACAGGTTCAACATGGTTTTCTGACTTTTTTTGATTGGAGGTACCAATGGGGACGCTCCAGGTTCTCAAGCCACCTTCGCTGTCAGTTATTTGATGTAGATGGTTATGAATCAACTGTTTATGTTTTTACACCTCAAATCGGTGGAAATTACCAGCTCAGCCAGTTTTCAGGAAGTGGTGCTAGTTATATGTTAATTATTGAAAATGAGTTACTTAGAGGTATTTCTTGTCGAAGTGCCCTCAGCTACGAGCACCTTCGAAATGGACACCCATCCAGGCTAAGCTTTTCCTTTCAGATTGCTATGAAACTCTATCACTTAGGGGGTTCAAAAAAATCTGCCGTATTTTAACTCTTTGTTAAAAAAAAGGTTATCTTGCCGCAGCAATTAGTGACGCTTTGGTGTCTGAATTGCGTATTATTGAATTTAATTAGAGTCAGTTCGAGCTGACTTTCAGCGTAGTTAAAATTTAAAAATTAACGTCAACATGAGAAAATTCGCATCACTGTTCACCATGTTAATGCTCTTCACTGCATTAGCATTTGGTCAGACCCGCACGATTACCGGAACTGTAGTGGATGAGAATGGGGTTACCATTCCAGGTGCTTCAGTTCAATTGAAGGGTGCCCGCACAGGGGTAGCTGCAGACAACACTGGTACTTTCCGTTTGCAGGCAAAGGCCGGAGATGTTCTGGTTGTTTCCGGAGCTGGGTTAGAAATCACTGAGTTTACCGTTGGAGCCGACAATACGGTTCGCATCCAGGCTAAGCGAGTAGTTGTAGCCGGAGGCGAGGTTGTTGTAACGAGTGGTTACGGTATCCGTAAAAGTCTTCGTAACATTTCTACCAATGCGCAAGTAGTAACTGCAGAGCAGTTGAATACGATTCGTCAAACAAATCTTAACAACGCGTTAGCCGGTAAAGTATCTGGTATCCAGGTAAGAAGCCAGTCTTCTGCTAAGTTGGGTAGCTCTGGTAGCATCCGTTTACGTGGTGAGTCTGGTTTTGGCAGTGGACAAGGTATACTTTACGTTGTTGACGGAACAATCCTCCCTAATCCTAATGATATCAACTTAGATGATATCGAAGACGTAACTGTATTACAGGGTCCTGCGGCAGCAGCGATCTTTGGTCCTCAGGGAGCTGGTGGAGCAATTGTAATGACACTAAAAAGAGCCAAGAAAGGTCAAAAAGGAATTGGTGTTGATGTGAACCTTGGTGTACAAAATGATAAAGTATACATTCTGCCTAACTACCAAAACTCTTATGCAGGTGGTGGTGTTGGTGATTTAATGAAATATACCTGGCAGCCTGGCCATCCAGAATCTTGGAAAAGATTGGATGGTAAATACTATCATGACTATTCTGACGACGCCAGCTGGGGTCCTCGCATGGTAGGTCAAGAATATATTCCTTGGTATTCATGGTACGATGGCCACAAGTATTCTGGAACAACTGCAAAATTGTTGCCTCAGCCCAATAACGCGCGTGATTTCTATAACACGGGTGTGATGTTGAACAACAGCGTGAGTGTTTCAAAAGCAACTGACAACACTAATATCAGAATGTCTTTTGGTAATATCGATCAAAAAGGATTGATCCCTCAGTCTTCTTTAAAGAAAAATACTTTCACAACATTGGCTACAGTAGAGATTACTCCAAAACTGACTGCTTCTGTTAATTTCAACTATGTAACTCAGATTGTAAAGGGTGAATTTGATGATGGATATTCTAACCAAACTACTGGTTCTTTCAACCAGTGGTTCCATCGTAACCTTGACATGGGTATCATGAAGGAATTAAAAGATCTTCGTACACCTTCTGGAATTTGGGCTAGCTGGAATCACCTGAATCCTGTTGCCTACAACCCATCTAACACTAGAAACTTCTATGCTGGTAACTACTGGTATAGTTTCTACAAATGGTTTGATTTGGTTAAGCCAGTAACTCAAACTGACCGTTACTATGGAGATGTTTCATTGGCTTATAAAGTAAGTGAGAGTTTACGTGTTAAAGCAACATATCGTAAGCAACAAAATAATATCTGGAGTGAAACAATTTATTACTCCGACTTGAACGAGAGTGGTACTCAAACGCAGGGTAACTGTCCTGAGTGCCGTGGTTATTATGGAACATCTACTTCAAACTCCAATAGAACTAACATGGAGTTGTTAGTGACTTACACTAAGAAGTTTGGTGATTTCAACGTAAACGCAACCGGTGGTACAGACATCCTTCGTCAGTTGATCAAGGGTAACTCTGCTGGTACTGTAAATGGTCTAAACGTTCCTAACTTATTTACAATCGGTAACTCAAAAGATCAGCCAAGCGTTGGTAACTCAAGAAGTGACTATCGTTACAGTGCGCTTTACATAACTGGTAACGTTTCTTTCAAAAATTACCTAACAGCTGATTTCACAGTGCGTCAAGACTGGATGTCTGATTTGCCACCAGCAAAGTCATTCATCGTATCTAAATCAGCCGGTCTATCTTTTGTATTCAGTGATATCTTGAAATGGCAGCCCCTCAGCTTTGGTAAGTTGAGAGCTTCAATCGGAGAAATTCCAACTGGTATCGGCACCTATGTATATCCTGGATTTGCATATGGAGTGGGTTCAGTTCAGTGGAATGGTAACTTCTTGATGTCAACTCCTGATCAATTGGTTGATCCAAACATTCGTGGTTCTGTTACACGTCAACGTGAGATCGGATTAGATCTTCGCTTCTTGAAGAACAGAATTGGAACTTCAATAACTTATTGGACTGGAGATGATAAAGATTTCCCAACTTCTATTCCTATCAATGGTACTAGTGGATTTACCAGCCTTCGTACAAATGCCGGTTTAATCACTAAGCGTGGCTATAACGTTCAGTTCATGGGTCGCCCAGTTTGGGGAAAGAATCTAAAGTGGGAAGTTAATGCTACGTGGGGTATCCTTTCTGAAAACAAAGTTGTTTCCATCGTTGAAGATGGTAAAGATGATACACGTATCGCTATTGAAGGTTTGTGGGGTACAACTGCACCTTACTTAGTACACCAAGAAGGTCGCGATTGGGGTCAGATTTATGGTAACGGTATCAAGCGTATCAACGGCCAACCCGTGTTAGATGCAAGCGGTGCTTATGTTAACGATCCAAACGTATTCTACGGAAGTGCATTACCAAAGCACACGGGTGGTTTCCAAACACAAGTGGAGTATAAAGGATTTATATTGAATGCAAATGCTGACTGGCAGATTGGTGGTAAGTTCTTCTCTCTTTCTAACATGTGGGGAACCTTCTCTGGTTTGACTGCTCGCACTGCAACACTTAATGATAAGGGTAATCCAATTCGTGACTTAGTTGCGAATGGCGGTGGAGTTCACGTTTTTGGTGTAGACGCAAATGGTAACAAAGTTGACAAATACGTAGAGGCACAAGATTATTTCCACAACCTTTACTACAACAAAACTTTCGATCCTTATGTATACGATCTGACTTTTGTTAAGCTTCGTGAGGTTTCACTTGGTTACACACTACCAATTAAGAAATGGGGTGTAAACTGGGCTCAGCGTGCTGTTCTTTCAATTGTTGCACGTAACCCTCTGCTTATCTATGCAAAAACAGATGATTTTGATCCTTCAGAAATCTCTAACATCAGTGGTGAGGCTGGAAACATGCCTGGTACACGTGGTCTTGGAGCTAACCTCAAAATCAGTTTCTAAATCCTATTACAAGAATCAAGTATAAATGAATATGTATATGAGAAACTTTAGCATAAATAAGTTCCTGGTTCTCCCTCTAGCATTAGGGGTTTTGTTGACCAGCTGTAAAAGGTACTCTTCTGATTTTGGAGATACCAACGTAAACCCCGCTGCCACTACAAATCCAATTTTGCCTGCGCTATTAACTAACGTGGAAGCTGGTTTGGGTGGTTACGGAGCACAAACCCGCGGTGGTCTTTACTGCCAATATTTTTCTGAAACACAGTACACCGACGTATCTCTTTACTCAATTCCTCAATTGAGTTTTGAAGGGGAATACTCTGGTTCATTGATGGATCTTCAAAACATCATCAATGTGAATACTAGTAACAATATGAATCAAGTGGCTAGAATTTTAAAGGCCTATATCTTTAGCACTATTACAGATCGTTGGGGTGATATTCCGTACTCTAAGGCTTTGACTGGCGACAAAACTCCCTCTTTTGATAAGCAAGAAGCTGTTTACAGAGGTTGTATGAAAGAACTCACAGAAGCTGAAAATGCTTTCAATACTTCTTCTGCAATCAGTGGAGATATCATCTACGGTGGAGATGTTGCTAAGTGGAGAAAGTTGGCAAACACTTTACGGATGCGTCTTGCAATACAAGTTTCTAAGCGTTTCCCTTCTTCTACAGGTTGGGCGGCTACCGAGTTTCGTGCTGCTCTAGCTGATGCGGCTGGAACTATTACTACTAACGCAGATAATTTTGTTGTAAACTATCCAGGTGGAAACTTCCGTAGCCCTTGGTTCTCTTTATATGATGGTCGTAAAGACTTTGGTGAGAGTGACAAGATGGTTGCATTAGTTGGATCATTGGGTGATGCACGTCAAAGTGCTTTTGGTTCTTCAACCATTGGAGTTCCTTATGGACGTGTTCGTGGTTTTGTTGATCCTTGGTGCCAGGCTAATCCTAACTGGGCAAGAATTCTTTCTGATGCTAATCGTCCGCAAAACGGATCTGTTGTATTAGTTTCTGCTGCTGAAACACATTTGTTGCGCGCTGAAGCTGCTGACAGAGGTTGGACAACAGAAGACATGAATGCATTGTATCAAGCAGGTATTGCTGTTTCTCATGCGCAGTGGGGAATTGCAGCTCCAGTTTCTTCTTACTACACGCAATCGGGTGTTGCTCTTGCTAGCCCAGCTGGTACAGGTGCCAACATCAAAAACATCGCTATTCAGCAATATATCGCTGCTTACCCTGATGGTATGCGCGGTTGGAATATCTGGAGAAGAACTGGTTTCCCAGTTTTAACTCCTGCTCCTGATGCAGTTAATGCTACTCGTCAAATACCAAGACGTTATACTTACGGAACAACTTCCTATGCAACTAACACAACAGCGGTTACAGCTGCTGCGGCTGCAATTGGTGGTGATACACAGGATACAAAAGTTTGGTGGGATCAATAATTTGAAAAACAACTTTAAAAGAAATAACCATGAATATGAAATCATCAGTCTATACCTTCTTGGTCTTGGCGCTGGGGTTCACCTCTTGTATTAAAAAGGAAGTAACTCCTTTGAAAGATGAAGGTGCTACTTTTGTCAAAATCCTAGGAGGAAGCAGTCCTGCCACTGTAAAAAGTAATCCTATCGATTTCGTTCCTACGTCTCAAACGATTGTTGTTTGTGATGTACGTAAAGATGCTGCCAATAGCACAGATCTAGCGAAAACAACTACTGTAACTATTAAGGACGACACAGCTGCTGTTCGCGCTGCTAATCCTAATTATCTTCATTTACCTACTGCTTGGTATTCATTAGTTGGTTCAGGTATAACTAAAACAGGCGGTATGGGTGGTAATTATACCGTTAATTTCTCTTCTGGAGACTTCGCTAAGGAGATTGCTATCCGCATCCCCAATGCTCAGGTAATGGATCCTAGCCGCTTATATGCACTTGGTTTTACTATCACGGGTGTAACTGCTGATTCAAAAGTGTCATTTGAGAAATCATTGGTAGTTGAAATCGGTGCAAAAAATCCATGGGATGGAATTTACTTAATGAGCGGAACCTTCTCAGACGTTGTTAACCCTACCGCATGGTCTTATATTGGCGATCAACAGTATTCATTAATTACTGTAAGTGCCAATAAATGTATTGTGCGTAATGACGATCTAAATGGTGGAATTCCTGGATACATATTTAGTAATGCTGGTGCTGGAACTTATTTTGGATCTTATGGTCTTGTAATTTCCTTTGATGCAGCAACCAATAAGATCAGTGATTTGTATAATTACTATGGCGATCCTGCTTTACCTGCTACTGCGGGTGGTAATCCTGCAGCTGGTACAGGTGCACCATTGTATGCCTCGTCAAATGGACGTCGTGCAGTACTTGATCCTTCTGGTGTTAATGCGGTTCAAAGTAATAAGGATATCTTGATTAAGCACTGGCTAGTTCAGCCTTCTGTTGTGCCTGTTGGTCCTCGTAGCTTGTTTAATGAGCGCTGGGGATATTTAGGACCTCGCTAATTAAAGATTTTCGTTGAAATAATTTAGAGGGCCTCAACGGGCCCTCTTTTTTTATCTTTACAAAAAACTAGAAATGAGTACGCCTGAGTCTAATCCAAATCAATTGAATATTGAAATCTCTGAAGAAGTTGCAGAGGGTGAGTATGCAAACCTTGCGATTATCACGCATTCCCACGCAGAGTTTGTTATTGATTTTGTCAATGTAATGCCTGGAACACCAAAGAGTCGCGTAAAATCTCGTATCATATTAACCCCTCAGCATGCAAAGCGTTTGATGCGTGCACTCACCGAAAATATCCAGAAGTACGAGTCTATTAACGGAGCCATAAAGGATCTGGAGGAAGTTCAGTTGCCACTTAATTTTGGTGGCCCCACTGCCCAGGCATAAGCACTTCATATATATCCCTCATCTGCAAAGCTGTAGTATCCTTGGTCACTAACTATAATGTGATCAAGCATAGTGATGTCGAGTAAAAGAGCAGCTTCCTTTAATTTTTGGGTGAGTAATTCATCCGCTCTGCTTGGTCTAAGGTTCCCCGAGGGATGATTGTGGCACACGATTATGCTTACCGCATTTTGCTCTAATGCTTTTTTTAAAATGATACGCGGGTCTGCTACTGTACCAGTGATTCCACCTTCACTCACGATTTCAAAATGATTAATTCGGTTAGCACGATTTAAGAAAAGCACCGCAAATACTTCGTGTCGGAGGTCCTGTAGTCGAACTTGTAAAAACTGAGCAATGTCTGCGCTGCTGGTCACCTGCTTTTTGTCCAGCGGTAGTGAAGCATGTCTTCTTCTCCCTAGCTCCAATGCAGCACAAATCAACGCTGCTTTTGCATTTCCAATTCCGCTGATTGCCGCTATTTCACGAGGGGTGAGTCTCCCTAATTCTTGTAAATTTTGTTTGGCCATTTCCAATAGCTGCATCCCTAATTCAACTGCACTTTTTTGTCGATTACCCGTTTGTAATAGGATGCCCAGTAGTTCAGAGGCGCTCAATTGTTCAACTCCTAACCGAAATAGTTTTTCTCTGGGCCTATCCTCAGTGGCCCATTGACGAATCGTTTTTCGGCTTTCCATAAGCCAAGTATAAATTGCTATGTGCTACGTGGCAATCCTGTGTAAAGGTTTTTTTTACCAGAATAAGAATTGTCTTAGCTGATTGATATCTTCGTGTCACACACGCATTTACTCTGCTATGCAACATGCCAAAATCTTTTCCGGAACCGGCTCTCAGCAGCTGGCGGAACAAATCTGTAAACAATTTGGAACACAGCTTGGAAAGGTCAATATTCAGCGCTTTAGCGATGGAGAAATTTGCCCGGTTTTTTTAGAAAGTGTTCGGGGTGACTACGTTTTTTTAGTGCAGAGTACTTTTTCTCCATCTGATAACCTGATGGAGTTGCTCCTTATGATTGATGCCGCTCGCAGGGCCTCTGCTTACAAGGTGATTGCGGTTATTCCTTATTACGGATATGCCCGACAAGATCGCAAGGACAAGCCCCGGGTTGCTATCGGTAGTAAGTTGATTGCCAATATGTTAGTTGCGGCTGGTGCGGATCGTGTCATTACTATGGATTTACATGCTCCTCAAATTCAGGGGTATTTTGACATACCTGTTGACCACCTGGATAGCCATGCTGTTTTCATCCCTTATATCGAGAAACTAAAGCTGGAAAACCTTACCTTTGCGGCCCCCGACGTGGGTTCGGCAAACCGAATCCGACAGATTGCAAGTTATTTCAATGCGGAGATGGTGATTTGTGATAAACACCGCAAAAGGGCGAACGAAATAGCAAGCATGGTGGTGATAGGAGATGTGGTTGATAAGGACGTGATCATTATTGACGACATCTGTGATACAGGCGGGACCCTTGCAAAAAGTGCAGGGTTGCTGAAGGAAAAAGGAGCGAGATCCGTACGCGCATTGATTACCCATCCGGTGCTCAGTGGTAAAGCGTACGAAAACATTGAAAACAGTGTGTTAGAAGAACTGGTGGTCTGTGATACGATCCCGGTGAATCAACAGTCTAAAAAGATCAAAGTACTTGGTGTTGCTGATCTATTTGCTGTTGCTATCCGGAATGCCTTTGAAAATAAAAGTATCACCAGCCTGTTCGTCTATTCACAGCTGAAAGACAAGTGAATCATAAAAACAAAATAGACATGAACACGATTACAATCGAAGGACAACTGAGGACCGCATTTGGCAAGTCAGCCACCCGCCAACTACGCTCTCAGGAACTGGTGCCCGGTGTAATTTATGGGGGTGCTCAGGAGGTCAATTTTTCGGCTCCTGCTGCGGCTTTCAAAAAACTGGTGTACACACCCAATTTCCAATTGTGCGAAGTAAAATTGGACGGTAAATCCTATCGCACAATCCTCAAAGATTTACAGTTTGACAAAGTCAACGACGAGTTGATCCATGTTGACCTGTTAGAACTGGTAGAGGATAAAAAAGTGATTGCAAACATTCCTATCAAGTTTGTAGGAAATGCAAAGGGAGTAAAAGACGGAGGTAAATTCATTTCTAAAATGAAATCTCTCAAGGTTAAAACCTTTCCTAAGCATTTGAAAGAACAAATTGAAGTGAATATTGATAATCTGGAGTTGAATGGTAACGTTCGTGTAGAGGATGTAAACGTTCCTAACTACGAAATTTTAAATTCACCTCGTATTCCTATCGCTTCTGTTACCCTGACTCGTCAGTTGAAGCAGGAAGAAGCTGCTGCTACACCTGCTGCCGCTGCTGCTGCACCTGCTGCTGCACCTGCTGCAAAGAAGTAATCAAGCCTTCAGGCTCTTTATAAACCCGCATCTTTTGGTGCGGGTTTTTTGTTTGGGAAGGCCGATCTTTGAGCCTCTTCATGTCTATGAAATACCTGATTGTTGGTTTGGGAAATGTTGGAGACGAATACGCGCATACGCGTCACAATATTGGATTTGATGTTGTGTATTCCTTTGTAGCTAAACACGGAGGTACTTTCAAGGTGGAACGACTCGCTTATCACGCAGAAATTAAATGGAAAGGCAAGACATTTATATGTATTTGTCCAACTACCTATATGAACTTAAGTGGAAAGGCTGTAAAGTTCTGGATGGAAAAAGAGAAAATTGAACGCACACAATTACTTGTGGTAGTGGATGACTTGGCTATTCCGCTGGAACGCATTCGTATAAAGCCCTCAGGTAGTGATGCAGGTCATAATGGTTTAAAAAGTATTCAGGAATTAATCGGCTCTACAGAGTATCCAAAGCTTCGGTTTGGGATAGGAAATGATTATCCAAAGGGTCGTCAGGCTGACTTTGTATTGAGCAAATGGAAAAAGTCAGAAGAAGCAATCGTTCAGAAAAAAATTGATGCTTCAGTTGAAGCGATAGAGGTTTTTTGCACACAAGGAATTGCTACAGCCATGAATCAATTCAATAATCAGGTGTATCAGTAATAAATTGTTTTTACAATGAAAATACTTTGTATTGGTAGAAATTATGTGGCCCATGCCAAGGAGCTGGGAAATGAAGTGCCGCAAGAGCCTGTTATTTTTATCAAGCCTTCTACTGCCTTAGCACAAGAGGCGAAATCTTTCTCCATCCCTTCTTTTTCATCAGATCTACATTATGAGTGTG
This sequence comes from Bacteroidota bacterium, assembly GCA_046048175.1. Lineage (GTDB taxonomy): Bacteria > Bacteroidota > Bacteroidia > Chitinophagales > Chitinophagaceae > JJ008. Next base: position 84,977 of record JBJOGP010000004.1, read on the forward strand.
AAGTGGTGTTGCGGATTAGTCAATACGCCAAACAGATTGCTGTCGAAAAAGCAAGTGAAATCTATGATGCGTTGACGGTTGGAATTGATTTTACAGCAAGAGATGTGCAACAACGGTTAAAAGATAAAGGACTGCCATGGGAAAAGGCAAAAGCATTTGATCAGTCTGCAATAATTGGTGAATGGAGAAATGCCGCTGCTTTTAAAAATAAACGTGATATCCATTTTTGCTTGTATAAGAACAAGAGTTTGGTACAGCAGGGGCATACAGCTGCGATGATCTATGGTTTTGAAGAAATTCTTTCACACGTCTCCAACTACTTTACATTGGAGCCTGGCGATTTAGTTTTTACGGGCACTCCTGCCGGAGTAGGTCCAGTAGAGCCTGGAGATGTTTTGGAAGGATTTTTAGAGGATGATTCATTATTTGAATTAACTATTCAATAGTTTTTCTTTCATGAAAGACCTCTCTCTACAGTTAAAGGCTTTTGAATATATGTGCCAGGTGCGAGCGATGGCATCAACCTATGAGTCCAATCGTTCAATCTGTACTTACGTCCATTCTACTTCCAGAGGACATGAGGCGATTCAGCTGGCGGCTGCATTTCAATTATTGCCACAAGACTTTGTTAGTCCCTATTACCGAGATGAGAGTTTATTACTGGGGCTAGGATTTAGCCCGTATGAGTTGATGTTACAATTATTGGCAAAAGCTGATGATCCTTTTTCCGGGGGAAGAGAATACTATAGTCACCCTAGTTATAATGGAAAAGGAAAGCCCACCATTATTCATCAGTCTAGTGCCACGGGGATGCAGGTAATTCCTACAACGGGAATTGCACATGGTATTCGCTACTGGGAAGAATGGAAGGCTGTGCAGCAAAAAGAGGGGTTGGATGCTACAACCGGCTTGCCAACATTTATGAAAGCAGAACCTCCAGTCGTAATTTGCTCGCTCGGCGATGCCAGTATGACTGAAGGAGAAGTAAGCGAGGCGTTACAAGTAGCTGTATTAAAAAAGTTGCCCATCATTTATTTGGTACAAGATAATAATTGGGGAATCAGTGTGACTGCTGCCGAAGCAAGAGCAATGAATGCTTTTGAATATGCTGCTGGGTTTAAAGGACTCAATCGCGTGCAAGTGGATGGTAGTGATTTTGCAGCGTCTTATACCGTGTTGCAAGAAGTAGTTACCGCTGTACGCAAAAATCGACAACCTTATTTGATACATGCGCAAGTGCCATTGCTGGGTCATCATACCAGTGGAGTCCGACGTGAATTCTACCGAACGGATGAAGATTGGCAAAAGCATCAACAGCATGATCCCTATTTTAAATTGCGCAATAAATTATTGAATGCAGGAATTGCGGAAACTGAGTTGTACGCGCTAGAAGAGAAAGCAATTGCATTTATTGAAGAAGAATTTTCCAGAGCAGTTGCTGCCGTTGAGCCAGATCCAATCACAGTGGAGGAACATGTGTTTGCGCCAACAGCAGTGTTAGAGGAGAAAGGAAATCGCGAAGGAAGCAGCGCTACAAAAATTCCAATGGTAGATGCAGCGCTTTTTGCGATCCGAGAAATTATGGAGGATAATCCTAATGCTATTCTCTATGGGCAAGACGTTGGCAAACGATTAGGTGGTGTATTTAGAGAGGCCGCAACACTTGGTGATAAATTTGGTGATCATCGTGTTTTTAATACCGCTATTCAAGAGGCTTACATTGTGGGTTCTACTGCGGGAATGGCTGCAACAGGTTTGCGACCCATTGTAGAAGTACAATTTGCTGACTATATCTATCCTGGGTTTAACCAATTGGTAACTGAACTTTCAAAAAGCTGTTACCTGTCTATGGGAAAATTTCCAGTCCCTATGATTTTACGCGTTCCCATTGGTGCCTATGGTGGCGGCGGGCCTTATCATAGTGGCTCGGTTGAATCAACCTTGTTAACCGTGAAAGGAATCAAAGTAGTGTATCCTTCTACTGCAGCAGATATGAAGGGATTGATGAAAGCTGCTTTTTTAGATCCCAATCCTGTTGTAATGATGGAGCACAAAGGTCTTTATTGGAGTAAAGTTCCGGGTACCGAAGCTGCAAAAACATCCGAGCCGGATCGTGATTATATTATTCCCTTGGGAAAAGGCCGTATTGTATTAGAGGCATCAACCGAAAAAGTAGAAGAGGGTAGCACTGCAGTTGTTATCACCTATGGGATGGGTGTGCATTGGGCATTAACGGCTGCTCAGTTTGTTGATGATGCGATTGAAATTGTTGACCTGCGAACATTATATCCAATGGATGAACAATTGATTAATGAGCGAGTGAAATTGCATGGTAAGGTCTTAGTTCTTACAGAAGAGCAGCAACGTAACTCTTTTGCAGAAGCATTGGCGGGAAGAATTTCTCGTGATTGTTTCACTTTTTTAGATAGTCCTGTACAAATTTTAGGAGCGCTCGATGTACCTGCTGTTCCAATGAACAAGGGGTTAGAGCAGGCGATGTTACCGAATGCAGAAAAAGTAGCAGCTTGTCTGCGTGCACTTCTTTTGAGCTAATTGCTTTTATTTTAAATCTGTTCGGATCTGCAATTCTTTGAGTTGGATGTCATCGATAGAAGAAGGTGCATCCAGCATTACATCTCTACCCGCATTGTTTTTGGGGAATGCAATGAAATCACGAATGCTTTCACTACCTCCTAATAACGCACAAAGACGATCAAATCCAAAGGCAATGCCTCCATGTGGCGGGGCTCCATATTCAAATGCGCCTAATAGAAATCCAAATTTATGTTGCTGTTCTTCTTTGTCCATACCCAGCGCCGCGAACATTTTTTCTTGTAACTCACGCTGATGAATACGAATAGATCCACCTCCAATTTCATTGCCATTCAACACCATGTCGTAGGCATTCGCTTTAATGGAAGCGTAGGGGTGATCTAAATAATTAGCAGCATCTTTAATTACCGGATCGTTGCTAATCATGGTTTCAATTTGTGAAGGCTTGGGTGAAGTGAACGGATGATGACGAGCTACCCATCTGTTTCCTTCCTCGTCATATTCAAATAATGGGAAGTCTAGTACCCATAGTAATTTATATTCATCGGGCTTGCGAAGTCCCGCTCTCTCTCCCAATTCTAATCGTAGTTCACTAATCGCTTTACGTGTTCTTTCTTCTGCACCTGCAACAATTAAAATAAGATCGCCCGGGTTTGCGCCGGCTGCTTTTGCGATGGCAAGTTGTTTCTCTTCTGAATAAAATTTATCAACGCTGCTTTTGCAAGACCCATCCGCATTATAGCGGATATAGACCAAGCCTTTCATGCCAATTTGCGGACGCTTTACCCATTCTGTCAATTCATCAATTTGTTTACGGGTATAATCCGCCCCATGGGGTAAGCAAATCGCAAGCACCGTCTCTGCCTGATCAAATACATTGAATTGTGCTCCATCAATCAGCAATCGATTATCATTTCTGTCAGGATAAACTGAGTCTGGCTTTTTTAAATTGAGTAATGGCATTCCAAACCGAATATCCGGTTTGTCGTTTCCGTAGGTCCACATCGCCTGTTCCCATGTCATGCGTTCCACTTTTTCTGTGTAGTCGACGCCCTTTACTTCTTTAAAAATGGACTTTATCATCCCCTCAAACATGCTGAGAATATCTTCTTGCTCCACAAAGGCCATTTCACAGTCAATCTGAGTGAATTCTGGTTGACGATCCGCGCGCAAATCTTCATCGCGAAAACATTTTACAATCTGGTAGTAACGATCATACCCACTTACCATCAACAACTGTTTGAAAGTTTGTGGCGATTGTGGTAGCGCGTAAAACTGTCCGGGATTCATTCGGGAAGGAACTACAAAATCACGCGCCCCTTCTGGAGTGGATTTGATCAAGAAGGGTGTTTCAATATCCAGAAAAGACTGTTGATGCAAATAATTACGGGCTGCTCTATTAACGGCATAGCGAAGCTCCAGGTTTTTACGAACCGGTGCTCTGCGTAAATCTAAAAATCGATATTTCATCCGCAGATCATCTCCGCCATCTGTTTCATCCTGAATGGTGAAGGGAGGTACTGCTGAGCGGTTTAAAATTGTGAAAGACTCCACTTCAATTTCTATTTCTCCAGTGGGTAGTTGTAAATTTTTGTTACTGCGTTCAATCACGGTCCCGGTTACTTGCAATACAAATTCACGACCAATAGGCTGTTGATCAAGTTGCGCATTTACTGCCTCTCCAAATAGTAACTGAGTGATTCCATATCTATCACGTAAATCTACAAAGGTTATAGAGCCATATTTTCGAACGGTTTGAACCCATCCAGCTAGCTGAATTTTTTTTCCTTTATCCTGTATTCGTAGTTCTCCACAAGTATGTGATCTGTACATGTCTATTACTTATTTCAGTTCAGAGTGTTGTTGTTCTTTTCATTTTTACCTCACGTGGACGCTGGACTATATAATACCAAAGTAAAATAAATGAACCGATCAAAAAGGGAATCATAGATAGTTGTTTGCCGGTCATAATGCCAAAGAATATAAAACCGTCCTGGTGAATGAATTCCATAATCATCCAAGTTGAGTTAGCGCAAATCCAAAAAGCAACGGCCAGATTGTGGGCCAACTCTGAATGAATCTGTCTAGTGCGCCAAGAAATAAAAATCGCAACTAGAAGGGTAGGTACAATCATTGCTATACCCAAAAATTTCCATCCCATGCACCAGCTCATGTCTTTGATAATCCAAAATACGATGTGCAAATTCTCCATCCGGCGAAATCGGGCAGGAATAGAGTAAAGAGAATCAGAGGGGTTTTGCATAGGGAAGTCTTAAAGCGGAAAGGTAAGAAAAACGGGTGTTTTTCTATAGAAAACGAGACCAGATTGCTTCGGGATGAATCGATTCTTGATGCAAAATGTTTTGAACTAGCTGGTTTGCAAAATAGGGGGCCAGTGAACAGCCTTTTGTGCCCATTCCATTGAAATATCCAACTCCTTTTTCAGTAGGGTCCATTCCTATCAAGGGCCTTCTTTCCATGGTTCCCAATCGAATGGCAGCGCGTTGCTCAATTAACTCAATGGGTAGCTGTATCCAGTTATGAAGTGCTTCCATGGTTTGTTCCTTGTAAGAAAAGGTTGGTTTTTCGGTCTCAAATTCCCATTCCACACTGGAGCCTACCCACCAAAGATCTTTTTGAATTAGGGGGAGGAGCGTGAGTTTGTTTTTGAAAATGGTTTGTTGTGGAAGACCAGGAATTTTAACAATCAGCGCTTCTCCTTTGGTAGGAGCCAATGGGATCTTTGAAGTCAACTTGTGCTTTTGCAAGCCAATGCCGTCGCAATAAATGATTCTTTTGCAATTAATATTATCATAGGAGAATCCTGAATCGTGCTTGATTAGTTTACTAGCATCAAAAAACGTTTCAATAAGTTGGTTTTGCTTTTTTAATCGGTTTCTCCACGAAGTCAATAGGATTTCCATTCGTACCAAATAGGCTGGATGAATGAGTCCATAGCCGATTACGTTTTTAAAAAGGGAACTATAGCTGTTATTAAAAATTTCTAGATGAAGATAGGTTGGATTCTCAAGGACCCGTCTCGAAAAAAGACGGATGGCTTCTTTATTCGTAAAACACTCAATGATCTTTTTCTCTTCAATTACATTTTCATGTAGGAGAGAACCCATTGCCTGGTATTGTTCATGGCAAAAAGGAAGTAAGTGGTCGGCTAACCAAGTTTTTACTTTGTTGCGACCCGTTACTGGATTGATTAATCCACCTGCTAAACGAGAGGAGCTGCCGGGAAAGCCATCATCAATAACCAAATGTTCTAGGCCGTGCTTTTCCAAAAAATAACTCAACCACGTACCGCTAATGCCCTGTCCTATCAATAAAAAATCAGTATTCAATGGAATAATTATTCTATTGTCAATATTCCAACCGGTGATCTTGTAATAAAAGTAGTCGAGTCAGTCAAATGTAGCTCAGTGGGAGGTACATGATACGTGCCAGGATAAGTTGCTCTCATTTGATAGGTGAGTCGGATGATTCGAGTTGTACTAAAATCTATTTTGAGGGCAAAATCATGGGCATTTTCGAGCCCTTCTTTTTTTAGATCCTTACCTTGAAAAAGAATATGGTTCCCATCACCTTTTACCAGTATTGATTCCGGATTAATAGAAATCCCTGCAGGTAAATTCTCTTTTAATTCAAACTGTTTAGAATACTGGTTTCGTTGAATTTCTACTTCCACATTAATTAAGCGTCCAGACTGGACTACAATTAGATCCTCTACACTTGCTGTATTTAGTTTTTTTGTTACAATGGGTACGTCAGCGACTTGTGGTAGCGAAGATTCCTCATTCTCATACCGCCAGGGCAAAATGCGAAGCTGTCCTTGTGAACAGAGTGTATCTTTTTTGGAGTTAGCACAAAATTTCCATTCCGCTTTTTTATTGAAATTGAAAGGAATCTCCAATGGAAATCGGATGTAATCTTTTTTTAACGGGTCAATAGTGAAGTACTGATTGCCAAGACTATTAAAAAACCAACCATCAACGGCTTCTTTTGTTGCAGCGTCATTTAGGGTGAAATGACCAGTGCCGGTCCAATCGAATTTGGTAGAATTACTCAATAAGAATTGGAAAAACGGTTTATCTCCTTCGCGTACAAAGGGTGGGAAGACACTCGTTACTTTAAATGGAGCCTGGTTTGTTTGTGCAAACGAGCAAACAACTTGACTTATTATGAAAATGAATGAGAGAGCAGTCTGTACTATCCTTTTCAAATTACTTTAAAATGCTTACCATTTTGTTTCCGATGTCTGCAGGGCTGCTTACTACGTGAATACCACATTCACTCATGATTTTCATTTTTGCTGCTGCCGTATCTTCTGCTCCACCTACAATTGCTCCGGCATGTCCCATTCTGCGACCGGGAGGAGCGGTTTGTCCTGCGATAAATCCTACCACAGGTTTTTTATTACCATGTTCTTTTATCCAACGTGCTGCCTCTGCTTCCATGCCTCCTCCAATTTCTCCAATCATTACGATGGCATCTGTTTCAGGATCGTTCATGAAAAGTTCAATCGCCTCTTTTGTCGTGGTACCAATAATAGGATCACCTCCAATGCCCACGGCAGTGGAGATACCCAGTCCTGCTTTTGCAACCTGGTCTGCGGCCTCATAGGTAAGAGTTCCTGATTTTGAAACAATGCCAATTCTTCCTTTCACAAAAACAAAGCCAGGCATGATGCCAACTTTACTCTCACCGGCTGTAATAACGCCAGGACAATTTGGTCCAACCAATCTTGTTTTTTTGCCCTGTAAATAGTTTTTCACTTTCACCATATCCTGAACAGGGATTCCCTCAGTAATACAAACCACTAAACCAATTCCTGCCTCAGCTGCTTCCATGATGGCATCCGCTGCAAAAGCTGGGGGTACAAAAATGATACTTACATCAGCACCGGTAGCTTTTACCCCGTCTGCTACAGTATTGAATACGGGACGATCTAAATGCATGGCCCCGCCTTTTCCGGGAGTAACACCGCCCACTACTAGGGTGCCATATTCAATCATTTGGGTGGCATGAAAAGTACCTTCTGTCCCCGTAAAACCTTGTACGAGAATTTTTGAATTTTTATTGATCAGAATACTCATAAAATGACTTGTAAAAGTTGGCGCAAA
>JBJOGP010000005.1:0-66234 GCA_046048175.1 Bacteroidota bacterium
ATAGTAACAGCTCTGATAATTTATATCAACAGTTGTATCCAGCTGCTTCTTGGGGAAGAAATTACTTAACTATTCCCAGCTATAATCGCCCTCTTAACTACTATCGCGTTATTAAAAAAGATCCAGCAACTAATGTCTATGTTAATGGTACACTGATCAATCCTACTAGCTTTGTGAATAGTCGTTATTATGATTTTTCGGGCAATACGCCAAACTCAATCACTGCAGATCAGCCCATATCTGTAGCACAATTTTTTACAACTGCTGGATGTGATGGGAATGTAAATCCTTATGACCCTGATATGATTGTTCTAAATCCACTAGAACAAACTATATCCAACGTAACACTAGTAAGTTCTAATTTAGTTGCTACACCGCCGCAACATCATATTCATGTAATTATTCCAAATGGTGGCACAGGTATTTCTTCCTTTCGCATTGATAACAATACCGTACCTGCAAGTTCTTGGGTTGTTCACCCAAGAAACCCGGCTTATTCCTATGCTTATTTAGCCAATGTAACACAAGGCTTTCATACATTGAAATCTGATTCTGGCTTTAATGCAATGGCATATGGATATGCAAATGCTGAATCATACGGATATTCTGCCGGTGCCAACGTAAAGGATCTTTACCAGTATATTTCTATAGAAACGCCAAACTCTACTGTAAATTTTCCTGCAACGTGTGTGGGCACACCCTTATATTTTTCAATGACCTTTCCTTATCAACCCACTACCATTAGTTGGGTCTTTGGAACGGCATTAAACGGGATGGGTATTGCTGATGTTAGTTTAACTAACCCAACGCCTACTGCAACCACTGTGGTTAATGGCAGAACGTTATATATATATAAGCTTCCCACTCAGTATACTATTACTGCAAATGGAATTTATCCCATCAAAGTTTTAGCTACAAATCCTACAGCTGATGGCTGTGGGGGAGAACAAGAAATTAATTTTGACTTAGAAGTACTTAATAGGCCTTCAGCAGCATTTACATTTACCGGAATCTGCGCCAACAACACAACACAATTTACGGATGCATCTAACACCGGTAACAGGCCAATAACATCTGTAAATTGGACTTTTGGAACACTCGGTACCTCGACGCAGGTCAATCCAACCTATACTTTTCCAGCATCTGGTACTTATCCAGTTACCTATTCACTAATAACAGATATAGGTTGTCGCTCTGATACGATTACTCAAAATGTGACGATCAATCCATTGCCTACTGCAACAATTAGTGGTACAGTGACCACTTGTATAAATGCTCCACAACCTACTGTCACATTTACCGGTGCAGGTGCAACACCTCCCTATACTTTTTCATATAACATAAATGGCGGCGCTACACAAACAATTAGTACTTCAGCCAGTACCAACACTGTTACCTTACAAGCACCAACGAATGTGCTAGGTGTGTTTAATTATAATTTATTAAGCGTTGCAGAGTCGAGTAGTGGGGTGTGTACACAAAATCAGCCGGCTACAGCTGTCGTAACGATTAATACAAATCCAACCGCTAACATCTCTGGAACAATTGATGTTTGTAAGGATGCTCCTTCGCCTCAAGTTACTTTTACAGGATCTGCGGGTACGCCTCCCTACACATTTAGTTACAATATTAATGGAGGTGCCACTCAAACTGTATCTTCTGTGGCTCCCTCTAGTGTTGCAACAGTAGTTGTTCCTACAGGAGTAACGGGTACATTTGTTTTTAATCTCACGGGTGTTGTAGATATAAATAATACAGTATGTAGCGGCTCACCAACAGGTGCTGCTACCGTAACAGTAAATCCATTACCAACTGCAACCATTGCAGGAACAGACACAGTTTGCTTAAACTCAACACCTCCATCCATAACGTTTACGGGTTCTGCAGGAGTAGCTCCCTACACTTTTGCTTATAAAATCAATGGAGGTACTACACAAACTGTTACAACTACCTCAGGTAATAGTGTATCGGTGCAAGCGCCCACATCGGCTGTAGGTGTATTTGTGTATGAATTAATCAGTGTAACAGATGGAAGTTCTACAGCTTGTGCACAAAGTCAAACCGGTACTGCAACCATTACAATATTTCCAACTCCTTCTGCAACTATTGGCGGAACTACTACTGTTTGCGTAAATGCTACTCAACCTACGCTCACTTTTACTGGTGCAGATGGGAATGCGCCTTACACTTTTACCTATACGATAAATGGTGGCTCAACACAAACTATTACTACAGTAACAGGTAACAGTGTAGATCTTTCAGCTCCCACATCTGCAGCTGGCATTTTTACCTATGCATTGCAAACTGTTTCTGACGTAAATGGCTCAACCTGTACTCAAAATACAACAGGTACTGCTGTCATTACAGTAAACCCATTGCCAACTGCTACCATTGCTGGCTCAACCAGTGTTTGTCTTGATGCTGCTCAGCCACAAATAACTTTTACAGGTGCTGGTTCTACGGCTCCATATACTTTCTTTTATACAATAAATGGGGGAGCTACTCAGAGTATTACTACTACTACTGGAAATAGTGTTACAGTATCTGTGCCTACTACAACGGCTGGAACATTTACTTATACGTTGCAAAGTGTGAGTGATGCAAGCAGTACACTTTGCTCGCAACAGCAGAGTGGAACAGCTGTTGTTACAGTTTGGCCATTACCTACAAGTGCATACACTACTAATACGCCGGTATGCCAAGAGGGAGTAATTAGTTTTACTGATCAGTCCGTTCCAAATGTTGGTACACTCACTGGATGGCAATGGGATTTTAATGACCCAACTAGTGGAGCAAATAATACTTCAACCCTACAAAATCCAACTCATTTTTTTGCAACTCCTGGATCATACACGGTTAGCTTGACTGTGACAACATCTAATGGCTGTGTTAGTGTCAATACGCTACCCGCTTTGATTGTACATCCAAAACCTGAGGCAGGTTATATTATTCCAGAGGTTTGCTTAAGTGATACCTATGCACAGTTTACTGATACGAGTAGAGTTGCTGCGCCCTCTACCATAACAGCTTGGTCATGGAATTTTGGAGATGCTAATGCAACACCTCCTTCGAACCCTAATACTTCCAGTTTACAAAATCCTCAACATAGTTACACTGCAGTAGGTAACTATCAAGTTTCATTGATTGTAACAAGTAATCAAGGTTGCAAGGATACTATAGTGCAGCAAATGTTTGTGAGTGCAAGTAATCCTCAGGCTAATTTTAGTGTGAATCAACCCACTTTATTATGTGCTAATGATTCTGTACGAATAACGGATGCCTCCACGGTGTTTCCTGGATTAATTACGAAAGTTGAAATATGGTGGGATAATATAGGAAGTCCAACGAGTGTTTATATAGATAACAATCCAGTATTTGGTCGTGTTTATAGCCATCGTTACCCTAATTTTCAGAGCCCATTAACACGAAATTTCCAAATACGATACAGGGCTTATTCTGGTGGAATTTGTTTGAATGAAAAGCTTGCTACAATAACAGTAAATGCTGCGCCTGCAGTGCAGTTTACTACAGTACCTAACATCTGCTTTGATGCTGCACCTTATCAAATAACACAAGCCACTGAGACAGGTGGAGTGCCGGGTACTTTTACTTATTTTGGTCCAGGAGTTTCAAGCAGCGGCTTATTTACGCCATCTATTGCAGGTGAAGGAGTGCATACTATTAAATATCTCTATACTTCTACAACCGGAAGCTGCAAGGATAGTACAACACAAACTATTAAAGTCTGGGAAAGAGCAATAGCTGATTTTAGTGTTAGTACAAATCCCTTATGTGAAAAGCAGCCTGTAACATTTACAAATAGCTCAACAGCAACTGAAGGAACAATAACGCAATGGCTTTGGAATTTTGCTGATGGCACATCTGTACAGGTTAATACCAATCCTTCACCCTTTACTCACACGTTCAACACCTATGGCAACTTTAATGTTAAATTAAATGTAGTAACCAACCACGGTTGTGTTAGCGCAGATAAAATTGTTGCTGTCACAGTTAATCCATTAGCTAGACCGAATTTCACATTCCCAGCAATAAGCTGTTTACCCAACGCCAATATCCAATTCACTAACCAATCGACCATTCCCAATAGTACTCCCTCAACACTTACTTATAATTGGGATTTTGGAGACCCGGGAAGTGGTACAGTTAATAATTCCACTTTAACCGATCCGGCACACGTTTATGTTAATCTGGGACCTTTCAATGTTAATCTAGAAGTAACTACTGCGCAAGGCTGCATCCATGACACAACTATTGTGTTAAATACAATTCATCCTCAGCCACAAGCTTCGTTCACAACAGACTTTATAGATGTCTGTATCGGAAGTCCGTTTTTGTTTACAAGCACTAGCAATGGAGCTGATGGTTCTATTTCTCAATATCATTGGGCTATGGGTGATGGTTCTGTACGAACACTAAACAGCTTCTCGTATACGTATGCGGATACAGGCACCTACCAAGTGAGCCATTATATTGTAAATAATTTTGGATGCAGTAGCAATGTTGCTACAAAAACAGTTTATGTAAATGCTTACCCAGATGCAGACGCTGGACCGGATAAACTTATGTTGGAAGGCGGACAGGTTCAAATTACGCCTCCTAATAATTACCCCATGCCTGTAACATTTGCATGGACACCTGCTACTTATTTGGATGATCCCACTCGCCTCGATCCTATAGCTAGACCACCCGATGATATCACTTATTTACTCACTGTAACAACCAATAAAGGGTGTAGTGATACTAGTTCAATGTTTATTAAAGTTTTGAAGGATCCCCCAGTTCCAAACATCTTTTCTCCTAATGGCGATGGCATTCATGATACCTGGATAATACCTTACTTAGATAGTTATCCTGGTTGTACAGTTGAGATTGTAAATCGTTACGGATATCTTATTTACAGGTCAATTGGGTACCCAACTCCATGGGATGGGAAAGTGAATGGTAGAGATGTTCCCGTTGGCACCTATTATTATGTAATTGATCCTAAAAATGGTCGTAAAAAGAAAGCCGGCTATGTTGATATAATTAGATAGAAATGAGACGTCTCTTTACCATACTACTATCATTTTTGTGTGTTAGCTTTTACGCAAATGGACAACAGCGTCCTCATTATACACAATATGTAATCAACCCCTTTATTATTAATCCAGCCATTGCAGGAATTGACAACTATGGAGACTTAAAAGTATCGGCACGTGATCAATGGGTTGGATTAAAAGGGGCTCCACGAACTTCTTATTTAACTATTCATGCGCCGCTTGGTAAAAGTGATTACAGATTAAGTTCAACTTCTTTTGCAGTTCCAGGCAACAACCCCAGAGGTAAATCATATTGGGAAAATTATACGGCTGCTGCCCCACATCATGGCGTAGGGTTAAGCGTTATAAATGATCGGACGGGCAGCTTCAATTTTACTTCAGCATCTGCCTCTTATGCTTATCATTTGGGTCTAAACCCAACCACCAATATCTCTGCTGGATTATCTGCCGGTATCACTTCGATTCGAATTGATAGAACAAACCATGACTTTTCAGGATTTGGCGATCCTTCTGATCCAGCTTTTGGTTCCGTATTGACAGGCGAATTGCGAAAGATTAGACCACAGATGGCTGCAGGAATATGGTTATATGCACGAAATTATTTTGTGGGGCTTTCTGCGCAGCAAATCATTCCTCAAACACTCAGTTTTGTCAATAATGACCCAACAATTTTGACAAAAAGTAAATTGGTTCCACATTTGTTTTTGACTGCTGGCTATCGGTTTATGATAGGTGAGGATTTTAATGCTATTCCCTCCGTTATGATAAAGTATATCAACGGAAGTTCCCGAAATGGCTATCAGCCAGAATTTAATGCAAAGCTTCAGTATCGTGATGTACTATGGATTGGAGGTAGTTATCGTTATCGCGATAGCTATGCAGGAATGCTTGGCTTGAATATGGGTAATCGAATGACCGTCAGTTATTCTTATGATCTCCCCATAAATTCGGATCTTATAAGAAATAATGGAGCTAATATATTATCCCCATTTCATAATGGAACGCATGAATTGGTGATTGGAATACTATTAGGCAATAAGTATAGTGAGGCCTGTCCGCGTTGTTATTGAGGTTTTTTTGCGGCAATTAATCTATTTACATTTTCTGCAAGCTGGAGCAATTCATCAAGAGTATTTGTATAATATGATGAATGAATCGCTTCTGCCGCTAATTGAGCTGGGGAACCATTGTGTAAATATCCAATAAGCCGATCGGTAAGCGCCCTTGAAAGTGCCTGACGATCTACAATTGACCAATAAATATGTTTTCTTCCGATTTCTTTTCTGGAAACGAGTCCTTTGAAAAACATTAATTGCATCAATTTTAAAGTGGTAGTATATCCTGTTTTTTTATAAAAATTAATTTGTTGGTGTACTTCGCGAACTGAAGCTTCATTCTTTTCCCAAAGAATGGATAAAATTTCTAATTCACTTTCTGTAGGTTTTGGGAGTTCGCTGGCCATCTTCATATCAACAGATTTGGATTGTAAGCTACAACTTAAAGATTAAAAAAAAGCCCCGCTGTAGAAACAGCAGGACTTTTTGTAATGGTTATGATTAGCTTCTTAACAATTATCCTTAGGGCTCTTTGGCGTAAGGATAAAGGTACCGAATGGTTTTGTTGATTTATTGATACCTGCTGGTTGAGAAACGGGCGTCTGTGGCGCAGGTGTAGTTTCTTTATTTTCTAATTGAGCAAGTGTGGGGGCAATTACCAAAGAAACAATTGACATTAACTTGATCAAAATATTCATGGATGGACCAGAGGTGTCTTTAAAAGGATCTCCAACTGTGTCACCAGTTACAGATGCTTTATGGGGTTCTGATTTTTTGTAGAACATTTCTCCATTGATCTCAACACCTTTCTCGAATGATTTTTTTGCATTATCCCAAGCTCCACCAGCATTATTTTGGAACATTCCCATTAACACACCACTAACTGTTGCGCCGGCTAAAAATCCACCTAGTGCCTCAGGGCCTAATAAAAATCCAATTAGTAGGGGAGATACGATTGTAATAGCACCAGGTAGCATCATTTTCTTGATAGAGGCTTCTGTAGAAATTGCTACGCATTTATCGTATTCTGGCTTACCTGTTCCTTCCATGATACCAGGAATTGTGCGAAATTGTCTGCGTACTTCTTCAACCATACTCATGGCAGCTTGGCCAACAGCACGGATGGCCAATGAAGAGAAGAGAAGTGGAATCATTCCACCCACAAATAATGAAGCGAGCACATCAGCTTTATAAATATCAATATGCTGATTATTAGGCATAGCCACACCTACAAAAGCAGCAAACAAGGCCAATGCAGTTAAAGCAGCAGAAGCAATGGCAAATCCTTTTCCAGTAGCAGCAGTAGTGTTACCAACCGCATCTAATACGTCTGTTTTTTCACGAACATCTTTGGGTAATTCGCTCATTTCAGCAATACCACCCGCATTATCCGCAATAGGACCAAAAGCGTCAATTGCTAATTGCATTGCTGTTGTTGCCATCATACCAGCTGCAGCGATAGCAACTCCGTATAATCCAGCAAATTGATAGGATCCAAAAATACCAGCAGCTAAAACTAAAATAGGTAAGAAGGTAGATTCCATTCCAACAGCCAATCCTCCAATAACATTTGTTGCATGACCAGTTGAAGATTGTCTGATGATGGATAGAACAGGTCTTTTACCCATTGCAGTATAATACTCTGTGATAATACTCATCAATGCACCAACTGCAAGGCCTACACCAATGGCACCTAAAACGCCCCATTTAGTAAAAATGAAACCTCTAAGTTCCATTGCTTCTGGCAAAATATAATAAACAAGTGCAGCTGAGGCGATTGCTGTTAGTACAATTGAACCCCAATTTCCCATGTTCAATGCTTTTTGAACATTGTCCGTATTAATACCAGCTGCATCACTTACGCGTACAAACCAAGTACCAATAATTGAGAAAAGTATTCCTACACCAGCAATTAACATTGGTAATACAATAGGGGAGTATCCGCCTAAAATATCGGTGCCAAATACAACTACAGTCTGTTGACCTAAAACAATTGTAGCTAGAACTGTTGCAACGTATGAACCAAATAGGTCTGCACCCATTCCTGCTACGTCACCAACATTATCACCTACGTTATCAGCAATTGTTGCTGGATTACGAGGATCGTCCTCAGGAATTCCAGCCTCTACTTTACCTACCAAGTCAGCACCTACGTCTGCAGCTTTAGTATAAATACCGCCACCTACGCGGGCAAATAACGCAATTGATTCAGCTCCTAATGAGAAACCTGTCAATACTTCGATGGTGCGAATCATTTCATCTGAATTGACTGCAGCGTCTGGAGCAAATACCTGCTTTAAGATGATATAAAGTCCACCAAGACCAAGCACGGCTAAACCTGAAACCCCAAGTCCCATGACGGCACCGCCAGTAAATGAAACTTGCAGTGCTTTACTAAGACTTGTACGGGCTGCTTGCGCAGTTCTAACATTTGCTTTAGTAGCCACTTTCATGCCTATATATCCTGCAGTTGCGCTAAACACAGCTCCCACAACAAATGCCACAGCAATTGACCAGTGTGAGTGAGGATTAGTACTGGCCATGAGAGCCAAAAGAATACCTACAATAACAACAAAGTAGCCAAGAATCTTCCATTCAGCTTTTAAAAATGCCATTGCACCTTCGGCAATGTAATTGCTGATCTCTTTCATACGATCAGTACCTGCATCTTGTTTAGAAACCCAATTAAACTTTACTAGGGTGTAAATCAAGCCGATCAGGCCAAACACGGGCACCAGATAAATCAGTTTTTCCATAAAATTTGTTTCAGCAGTTCGGTTTAATGTGATCTTTTAATGAAGAGGTAAAAGGTACATTTCGTTCCGTTTTACCGGCCGGCAAAGATAGGCATCTAGCCTCTAAATTGGAGCAATTTTTCCTATGTTTTTATGGGTAATTAGGGAGGGTAGTTAGAGCTTTAATTTCTGAAAATCAACTGTTTCCATGCAGCTCCTATCGATTGAATTAAATCGGTAACGCTCATTCCCTGTTCGCTGTGTTCTTGTGCAGCAATATCGCCAGCTAAGCCATGAAGATAGACCCCAATTTTTACAGCTTGATCTGAAGGATAGCCCTGCGCTAATAAAGAGGTCAAAATTCCTGTAAGCACGTCTCCTGATCCTCCTCTTGACATACCTGGGTTACCTGAAGTATTGAAAATATGAACTCCGGAGGGACTGGCAATAAAACTGTGATGACCTTTTAAAACAATAAAAACGTTCAGCTCTTTTGCTTTTTGTATGGCAACCTGAATAGAATCAAAATCATTTTCAGATGCACCAAATAATCGATTGAATTCACCAAGATGAGGTGTGAGAATTGAATTTGCAGGAATTTTTTTAAATAAAAGGGGAGTTGAAGAGATTATGTTTAGGGCATCGGCGTCAAGTACAATCGGAGATTTATATTTATCTAATAGTGATTCTAGCATACCTATCGTATCACTACTTTGCCCAATACCAGGACCTATCCCAATTGCATTAAAAGGGGAGAGATTGGTCGGGAAACTAGAAATATGCGCTTCTTTTGAATCTATATTCACCATTGCTTCTGGTAAACATGATTGCATAATCTGATATCCATGGCCTGGGATTTGACAGGTTAACAAACCAATACCTGCTCTTAATGCGCCTTGCGCTGCTAAAACAGCTGCTCCCATTTTTCCAATACTTCCTGCGATCAATAGACCATGACCAAAATTTCCCTTGTGTGAAAACCGCTGCCTTTTTTTTAGGAGCTGAATAATTGAATCTTTTTCGATTGTTTGAAATTGACTGTGTGTGTACTTGTAAAAAGATGGGTGAAGTTGGATATCAAGTAAATGAACTTCACCTATTTTAGATTCATTTTCAGCAACGTAAAATGCCAATTTGTTTGTAAAGCTGAGTGTATAATCTGCCTCTATTGAAATATTGTTTTTTGAGGATCGATCGCAAAAAAGTCCACTAGGAATATCGATTGATAATATTGGATTAGAAGCGAAATTAATCTGTTGTACCAGTTGAGCTGAAAGCCCTTCTAGCTTGCGATTCAAGCCGGATCCGTATAATGCATCAATAACGACTGCTTCTTCCCGGATAGGATAAATATGATTTTCTTGTTGGATATATTGAATCTGCACAGTAGGATACTGGTGTAGTCTAGCAAGATTTTGTTGAAAATCATCCGTACCAGGAAATCCAAATTCCAATATGTGAATTTGAACTTCTTTCCCTTTTTCTGCTAACAACCGTGCAATTGCTAAACCATCACCACCGTTATTGCCTTTGCCACAAAAAATATTGAATGAGGTATATGCGGAAAAATTTTCTTCAATCCAAGTTGCACATCGTGCAGCAGCTCGTTCCATCAAATCAATCGATCTGATGGGTTCTTCTCTAATAGTATACTCATCCCAAGCATGAATCTCTTCTGCTGAAAATATTTTCATGGATTAAAGTTCCGAAATTCTGAAACGAAATCCATTACTCGTCCTCACCTATAAATTCATTGTTATAAGGACCAAAAAGACCGTATAAGCGGGTAGCAGTCGAGTAGATCTGACGATTAAACTTATTTCCTAGAATGATAATTGTCACTTTTTCATCCGTTAATCGTGCAAAAGCTGCGTTATTACCATGCCACCTTCCAAAATGGTAAACTACTTTTTTACCATTGCGAAGGAGTTTTAACCGAAACCCCAATCCGTAATTATTTTGACCAGGCCTTTCAAAACTATAGGGTGTAAAGGCAGCTTTTAACATTGAATCTCCAACTAGTTGTTGCGTATACAAAGCCTGATCCCACTTTAAAAGGTCACGAGGCGTACTGTAAATATTTTTATCTCCGTAGGTTAAATCCAAATGATCAAATGCCCATGATCGACCTGTATAGTCGTATGAAAATGTTGCGCGGTTTGAATCAGCAGGTTGAAAAACGAAACTATTTTTCATTCCCAAGAAATTGAAAATAGCTTTTTGCAAGTATACTGGGTATGAAAGACCAGTAACTTTCTCTAATATGCTTGCTAATAATAAATAATTAGTATTGCAGTATTCAAAATGTGAATTAGGTGCAGCGTGACGAGGCGGTTTATTTTTGATAATATAGTTGATGACTTCCGTATTTGTTACTGCACCCTTTATATGGTTTGTAGCAGCAGGTTTCATAAAGTAGACATAATTAGGTAGTCCGCTTCGATGATTCAGAAGATCTTTTATAGTAATACCCGGGTAGGGCCACCCTTTAAAAAAAGACTCGACCTTATCTGCGATAGATAGTTTATTTTCCTGAATCAGTTGAAGGATCGCTATGGCTGTAAATGTTTTACTCGTTGACGCAATATGCAATGAAGCGCTTTCATCAAGTGGATCCTTTTTTTGCGGCAGATCTTTAAAACCTTGGTAGTTCTCATATAAAACATGCCCGCCTTTTGCAACTAAAATACCACCATTGAAAGCACCAGGATAACGAAGTAGTGACTCTCGGAAGTAAGCTTGAATTTGTTTGGAAAGTCTATTTTTTTTCCACTGTTCTAATTTAGACAAGGGTGGGGGAATGTAGGGTAGCCCAGAAGAAACGGATGATTCTTTCAGACTGCATGCAATCAAAAACGTCGTCAGTGCGAAGAAACAAACAAGCGTTAGGCGCATTCAAATAGAAATTTTTGAAATCGCTCAAAGGTAGGGACTCCGACAATTTGGTAATATATTTGTTGTATATGTCATTGAAGAATTTAACCAGCTATCCAAAAGAAAAGATTAAAATCTTATTTCTTGAAAATATCAGTGAAGCGGCAGTTAAAAATTTCCGTTCCAATGGCTATGTTCAAATCGAAAAAATCAGTCGTGCATTAACGGAGCAACAATTAATAGACGCGATAAAAGACGTACATATATTAGGTATTCGTTCTAAAACTACAATCAGCGAAAAAGTATTAGCTGCAGCTAAAAAATTACAGGCCATTGGTTGTTTTTGTATTGGTGTAAATCAAGTAGATCTTCAGGCCGCCACCAAGCGAGGAATCGCTGTTTTCAATGCTCCTTATTCAAATACTCGATCTGTTGCTGAACTAGTTATTGGCGCTTCTATACTATTAATAAGAAGGATCCCTGAAAAAAATAAAGCTGCACACGCGGGAATATGGATGAAAGAAGCTAAAAATAGCTATGAATTACGAGGTAAGACTATTGGCATTGTAGGTTATGGAAATATAGGCAGCCAGGTGAGTGTATTGGCTGAATCTATGGGTATGCGGGTACTTTTTTTTGATATCGAGAAGAAGTTACCCCTCGGAAATGCGCAGGAGTGTCGGACATTAAAAGAGCTTGTGGGCCAGTCCGATATTGTAACCTTACATATCCCCGAAACAAAACAATCTAAGAATTTAATTAATAAAGGCCTTTTTCGCTCCTTTAAAAAAGGAGCCATATTGATAAATTATGCACGTGGAGAAGTTGTTGACCTTGATGCATTATCTAAAGCGATAGCTGAAGAACTAATTGGAGGCGCTGCAATTGATGTCTTTCCAAATGAGCCTGAAAAAAATGGAGATCAATTCCTGTCACCCCTTCAAAATTTGCCTAATGTTATCCTAACTCCACATATTGGAGGCAGTACGGAGGAAGCCCAGCAGAACATTGGAGAAGATGTTAGTCATAAACTCTTCAATTATTTGGAACGCGGTATCAGTTTTGGTTCGCATACTGTCCCGGCTTTGGCACTGCCACCTCAGGAAGGCGCCCACCGGATTTTACATATCCATCGAAATGTTCCGGGTGTTTTATCAGCAATCAATACTTCCCTTTCAAGTAATAATGTAAATATCGTTGGTCAATATTTGAAAACCAATGATTTAATTGGATATGTTGTGCTAGATATTGATCATAAACTATCCTCAAAAGCACAATCCTTGCTCAAGGAGGTTCCGGCAACGATTAAGACCCGGCTGCTTTATTAGTCTATTTATTCCTATAATTTATATTATGTTAAATAGGTATTCGTAAAAGAAACCACCCTAAGGTGGCTTCTGTTTAATTAGTTCTTAATGGTCTCGTAACGGTCATTCCACTTCTTTTCTTCAGCCTCCCATTTTGCTTTGTCGGTTAGATTTTTCGCCTTGCCTGCCATCGCCTTTTTGAAACCGTAAATGTCAGAAAGGTATCCGCAAACCTTCTTGTACTGTTGTTTATCTCTGGGTTCTAGCTCACTCTTTTCACCTCTTTCGGAAAAAATACCTGCAGCTGCTAAATATGGCTCTCTTGCACCGTCCATAGTATCACCATACTCTTTATCCAATGCATCTCTTTTTGCCACATCTTCTTTTGAAGCCATGGTGCCAGGCTTCGTTCTTGCTTTTATGTCCTGGGCGTGCTTGTCCCTCTTTGCGTTGACACGTGCAGCCTTATTGATGAAATGATCGCCAATGTATAGGTATGGAATTTCATTACCTGCCTTTGCTTTGGCCGATCTGGTGAATGCATCTACCATTTTCTTTTCTAGCTCATTGAAATTTTCTGGTAAAATCGCTCCTTCTTCGTCACGCGGGTTCAGCGTATCAAAAATGATTTCACCGAGTACTTGGTTAGCTTTAAAATTTGTAGGGTCGGTCGCTAATACTTCGTCAATTGCCTTTAGTTTTTCCTGGAATGTGTTAACAAGGCCTACGGCAAAGTCTACCTTGTCAAAATCAAAGTAATCACTCTTTGGATAAACCTCTTTGCCTAGCTTCTTATATTTTTCAAAGCTCTCCATATCCTTTCTACCAAAGTGATAGGTCACCAAATAACGATAAACACCCTCATATCCGTCTCCTCCTACTTTGGCGTCTGCTAGTTTTGTGTAGTACACTGCAGCTTCATCTTTAAATCCCCCTGTTTCGGCAGTAATGGCTGCAAGAATTAAAACATTTGTATCCAGCGTTGAGGTTAAAACCTTTTGTTTGATTAAAAGATCAGAATAGAAAATTGCTTTTTTCAATTTGCCAAGACCTTTCTCGTATTCTTTATTATTATAATCGTTAAAACCAAATGTGTAATAATTGGAATACAAAGTGATGATACCATTTTGGTAAATCGGCTCCCCAATCAAAGACAAATTGGGATCCATTTCTTTATATTTTGAAAAAGCAGCATCTGCCTCTTCGATTAGTTGTAAGCCGAGCGGCGTATCTTTTTTTCCTTCCAAACCTGAAACACCAGCATACACAGTAGTTTTCAAGATAAATGCTTCTGGCTTTACTGTATATTTCGCGTTTGTAAAGGATTTATCTAAATCAGTTTTTGCTTTTTCCAACTGATTCAGCATGACTAATGTTTTAACAGGGTCGTAGTTCTGGCTCCACAAAGTTGTAAAAACAAATAAGCCAAAAAATGCAAGCAAGCTATTTTTCATACAAGTAGGTTGAATTCTAAAGTTACAATTAAATGTTTTTGTTATTATGACTGGGTTTCTTCTGGCTGTGATTCAGCATCAGCGGCAGGCTCTTCTTCTCTATCATTTAGATTTGTGATAGCAGCAATATCATCCCCATCGTCTAGTCTTATTAATTTAACACCCTGCGTAGCACGACCCTGTTCACTAATACCGCTTACAGGCATTCGTATCGTTACGCCGCTTTTACAAGTAATCATCAAATCTTCTTCAGGCGATACGTCCAAAATACCCACCAAACTTCCTGTCTTATCTGTAACGTTAATCGTTTTCACTCCTTTACCGCCTCGGTTGGTAAATCGGTATTCATCAATTGGTGTTCGTTTGCCATACCCTTTTTGACTAACAACCAAAACAGTTCTTGTATTTTGTTCAGTTGGGTTGACACAGATCATACCCACTACTTCATCGCTAGAGTCATCAACTTCAATACCGGCCACCCCAATTGCTCCACGACCAGTGGGTCTCACTTTTTCTTCTGCAAATCGAATAGCTCTTCCACTTTTAACCGCCATCATAATTTCTGAGTTGCCATCGGTGAGACGGGCTTGTAATAGTTCATCTCCTTCAACAATCGTGATTGCATTAACACCCGTTTGACGAGGACGACTAAAATCTTCAAGCGCTGTCTTTTTGATTACTCCTTTCTTTGTACAAAGAACGATATAGTGCGACTGTACAAAAGCTTCGTCTTTTAAATCTTTAACATCCAAAATGGCTCTTACCTTATCATCGGGCGGCAATTGCATTAAATTTTGAATTGCTCTACCCTTTCCAGTTTTTTCACCCTCAGGTATTTCATATACATTCAACCAATATACTCTTCCTTTTTCAGTAAAGAAAAGCATCGTGTGGTGAGTAGAGGCCACAAATAAATGCTCAATGTAATCTTCATCTCGCGTGCGTCCGCCAATGACCCCCCTGCCGCCTCTGCGTTGGGAGCGATACTCTTCTGCAGGAGTGCGCTTGATATAACCAAGATGAGAGATCGTTATGACAACATCCTCTTCTTTAATCAGATCCTTAATCTTTACTTCGTCGTCCAGGTAGGTTATTTCTGTCTTTCTTTCATCGGCATACTTTTCTTTAATCTCCAATAACTCTTTTTTGATTACCTCAAAACGTTTAGCCTGGTCATTTAGTAACTCCTCAAGCGATTGAATCAATTTCATCAGCTCATCATATTCCTCGCGAATTTTATCGCGCTCCATGCCGGTCAAACGCTGTAATCGCAATTCCAATATGGCTTTTGCCTGAATCTCATCTAAGCCCCATCCCGCTGAAATCAGTTTATCTTTTGCGATTTCTGGAGTAGCAGCACTACGAATCAACGCAATCACTTCATCCAAATGATCCAGCGCTATCAAATATCCTTTTAAGAGATGTTCTCTTTTTTGAGCTTCTCCTAATTCAAATTTTGTTCTGCGAACAACAACCTCATGTCTAAAATCAACAAACTCCTGAATTAGATCTTTGAGATTTAATGTTCTTGGTCTGCCTCTGACAATCGCAACATTATTGATGCCATAAGATGTTTGAAGATCCGTGTGCTTGTAGAGCTGATTGATAATTACATTAGCGATCGCATCTTTTTTCAGCTCAATAACAATACGCGTTCCTTCTTTTTGGTTTGATTCATTATTGACGTGTGTGATACCTTCTATCACTTTGTCATTAACGAGCTCACCAATTCTATTGGTGAGCGCATCTCGATTCACTTGATACGGAACTTCTGTTATGATTATCTGCTCTCTTCCTCCAGCCTTTGTTTCTACACTAGATTTTCCACGTACTACTACTCTGCCTCTTCCAAAATGCATAGCAGCTTTAACACCTTCCATTCCATAGATTACCCCACCCGTTGGGAAATCGGGTGCTTTCACAAACTGCATCAACTCATCTATCGTGATTTCTCTATTATCAACAAGAGCTATACAGCCATCAATAACCTCACCTAAATTGTGTGGCATCATATTGGTGGCCATTCCAACTGCAATTCCGCTTGAGCCATTCACAAGCAGTTGAGGAATTCGAGTTGGAAGAACCGTTGGTTCCTCTTCTGAGTCGTCAAAGTTCAATTGGAAGTCTACTGTTTCTTTTTCAATATCATCCAACATGTGCTCAGATAACTTTTCCAATCGAGCCTCCGTGTAACGCATGGCCGCTGGTCCATCGCCATCCTGATTACCAAAATTTCCTTGACCATCAACAAGCGTGTAGCGCATACTCCATTCCTGTGCCATACGAACCATGGCATCATAAACGGATGAATCACCGTGCGGGTGATATTTACCAAGAACCTCTCCGACAATACGTGCAGACTTTTTATAGGCTTTGTTATGATTCAGGCCTAATTCATTCATGGCATACAGAACCCGTCTGTGAACTGGTTTTAAACCATCTCTGACATCAGGCAAAGCCCTACCCACAATTACAGACATGGAATAGTCAATGTAAGCAGTTTTCATCTGCTCTTCGATGTGAACAGGAATGATCCGATTATGATCATTTGTTTCAAGTGGATTCTGTAAATCTTCCATGTTTTTCTGAGGGTTTGAAAAGACCTTTTTTCTCTATGAATAAAGGTCTGCAAATCTACCTTTTTAAACCCTTATTTCCCAGTAAAAATGACCCCATTTGAGAGCTATTTTATCCACTAGTGTTAATTAAAAAAAGGGGATATTTGGCCTATGAAAACGATCCTGATTTTGGGGGCTGGGAAAAGTGCAACGGTGCTGATTGAATTTCTTCTTTCTCAGGCACCTCAATTTTCATGGAAAGTACAGGTGGCGGATGCAAATTTGTCTGCTGCAAAGCTGAAAGTTGGTGGTTCTACTTGGGGGGAAGGCGTCAAATTAGATGTGACTGAAGATGCTCCCCGTCGAGCATTAATTGGTCAGGCAGACTTGGTGATTTCACTACTGCCTCCTCACTTGCACATCCTGGTTGCAAATGATTGTCTTTTACTAGGCCACAGCTTATTTACGGCTTCTTACGTTGATGAAGATGTAAAGCAATTAGCTTCTGAAATTGAGAAAAAGGGCCTGCTCTTTTTGTATGAAATGGGCTTAGATCCCGGAATCGACCATATGAGTGCAATGGCATTAGTGGATGAGATAAAAGCAAAGGGCGGTAACATTTTATCTTTCATTTCACACTGTGGAGGTTTGGTTGCAACTGATTCCGATAACAACCCTTGGCATTATAAAATAAGCTGGAATCCAGCTAATGTGGTTCAAGCCGGAAAAAATGGGGCTTTGTATAGATGGAATAACAAAACAGTCCAATTAAGCACAGAGGAGTTATTTGCGGAAATTAGACCAGTAACGATTCAACATGCAGAATCGTTGGCGTGGTACCCTAATCGGGATTCACTTTCCTACTTGGAATTATATGGACTTGACAACACTACAACTTTCATCAGAACCACATTGCGGCACCCCAATTTTATAAAAGGTTGGCATCGTCTTATTCAATTAGGATTTACTCAGAATAACCCCATTCTTGTTAATAGAAACACAACCTATGCAGAACTGGTGCAACAATTTTTGGAAGCGAATAAATTGCTGAGTGACTTTAATCAGATGATTGAAAATGATAGCCAGCTCGCTCAGTTATTTCAATCATTGGGTTTTATGGATTCGGGCTCGATTGCACAAAAGAATGAATATTCACCAGCCACTTTTTTGCAAGAATGTCTGGAGAAAAATCTAAAAATGGAAACATTGGACAAAGACCGTGTTGTGATGCAACATGAAATAATCTATGAATTAGGTGGAGAAATTAAACAACTTGTAGTTACGTTGGATATCGAGGGAGATGATGCAATGCATACCGCGATGGCTAAAACAGTGGGGCTTCCACTTGCTTTAGCAGCTGTTTCGTTTTTGAAAGGAGAATTGCAAATGAAAGGATTAAAAGTGCCGATGCACTCCATTATTTACAAAGCCGTTTTACCGAAGCTAAAAGCGCTCGGTATCCATTTTCACGAATCAGAAATTGAACTGAAAAATTACTGATCGGCTAGTTGAAGAATTATCTCCCACTCTTCCGCTGTAACTGGCTGAACAGATAAACGACTTTGTTTCAAAAGAGCCATATTTTGTAATTTCTTCTCTGCTTTTATCTCGGACAGCGGAATTGTTCTCTTTAATTTCTTAACAGGACTAACATCAACAACAACCCAGGCTGTTTCTGTAGTTGTTGGATCTTGATAATGCTCTTTGCAAATCTTTACGATTCCTACAATTTCAACGCCCTCATTGCTATGGTAAAAAAAAGCCAAGTCGCCCTTCTTCATCGCTCGTAAATTATTACGAGCTGCATAGTTTCTAACGCCATCCCAATGGGTGCGCTTGTCTTTTACTAACTGATCCCAAGAATATTTGAAGGGTTCTGATTTTAAAAGCCAATATGCCATAACTATCAGTTTTACCAACCAGAAGCTAACACGTCTGCGAGGTGCAACGGTTTAATAGAATACCCTTTTTGCTGAATATACCCATTGAGATGCATCAGGCAAGAAAGGTCTGTTGAAATTAAATAGTTCGCTTTTGTGGCCAGGGCATTTTCTACTTTTTGCTCCGCCATGGCCATTGAAATATTTTCATATTTGACAGCAAAGGTTCCACCAAATCCACAACAAGTTTCCGTTTCATTCATCTCCACTAACTCAAGTCCTCCTACATTTTTTAACAGCTTACGAGGCTCCTCTTTTATCCCACATTCGCGCAAGCCAGCGCAGGAATCATGATAGGTTGCCAGCCCAGTTAGTTGAGCACCAAACTGAGTCACACCAAGTTGATGACAGAGAAAAGAAGAAAATTCAAAAAT
Organism: Bacteroidota bacterium; assembly: GCA_046048175.1. Classification (GTDB taxonomy): domain Bacteria; phylum Bacteroidota; class Bacteroidia; order Chitinophagales; family Chitinophagaceae; genus JJ008. Next base: position 19,358 of record JBJOGP010000005.1, read on the forward strand.
CCGTTGCTTCATTTCCTGTACTTCATGGTGCAGCGACGAATTATCAAACAATCTGGAGTAATAATTTTTAACGAATCCAACGCAGGAAGCGCTGGGTGCAACTATTGGATCGGTCCCGTTAAAATCGCTGATAAACTTTTGACAAACTGCTTTTGACTCTTCCCAGTAACCTGCGTTGAATGCAGCTTGACCGCAACACGTTTGTCTGGAATTGTAAGTAACGGTACAGCCCGCTTTCTCTAACACTTTAATCATGTTAAAAGCGGTATCAGGATACAGCTGATCAACAAAACAGGGTATGAAAAGCTGGACGTTCAATAAACTTTATATTAATCGTTAGAAGAATATACTCCTAGTCTGGCTAAGTTCTTTTCTGCATCAAAAGATTGCTGACTACGTGGGTACTTTTTTCTAATCTGCTCATAAAGCGAAGTCGCTTCTGATGTGTTTTTTATCACCTGATCAGCAAAATAAGCAGCCATAAACAAGTACTCGGGAGAATTAACTTCATCTTGCTCAAAATGAGAAGCGGCCTTTTTGTAAAACTCTAATGCTTTATCATTTTTCCCACTATCAGCATAGGCATCCCCAAGTAACTTGTAGGCTCTTGCCTGTGTTATTTTTGAAGAGGTACTAAATTTTTCAAGGTAAGAAATTGCTTTGGCGTTGTCTCCTAACTTCAGATAACAACTGCCCGCATAAAAACAAGCTAAGTTTGAAGTTTGTGTGCCGCTATACTTTTCAATGACTTTAATAAAGCCTAAATTTTGACCGTCACCATTTAAGGCAAGGGCAATAGAATCTTTTCGGTAGTACTCTTCCGCACGAAATATTGCTTCTAAAGCTTTCTTTTCTCTGGGAAGCTGATAAAATTGTTGATAAGAATACCAAGCGGCTACCAAAGCAATTATCACTAATGCAAACAAGCTGATTTGTTTGCTGTATTTGTTCCAGATGTTAATTACCGGGGATAAAGGTTGTTGCGATTCTGTCATATTAAAAAGATTAGAAGTATTATAATGAATTAGTCTGTGATGAAGGGGTACGCAGGATCAATGTAAATGTCTTTTAAAACTTCACTATCATCTGGCCAAGGACTCTCTTCAGCAAATTGAACAGAAGCAGCAACCATTTGATCTACACGTTGGTTGATCTGCTCAATTGTTTCTTGTGAAGCCATTCCTTCTTGCAAAATAGTCCCTAATACCAGCTGAATAGGATCTTTAGATTTATAATCGTCTACCTCTTCTTTGCTACGGTATTTCTGAGGATCACTAATGGAGTGCCCTTTATAACGATATGTTTTTATTTCTAGTAAAGTTGGACCTCCTTTCTCACGTGCACGATTTACAGCACGACTCACTCCGTTGTGTACAGCCTCCGCACTCATCCCGTCTATAATGTCTGCTGGCATTTCGTACGCGTCAGCTAATTTGTAAATATCAATAACATTGGAAGTCCGCTGAATGGAGGTTCCCATTGCGTAGTTATTGTTCTCGCAAATAAATACAACAGGTAGCTTCCAAAGCATAGCCAAATTAAAAGTTTCGTGTAGCATACCTTGACGTGCAGCACCATCACCAAAAAAAGCGAGTACGACGTTGTCTGTATTGCGATATTGTTCAGCAAAAGCTAGACCGGCTCCAGTTCCAATTTGTGCTCCAACAATTCCATGTCCGCCGTAGAAATTATTTTCCTTGCTAAAGAAGTGCATACTTCCACCCTTTCCCTTCGCACACCCTGTTGCCTTACCGTATAATTCTGCCATACAGCTATTAACTGTAACTCCTTTTGCAATAGCCAATCCATGATCACGATAAGCTGTAATGAAAAGGTCAGATGGTTTGGTGGCCGTCATACAACCTGCAGCAATTGCTTCTTGCCCCACATAAGCATGAAAGAATCCTCTTATTTTCCCCTCCATTTTATACTTCTCTTCCGCCATCAGTTCAAATTGCCTGATTAACTGCATCAGCTCATACCAATAGAGGTAGGTTTCCTTGGAGAATTTGCTGTTCACGAGGTTCAATTTTGAGTCGCAAAAATAAGGGAAAGACCCCATATTAGGTAAATTGCAGTCTGTCATGAGTCAGCTCCGAGAAATAGCCCTTTTCCAGTTTAAAAACTACCCAGAAAAAAGACTTACTTTTTCTAAACGAATTATTGGATTTACAGGAAAAAATGGAGTTGGGAAAACCAATCTTTTAGACGCAATACACTACCTGGGGTTAACCAAAAGCTATTTTGGCAAAACAGATTTACAATCGGTTCATTTTGGTCAGCAGGGCTTCCGTATCCAAGGAATATTTGAAAAAAATGGAAAGATCGATGAAGTGAGTTGCATATACCGGGAAAATGGTAAAAAAGAGATTTTGATTAATGGGAACATTCTACCCCGCAACACCGAACATATTGGACAGTATCCTATTGTATTAATTGCCCCAGATGATATTCAATTGATCACAGGAGAGAGTCGAGACCGCAGAGTATTTATTGATCAATTAATCTCACAATTGGACACATCCTACCTCCACCACTTACTCTCCTACAACCGACTGTTACAGCAGCGTAATGCCTTGTTAAAAGAAATGGCAGCAAAAAGACTTTTTGAAGATCCACTTCTTGACGTACTAGATCAACAGTTAGTCCCCTACGGGTTATTGATATTTGAGAAGAGAAAGAAAATTTTAGAAGATTTAATCCCGCTGGCCAGGGGAATTTACCAGCAATTAGCTAGTTCGCCTGAAAAAATGAACACGGAATTACTAGGCTTGGTTTATAAAAGTGAGCTTGAAAAGACAGATTTCAGTGGGCTCTTAAAAATGAGCAGGAGTAAAGATCTATATCTCCAACGCACCACTAAAGGTGTACATCGTGATGACCTGGAATGTTTATTCCAAGACCACCCATTTAAACAGATTGCCTCACAGGGACAGCGAAAAAGCTTATTATTTTCATTAAAATTGGCCGCTCTTCAATTATTAGACAACAACCAATCAAATCCTCCCCTTTTGTTGCTAGATGATTTTTTTGAAAAATTAGATGATTCCAGAATAGAAAATCTTTTACAATTAGTATGTAATCAAGTTCGTTCCCAAGTATTTTTGTCTCACACCTCTTCTGAAAAACTTCATTTTCATCTCAAAAAGATTAATGTGCCTTACGAGATATTTGAAATTGCAGGCGCTTAACTTTGTTTTATGTCCACCTACTCACTCTCAGAGGCTTTACAAGTTTTTTTAAAGGAAAGTAGAATTAAAGACGAAATGCTTGCCTTGCAAATTCAAGATGCCTGGGAGACTATTATGGGTAAAACCATTGCTCGCTACACTGACCAAGTTCGAATACACGGAAATAAATTACATATCCATACCAAAGTAGGCCCCCTTCGAAATGAATTAATTTATCAACGTGAAACTGTGATACAAAAAGTAAATGCCTTTTTGGGATCGGTAATTGTCAACGAAGTGGTAGTACACTAAGTTAGCCTAGAAGTCGACTGCAGCTTTTTTTCTAACAACTTTGCCTTTCGAGAGTAAATAGATACAAGGACTTGTCCTGGCAGCTGTTTGTATTGTTTTTAAGTCACATTTAAAAACTGGCCAACCGGAAAAACGCGAAGAGGAAAGTAATTTTCGCGTTTCTTCAAACTGGGCTGTAACGATAAAAACAGGAATGGCAGGGTAATACTCTTGTAAGGAAAGGCGGTCTAATGCAGAAAAGTTTTCTTTTAAATCAGTTGTCTTTTCGGAAAAAATTAAAATTGCAGAAGGCAACTGAAGAATAATATCCGTTGAATCAATATTGGTAACACCGGTAAGATAAAAGCCTTTAATGGGGGGCTCCATGTTCTTTCCTTTTCTAATAATTTGGTCTTCTCGTTTTACGAACCTGTACGTTTCGCTATTAAAATCGGAAGGAAAATCACTGGCGGCAAAACGAACTAACTCCCTTCCCTTTTGGTAAGTAAAATAGATGACAGTGCTATCAGGTACAGCATTTGAAGGAACTTTTCTTCCTTCTATTAAATCCGCACCTTCTTTAAATGGAAGACAATCTAAAATGGGAAGATGCGCCAACAGATAAATTTGAAGTAAGACGATTAGGAACCCAGAAAAGAAACTGTAAAAACCACTATACGAAAGAATGGGCTTGGACGAGGGGTCTTTCTTATGAATGAATATGTAAATAAGTAGCAAAAGCGTCAAAGCCACATCTTTGAAAAATGAAATTTGTGGAGTTAAGGGTAGACAATCTCCAAAACAACCACAATTCTTAGGCAACCCGGTCCAATAGGTATAGCCCGTTAAAAAAGTAAAAAAAAGCACTAAACCTAAAATCGCTTGATTCGTAAAAGAAGGTTTCCACTTTAAAAAAAGTGCAACACCCAAAACAATTTCAGCAGTATTTAAAACAACTGCGAGGTATAACGTGTAATCATTCAAGCCATAAACGCCCCAAACCTCAAAAAATTCTTGCATTTTAAAACTAAGACCTTTTGGGTCATTAGCTTTAATGAGACCAGAAAAAACAAATAAAATGCTTACAAAATAGCGTATGAAAAGACGGATCCCCCTCATAGTAGAATCAAAGCAAATACGGCGTAATTAATAATGTCCAAATAATTAGCATCTATACCTTCGCTAATAATAGTTTTACCGTCGTTGGCAAGTATCTGCTTGATTCGCTGTAGTTTCATTAAGATAAGATCAACAAAACTTTCCTGACTCATATCTCGCCAAGCTTCTCCGTAATCATGATTCTTATTTAGCATCAAGGACTTTGCTTTATTAATTTCCAAGTCATACAAAGAAGATAACTCTGTGACAGGAATTTCCTCTTTTCCCTGAGCCGGAAGCTGAAGTTGTAATAAGCCAATCACTCCATAATTAATAATTCCTTTGAACTCTGCAGCAATATCATCATCAACAAGTTGCTTACCCTTTTGCTGAATTGTTCTAATCCGTTGTGCTTTTATAAAAAGCTGGTCAACCACAGAAATGGTTCGAAGGACTCTCCAGGATGTGCCGTAATCGGACGCTTTTTTAATAAAAACATCCTTACAGCCAGTCACAACCTGATCATACTGTAAGGATGTTTCACTCATACGAAAGCGATATTAAGAGAGGGTTAGTTCAGTTTAATCTACTTAGCAGGATCTGGTGCTTTTGCCTGCACATCTAATACAGTTACTTCAAACAACAAATGGTCATAGGGTTTGATAGGGCCACCTGGAGGAGGTGCAGCACCATAACCTAACATAGAAGGAATGTATATAGTAGCCTTGCCCCCTTTCTTCAAAAAAGGCATTGCATCGTCAAATCCTTTGATCATCTGGCCCACCCCAACTGAAAAACGAAGTGGTTCCATATGTTTAAAAGTTGAATCAGTGTTGCTATCAAAAACTTTACCTGCAAATGTTTTGCCGGTGTAATTCACAGATACATATTCTCCTTTTTTGATAAAATCACCATTTCCAGGTTCTGTTATCTCTACGTATGCCCCAGCAGGAGTCCGTTGAATGCTTGAAAGTTTTGCACCAATGAATTTTTCAACTTCTCCTTTTTCTCTGGCTGCGTAAGCATCATTTTCTTTTTTCTCATCAATAGTTTTTAGGCTATCATTTTCAAAAATGCCTAACACTTTTATGTAAGTAAGAATTCGATCACCCTTTTTGAATTCAGGTGGTAGATTTCCAGCAGGAAGACGTTTTAAAAATGTGTCCATCATTTGTGTAGCAGCTACAGAGTCGCCTACATGCAGGAGCGTCCATAATTCTGAAATGTCATAAGGCTGAGATTGTGGAGCAATTGGGATGTATAAGGGCAGACGATTACCTGTAGTGAAATAAACACTATCGTTGATTTGTTGGGTAAGGGTAAGTTTGATGTAGTTTCCTACTCTTGCTTGTTGTGTATCCTTACTCCTAAAAAGTTGATAAGGCATTCCACCAGGGGTTTTTTGAAACGCAGGCCCCTTACAGGACACAAAAAGAGCAGTGCTAATTAAAAGAATAGCAAACCGAATTGATGTTGACATAGTTGGTTAATTAATGTAGAGATTGTTGTGATTTTAATACCTCTTTAAAACGTGCCACTGCGGCTTCTAGGGATTCACTACTTCTGCCCCCAGCAGCGTTATAGTGTCCTCCCCCTTCAAAGTAGGTTCTGGCAAATGTATTGCAATCAAAGGAACCTTTACTACGAAAACTCCATTTTCTTTCCTCATCTCGGTCAATTACCAGTGCCACAAACTTAATTCCTTGAATGGATTGTGGATAGTTCACTAATCCTTCTGTGTCACCTGTTTTGATATGGAATTTTAGAAGATCAGATTTGGGAATAGATATCAGAGCCGTATTATATTCATAGAAAATTTCCATCCGGTTTAATAGAACATGTCCAATAAAACGAAGTCTGTTTTCCAGAAAATTATCATAAAGTCCCTCGTGAATTTTTCCATGATCCAATCCTCTTCTTTTTAAATCTGCAACGATTGAATGTACCCCTGCATGGGCCGATGAAAAACGAAAAGATCCAGTATCCCCTACCAATCCTGCATAGATGCACTCCGCCATAGCTGTATCAAGAAGTTCAAGTCCGTTAGTGGCAGCTATAAAATCATAGATCATTTCACAAGTAGAACTTTTTGATGTATCACTAATACCGTATTCAAAAGAAGCCACATCGGGTTCTTGATGATGATCGATTAGAATTTTAGTGCAAGAAAGACTTGACAATTTCAGAGCCATTGATTTTGTGCGATGGAAAGCATTAAAATCAAGACAGAAAAGCCAATCAGCATTATCCAATACTAGATCTGCTTTAGCAGTTTGTTGCTCGTAATTTAATACCTGATCCGCCCCATTCATCCAACCTATCCAGCCTGCCCAATTTGTTGGTGAAATAACTGTTACACGATGCCCCTTTTTTGTTAGATAATGGAATAGGGATAAGGAGGAACCCATTGCATCCGCATCTGGCTTTTGGTGAGTGGTGATGACAATGTTACGTGGGGTATCTAAGGACTGATAAAGGGCTGAAATTGGTTTCATCGATGTATCAAAGGTATGAAAAGATCCACTTACCTTTGCGCCGCTAAAACACATCAAAATGAGCAACCGTACTTTTACTATGATTAAGCCCGATGCTTTCAAAAAGGGCTATAGCGGAGCAATTCTAGACCGCATCATCAAGGAAGGATTTCAACTTAAAGCTTTAAAATTATTGAAGCTTTCAAAAGAAAAAGCTGGTGAATTTTATGCGGTACACCGTGAGCGCCCCTTTTATGGTGAATTAGTTGAATTCATGAGTAGCGGTCCCATCATTGCTGCCGTTTTAGAAAAAGATAATGCAGTTGAAGATTTTAGAAAACTGATTGGCGCAACCAATCCAGCTGCTGCTGAAGAAGGCACAATCCGCAAATTGTATGCTAGTTCAGTTGGAGAAAATGCCATCCACGGAAGTGATAGCAATGAAAATGCTGCTATTGAGTCTTCCTTTATGTTCTCTGGACTGGAGCAGTGTTAAGATTCGATTAGTTACGAAGCTTAATTACAATTTTCGTGTCAGCTTTTTTTATTTCAAAACTGGCACGTTGAAAACTGGGTGGCCCGGCAATTCCTAACTTGTTGTTGGAGAAACCAAATCCTTCGGAAGGAATTCCGAGTAAGTTTGTATTCATTTTTCCATCTCCGTTTTCATCATGCAATACTGCTATTGCATAAGTGCCTGGCGCAATTGAACTCCACTCGAGGGTGACAGCATCTCGTTGTGCCTTAGCTACCCTCTTACTATACGCGAGTTGAGGAACATCGGGAAAACCATTTGCCTGATTGTACAAACTTACAAGAAGTACACCCGACGAACTTTTTATGCCGTTTATTTCAACTTGTAGTTTGACCGGTACCTTCTCTTGAGTGGCTTTTACAGGAAGAAATAAAGCAACAAAAAGAAAAAGTATTAAAAAAAGTTTAAGCGCCCACGACAGCTTCTTCCCCATAGAGTTGGGATTTATATTTAAGTGATGGAGATGGTATGAAAGGGCCTATTCCTAATGCATTCCACTTTTCGTCTACCTTTTTTATTGTGTCATCATCTGCCACAATGATATTTGGCCAATCTCTTTGAAAATTATCCAATTCTTTGGTTTTACGAGTACCATCTAATCCCAAGCATGCTACATAAGGATAAGAGTCGGATTGAAACAAATGAGAATCTCTTTTGGGATCTAGATTATTACAGAAACGCCAGAGACTTGTCGGTAAATCTGAAGGTTCAACAGTATGCTCCACATACAAGATCATTTTAATTGCTTGCATGTTTGCGCCTGCAGCAATTGAATGATGAAGTTGTCGGATATGGCCTGGCTTTTCTTTCTTAACAGATAGAATTATACAAGAAATACCTTTATCGAGTAACCCTGCAAATACTGCTTTGATTTCTGGATATTGCTGTAGCAATTGTTCTTCAATTTCTTTAGATGCAGGAAGTGATTTAGGATTCCTATAATTTTCATCTACCTCCTCTTCTAATTTCTTTGTACCATCCACACACATTTTTCCGCCAAATCCTAACTTAGAACAGCTGTGATCCAACACATCCATCGGTCCTGTTGAAAAACTAATATCAGTAGCAGGATTAAGATTGGAAAATACATACTGAGCAAGCGATAAATAGTCTTGGATCTTTACCCCCTGGTCTGCAAGCACCAGAATCTTGTTGAACATCATTTGCCCGGCTCCCCACATTGCATTCATCACTTTTTGCCCTTGTCCTGGATATTCTTTATCGATTTGCGTAGTAACTAGATTGTGAAAGACTCCCTCTACAGGCATATCCATGTCTTTTATCTCTGGAACCATCGTCATTTTGATTGGAGCCAGAAAAATACGTTCAGTGGCTTTTCCTAGCCAAGCATCCTCCTGAGGAGGAATGCCTACTATAGTTGCAGGGTATATTGCATTTTTTTTATGCGTGATAGCAGTTACATGAAAACGTGGATACCAGTCAGGTAAGGAATAGTATCCTGTATGATCACCAAAGGGGCCTTCCCAGATTAAGTCCTCAGCGGGATCCACATAGCCCTCGATTATAAAATCAGCATCGGCCGGTACTTCAATATCAGGTTGCGATATACATTTCACCAATTCAACTTTCTTTTTTCGTAAAAACCCAGCTAACATGTACTCGTCTACATTTTCAGGTAATGGAGCTGTTGCACTATAGGCGTATACAGGATCTCCTCCTAATGCTACAGCAACGGGCATCAGTTTCCCACTTTTTTTGTAGGCGGAAAAATGCTTTGCACTCACTTTATGTTTATGCCAGTGCATTCCAGTTAATGTAGGCCCAAACACTTGCATTCGATACATCCCTACATTTCTACTTTGCGTTTCTGGATCTTTTGTATGAATAACAGGAAGGGTGATAAAGGGTCCTCCATCTTTTGGCCAGCAGGTCAAAACAGGAATCATGGAAAGATCAGGGTTCTCTATTATACACTCCTGACAAGCTCCTTTACCCTTCATTACTTTAGGCATCCAACTCGCAAATTGGCCTAGCTTGGGTAACAACTTGAGTTTATCAATTATATTCTCTTTTGGAGAAGACAATAGTTGAAACAACTCTTCTATTTCTTTTGCCACAGCATCTAAATGATCTACGCCCAGCGCCATGCACATGCGTCGTTCACTCCCATATGCGTTCATCAAAACTGGAAAATTGGTACCGGTATTCTCAAACAAAAGCGCCTTTCCCCCACCTCCAGATTTACTTACCCTATCAGTTATTTCTGCTATTTCCAGTTTCGGATCAACAAACTCTTTGATACGAACCAATTCGCCACTTTCTTCCAAAGCCTTAATGAATTCAAGTTGATTTTTCCAGGCCATCTTATATTTTTTACAACTTCTTAAACAGTTTATTGGTCTTAATGTTCACTATTGATTAGTCCGGTAAAGTGAATTCCAAGCCCAGCTTGATTTGAAAGTATAACACGACCATTATCAAATTGAAGACCTGCCGCTAGATCTTGTTCTAACAACAAGGGACCATCCATGTCTAAGGCATCTGCCAATGGATGGAGCTGCGCTAATGCTGCGGAACCTATTGTTGATTCGTTCATACTCCCAAGCATTACTTGCAAACCTAAATTACGCGCCTCTGTAATCATTCGTTTTGCGGGAGTAATACCACCACACTTTGTCAATTTAATATTGATCCCATTAAAAAAGAGCGCACATTTAACTACGTCTTTTTCTGAAACACAACTTTCATCTGCAAAAAGAGGAATCAAATTCATTTCTTTTAAAATGCGCATTCCCTCCCAATCATCTTTCGCAAGTGGCTGCTCAATCAATTCTACACCCAGCTCCTTTAATTTTGGAATCAAGACCAATGCCTCATCAAGGGTCCATCCAGCATTTGCATCCACACGAAAAGGTTTATCGGATTTTGTACGCAAAAAAGACAGAAGGTTAAGATCATCAGGAGTGCCAACTTTGATTTTATAGATGGGCCAGTCGCGTTCTTGCATTTTAATTGCCATTTTCGCTGCAGCGTCTATTCCAATGGTGTAGTCGGTTTTAGGCCCCTCTTGATTACTGATACCCCAAATCGATTGTAAAGATTTATTTTTCATTTTTCCAAACAAATCCCATCCCGCAATATCTAAAGCCGCAATTAGAAAATTTGAGCCAGGTATCAAGTGATGTAAATAATGCCAATAACGCTCAGGATCAGTAAACGCGAATTTTTCTATACCCAATTTTTTACTTTCCAAAAGAGCAGTCATCTTTTCTAGCGAACTTTCTGGATAATACGAAATGGAGGGGGCCTCCCCATATCCTTTCCAATTCCCTAATGACAATTCAACAATTAGCGTGGGTTGATGAGTTTTAGTTCCCTTTGAAATTGTGAAAGGATAACGAAATTTAAGTTGGTGCGTCCAGTAGCGAACCTGCATAAGATGATTTATGCAAAGATAATTCGAGGAATCATGTTATGCACGGCCTGCATTTACAATGGCATCCCTAATTAATGTTGTGAAAGCCGTATTTTCTATTAATTCTTCCACCTTGATATGCATCCGATACTGCCAATAATTCTTCGGATTGGCTGGATCATTAATTCTTTCATCGCCCGGATTATTTCTTCGGATCAATTCGCTCATTCCCATGAGATCCTGTATTTGGAAAATACTCCACATAGCAGGCGAATTTAAATGTTGCTCCACTATGGCGCGATTAACCCATGCTTCACAAAACTGGGGAGCGTCACCCCATTGATGCATTTCATGATTATAGAAATACTGCGTACGCTGCCTGTTCTCCTCCCACCACCCTCTAATTGTACTCATATCATGCGTAGAAGGTGTTACTACAGCCAGATAAGGAGAGTCGGCAGGATTAAAAAATGACTTGTTAGGATCTTTTGGCATTCGTTGTATCTCCAAGCTTAGAATTCCTGTTTGTTGCATTACATCTGGCACACAATGAGGAACCATACCCAGGTCCTCGCCACAGATTAACATATTTGTAGACTCCTTTAAAAAAGGCAACTTTTGCATGGCTTCCTGGTACCAAAAATGATCTTGTCTTCGATAAAAATAGTCATGATATAGCTCCATCAATTTCTCTCGTACATATGGAGCACATTGTTTAAACGACCAGGTTTTATCTATACTAATTCTGAAATGAAATTGCTTTTGATGTGAACCTGGTTCTTCAAATAAAAGAACATTTGCAATTAGCTCGAACAGTCCCTCTTTGACTTTAGTCGATAATCCATGTGATGAATTATTTTCAAAATATTCTTCAACTTTTAGTTGGGTATCAAAAGCAGGTGAAATAATCCACGCTCCATTTTGGTCTTTCAACAAAAATTGTTCTTTAACTATAAACTGTTGCTCGCCAAAAATTTCCCAAAGCACTTCATCTGTAATGTAGGGGTTGCAAAAACGAGCATAATCAAATTGAATACCTCTTGCAGTAAACTCATCTATTCCTATAGGTAAACATGGCACAAATCTTCCTAAAATACCTTGCACTGCATGTGTGGGGATGCTCCAAATTCTAAAGAAACCGAGTATATGATCAATTCGAAAAGTATCAAAATAACGGCTCATTTGTTCAAACCGTTGTTTCCACCACGAAAAACCATCCTCTTGCATCTTTTTCCAATTGTAGGTAGGAAAGCCCCAGTTTTGGCCTATCGCAGTAAAATCATCTGGTGGCGCGCCCGCTTGCCAATCCATATTATAAAGTGAAGGGTCTACCCATGCATCTACTCCGTATCTGTAAATACCAATTGGAATATCTCCTTTCAAGACGAGCCCTTTTTGGTGGGCATAATTAACTGCAGCAATAAGCTGCTGATGAAGGTAAAATTGAACAAAGCAGTAGAAATTTATTTTTCGCCTTGACTTGCCGCTATTAAAAAGCTCATCTACCAACTCTTCAGAATAGTGATTGGCAATTGGCCATTTCTCAAATTTAGTAGTTCCAAATTCGTCCCTAAAATAGCAGAAAGCCGCATAGGACTTTAACCAATTTTTGTTTTGCTTAAAGAAACTCTTATAACTATCGGTTTCAAAACAACTATCTGCTTGATCCTGATAAAGTTCCCAAAGAAAATCCCATTTTATACGTAAGACCGCTTCGTAATCTACTTTCTCCAATTGATTTAATTGATCTTGTACTTTACGTAATTGCCTTAATTTCTTAGCTTGTTTTGTTCCGGCAATTTCAGCAAGATTTATATAAATAGGATGTAATGCAAATGCTGAGATGGCCGCATAAGGATAAGAATCAAGCCATGTATTTGTAGCGATAGTATCGTTAATGGGGAGCAATTGGATTAGTTTTATTCCAGCTGCCTGCGCCCAATCCACTAACAATTTGATATCGGAAAACTCTCCAATTCCAAAACTGTTTTGTGTACGTAAACTAAAAACTGGAATCGAAACACCTGCACCTCGCCACTTTTCATCCTTTTTATGAATAAACCCATCATGAATTACGATTTGATCAAACGTGTTATCAATCCAATTAGGAAGAACTCTATTTTCACCCTGTTCAAATGCAATAAAACATTTATTGACAATATCCCAAATACCATACTTGTATTCTAAAGAAGTTGAATCTTCTGAAACATCCACTAGTATTTCCCACCAGTTATCTTTCTTTGTAAGAAGAATCGGCTGTTTGGTGTCCCAATATCCCAATTGAGCACTCGAACCAACTATACAAACTTGGCGACTATCAGAAAGTAAAGGAGCCTTCACTCTAAACAAATATGGACCCTCACTTTTCGTTTTTCTAGAGATCTTTTTTGCCTTTGGTAATAGAACTTCTTGGAATGGGGTAGTAAAAAAAGCATTTTCATAATCCCCTGCATGATTCCAGGTGTCATAAAATAATACAGACGCTGAATGAGCTAGGTTGAAAACTCTGTCATCGCCCCACTCCGCAATAATTGAACCATCCTGGTTTTGCAATAAGTACTTGTACTTTAAAAAAGTTTTTTGACCCGTTATTGGGGCGTTAATAGTTAATTGCCATGTTTCTGCATCGTAGTAAGACATTAAACAGGCATTCTGCCGAACCCCGTTTCCAAGCACAGGTAAGTTCCCAACAACAAGTAGCCGTTGACCGTAATCAGTCTTGAATTTTATATTGAATTGGAGGCGTGGCACGGGGTATAAGCAATCAGGCTATTGTGTGTACGAAACACATTATCAAAAATAGTGAAAATCAGTTATTCGGAACGAGAAAAACAGGGCATAACAATTTCAAAAATTGCCTTTTGGAGCTTAGTTTTGCAAAAAAAATTATGGAAAATACAAATAAGCAAAAAGGCATCTGGTGGCTTGTATTCTTTGCTTCAACTGCTGCATTGGGATGGGCTATTTTCTCACATTGGGAATGGCTGACCTTAATCCTACCCTTTCAAACTACTGCTTTTGTAAAGGCAATGGACATCATGTAATAGCTCAGTGTTTATGCGTTATGTTCTTTTTTTATTTTTTCTAATTATATCCTTTTCGCTGAAGGCATCTTACTCCCCCTCTCTTCCATTGAATGGTACAACGGGGCAAATAATAGCTGGAAGTAAGGCGGGTAAACAATCGTACAATTCAAAGAGCCTCCTTCGAAAATTTTGGCGTAAGGCTCAGGATGTCGATAACGATTTGGCTTTTTTAATAATCCTTGCCGTGATTCTTCCTTTTCTTGCAGTTTATCTCAAAGAAGGGAAAGTCAATTCCCGTTTTTGGATTAGCTTACTACTCACAGCTTTGTTTTGGCTACCAGGCGTCATTTATTCCTTACTTGTAGTACTTAACAAATATTAACTTAATACAACTCTCTAATAAAAAAGCCTCCGTTGTGGAGGCTTTTTTATGTCGCTTAAATTAGCAGTTCCGATTATTTCACAGACTGAATCAAGCTTTTAAAAGTTTCTGGATTATTCATAGCCAAATCTGCAAGAACTTTACGATCCAGCTCGATTCCTTTATCCTGTAATTTTTTGATAAAAACAGAATAAGTCAATCCCTCTTCGCGCACCGCTGCGTTGATACGAGCGATCCAAAGTGAACGATATTCTCTTTTTTTCAGTTTGCGACCCACGAACATGTAGGTCATACCTTTTTCAACAACATTCTTAGCTACAGTAAGGACGTTTTTACGCTTTCCATAAAAACCCTTGGCTTGTTTTAATATCTTTTTACGTCTAGCTTTTGACGCAACGGCATTTTTTGAACGTGGCATAGTACTTTAATTAAATTAGTTAAGATAAAAGTCAGCTTACTTTAAACGAAGTAAACGTTTAACAAAATCAACGTGAGATTTTGCAACTGTACCGTCTAAGCGCATATTACGCTTGCGTTTTTTTGACTTTTTTGTAAGAATGTGACGTTTAAAACTTTTTTGATGCATGATCTTACCTGTACCAGTCACTTTAAAGCGCTTTTTGGCACTGGAATTAGTTTTCACTTTTGGCATTGTACCAATATTTAATTTTTAACCCTTGAGGCATTCCCCACTGGGGGACCTTTTTCGAACCTCTTCAGGCAATAAGGCCGCAAAGCTACACCATATTCCTTGATATTCAATAAAAAAATGGCTCCTGAACTAATCAGGAGCCATCTCAATTAAATATAAAGGGATTCCCCTCTATTTATTTGGGATCCAATGCTTTATTGATTCTATCTGCAACATCTTGCAAATGTATCTTGGACATTGTATCGGTATATTGGCTTGCTGATGCAGTTGCTTCGGAACGAATTCTTTGCAAGTGCACGCGTACAACAGTTTTTACGTCTGACTTTTCAGCGCTTATTTGTGGTTGAGAAGAACCGCCAAATCCACCGAATCCTCCAGCAGGATTGGCTGGCGGAGGATTTAAAATAGAAATCAGATTATTGACATATGTTTTCTGAAGATTGCGGCGATATACATCAATAGGCTTTTTGGAAGTTAATTCAGACCAAACACCTGCCCTCAAATCATTCATATATTCTAAAATTCCATAGGCTTTAGAACCTGCAGAAGCTTCGGCGTCAACCAATTTCGTTAACGTGCGATTACTCATAATTCTACCTAGAATATTATCCTGAACAGAACCAATAATAGTTAATGGACTTTGGCCTGTTTTTTCAAATATGCTTTGATCAATCAGCCAAGTTGGGGTGCTGAATAATTGTTTCTGCAAAAATTCTAAGGCCTCTTTTTGCTTCGCCTTGCTAACGAGTTCGTATACAGGCCCAGTCTGCTCCTGAGTTTTAGGAGTTTCCATTATTCCTGCTACATATTTTGCAACATGTCCATTGTAGCGAGAAAATTGTGAAACCACTTCCTGGTAGATCGTGCGTAATCCTTCAAAATCCTCATTGGATTCACGTGTCCACTCATGAAGATTAGGAACTATTCTCTTAAGATTAAGGATGCCATAATAACTTCCTTTCATGGCGTCATCACCAACCTGCTCACTCTGAGAACGCGGATCATCAGGATTTGTCTCGGTTCCAAACCATAAGCGATTATTCTTTAGCTTTTCAATCACCCAACTATTAAGTTTGCTTTGCTCAGCATCTGGGCTTTTGTACTCAGGGAAAAGTCTATATCCCCACTCAATCGCCCATTTATCGTAATCGCCAATTCGAGGGAATAATCCGCTTGTATTGATTTTATCTTCTGGCTGTGCAACGTAGTTAAAACGTGCATAGTCCATAATGGATGGAGTATGCCCATTAGCTTCAACCCATGCTTTATTACGAAGATTTTCTACAGGTACAGTAGAGCTTGATCCATAGTTATGTCGTAAACCTAGTGTGTGCCCTACCTCATGTGAAGAAACAAAACGAATTAATTCTCCCATCAAAGAATCTGGGAATTGCATTTGACGAGCTCTTGGATCATTTGGCGCACATTGAATCATGTACCAGTTGCGTAACAACTGCATTACATTGTGATACCAATTGATATGGCTTTCCATAATCTCTCCACTGCGTGGATCAGAGATGCTAGGACCACTCGCGTTAGGTATATCAGAGGGCTTGTATACAATTGCAGAATTTCTAGCATCATCCAAACTCCAGGTGCTGTCTTCTTGTTTACTTGGCGCTCTCTTCGCTACGATTGCATTTTTGAAACCAGCTTTTTCAAAAGCAATCTGCCAGTCATTTACTCCTTGAATTAAGTAAGGAACCCATTTTTCTGGTGTTGAAGGATCAATGTAAAATACAATTGGCTTCACAGGTTCAACTAGTTCTCCTTTTTTATATTTTTCTACATCTTCTGGTTTGGGCTCGAGTCTCCATCTTTTAACCATTGTGATGTTTTTTACACCCTGTGGGTTTGCATCAAAATCAGTATACCCTACAGCAAAAAAGCCAACACGAGGATCAAAGTAACGAGCCTGCATTGGATTCTTAGGTAAAATGACCATAGAACTGTTCAGTTCCATAGTCATATTTCCGCCAGAAGCACCACCGCCCCCCATCATGCCTCCGCCACCAGGCGTTGGCATAGCAGGACCTCTTCCATAGGTTTTAATGGCTTTGATTTCGATGTTAATTGGGTATGATTTTACTGAAACCACATAAGACTTATCAGCTTGAATTGCTGCAAGACGCAAAGAAGATTTCATTGAAGAACTAAAATGTAATACATCGTTATCTCCACTAATGAAATCGGTAATATCAATTACAGAAGTTGTAGAATCCTTGCCAAATGCTTTTACATCAAAGGATTGAACTATGGGTTGTATGTTTGACTTTGAAACTGTAGTGAACATTGGAGATGTGGAATCCTTTGCATATTCACCATAGGAAATAGTACGTAAGAAAATTTTATTCTTTGGTCCTTTTTCAAATCGAACTACGTTTTGACCAATTTGATCTCCTGCATATCCAAAAAAGCTTCCACCAGCTCTTAAACCAGCTGGAGCTTGCGAAATTCTGTTTACAACCAAAATATCTCTGAGTAATAATGAATCAGGAATCTCAAAGAAAAATCGATCTTCTACTTTATGAACCCAAAAAAGACCTTTAGAAGATTCTGCCTTTGAAGTAATCACTTCTTTGTAAGGCTTTGGGGCTGTAGATGCAATTGGAGGAATACCAGGTGCACGTCTGTTTGTGTCCGGACGAGCCTGGTTGTTTTGAGCTGGGCCTGGAGCTGGTTGCTGTGCAAAAGCCATTTGCTGAAACAAAACACAGGCAGCTAATACAAGCGGGTTTAGTTTTTTAAACATGGGGGTTGTTTTTATTTTTTCTTTCCTTTTGGAGCAAACATTGCATGCATTCTTCGTCCTTCCATCTTAGGCATGTTTTCAAGGATGCCAGCCTCAGCAAGACGTTCTGCAAATTTTAAAAGCAATAATTGACCACGATCCTGAAATTGGATAGAACGACCTTTGAATTGCACATACGCTTTTACTTTGTTTCCTTCTTTCAAAAACTCGATGGCATGTTTCGCTTTAAAATCGAAATCATGATCATCTGTATTTGGCGTAAAACGTATTTCTTTTACCTCTGAAGCCTTACTCTTGGCCTTCATTTCTTTCTCTTTCTTTTTCTTGTCGTAGAGAAATTTATTGTAGTCAATGATTTTACAAACAGGAGGATCCACATTGGGAGATATCTCAACAAGATCTAAACCTTGTTCCTGAGATAAGCGAATAGCATCTTGGATTGAATAGATTCCTACTTCTACATTATCCCCTACTAATCGTACTTGGGGTGATCGAATCAAATTATTAATACGGTGTTCAGGTTCTTTACGAGGAGGTAGTTTACCTCTGAATCCATCCCGGCGTGGACCTGAAAAAGGCGGCCTGGGATTGTTTCCGGGTGGACGGGAAAACCCTCCTCCGGGATTTTGTGGTGCTGTCATTGATGCAATTTAGGTGACTAAATTATAGATTTTAGCTTTTACGTTGTTGAATTTCAGTAAGTACCTCCTGGGTAAACTCCTGTAGAGATTTTGTACCAAGATCCCCATGACCTTGACGGCGAACAGATACATGGTTTTCAAGCATTTCCTTTTCTCCTACTACAAGCATAAAAGGAACTTTAGCAAGCTCGGTATCACGAATCTTTTTGCCAATCTTTTCATTTCTTTCATCAATAGATGTACGTATACCCGCTTTTGTGAGAGTTTGGCATACTTCATGCGCGTAGGCAGAAAATTTATCACTGATTGGTAACACTTTTACTTGCAAAGGAGCAATCCAAAGTGGAAAGCGACCCGCATAATGCTCAAGCAAAAAACCTATGAATCGTTCATGCGTACCTAATGGAGCTCGGTGGATGATCAAAGGCACTTCCGCCTCGTTGTTACTATTGGTATAAGAAAGTTTAAACTTAATACCTGAATTGAAATCTACCTGGTTGGTAGCTAAGGTGAACTCCCTTCCAATCGCACTCCAAATTTGCACGTCAATTTTGGGTCCGTAGAACGCAGCTTCATCTTGCACTTCAACAAAAGGAGTACCTGTTTCAACAAGCACTTTGCGAACCATGGACTCTGTTTCTTTCCATAGTGTAGGTTCATTCACATATTTCTGCCCCAACTTAGATGGATCATGCAAACTGAGTCGCATGACATATTTTTCAATTCCAAAAATTTTAAAATACTTAAGATACATTTCATTCACTGCCCGGAACTCATCAAAAAATTGCTCCCGGCTGCAATAAATGTGCGCATCATTCATGTGTAAACATCTCACGCGCATTAGTCCAAATAGTTCGCCACTTTGTTCATATCTGTAACAGGTTCCATACTCGGCGATTCGGTACGGTAAGTCTTTGTAACTTTTTGGCTCGGCATCGAAAATCTTATGATGGTGCGGGCAATTCATTGCCTTCAAGTAATACTTTTCACCGTCCATTTCCATAGGTGGAAACATACTATCAGCATAGTATGGAAGGTGACCACTCGTAAGGTACATGCTCTCTTTGGCAATATGCGGCGTAACTACTCGCTTGTAACCCGCAGCTGTTTCAGTTTCTTTAGCTAGCTTTTCTAATTCTTCGATAATGATTGTACCATTGGGCATCCAAAGAGGAAGACCTGGTCCTACATCATCGTCCATTGTATAAATACCTAACTCCTTCCCCAATTTTCGGTGATCTCTTTTTTTGGCCTCTTCTAACATAGCCAGATACTCATCTAACTCTTTTTGAGAAGGGAATGTGATGCCGTAAACACGAGTAAGCATTTTGTTTTTTTCATTGCCTTTCCAATAAGCTCCGGCAATGCTTGTCAACTTAATCGCTTTAATCAAAGAGGTATTTGGAATGTGAGGGCCTCTACATAAATCTGTGAAATCTCCTTGCGTGTAAAAAGTGATTTCACCATCTTGTAAACCTTCTAACAAATCAAGTTTATATTCGTCCCCTTTTTGGTTGAAGTACTGAATTGCATCCGTTTTGCTGATTTCCTTACGCGTGAATGAACTATTTTTTTTCGCCAGCTCATTCATTTTCTTTTCCAGCATAAGAAGATCTTCTTCTGTCATCTTTCGGTCTCCCAAATCCATATCATAATAGAAACCATTTTCAACAGCAGGTCCGACCCAGAATTTTACACCCGGAAAAACTGATTCAACTGCCTCAGCCATCAAATGCGCAGAGGAGTGCCAAAAAGTACCTTTTCCATCCGTGTCCACCCATGTTAGCAATCGAAGTGCTGCATCTTTTTTAATCGGTCTAAATGCATCAACAACCACCCCATCAATGGAAGCAGCTAGTACTTTTTTTGCCAAACCTTCAGAAATACTTTTTGCAATATCTAAAGAAGTTACACCCTCATCAAAGGAGCGAACGGCACCGTCTGGAAAAGTTATTTTAATCATGTGAGCTTAAGGAGATAAAGAAGGCAAATTTAGCAATTTGAGTCCAAAACACCCTCAGGGTAAAGAGGATGTTAAAATTGAACACAAGTGGCTATGGCAAACGACGAAATACCCACAAAAAGTATCTTTGCGCTCAATTATGAGTGGAATGAGATTGTGGCAAACTAGTAGTCTGACTTTGACTATCCTTCTTTCATTACAAGTAGCTGGCCAAGACCTAAGCGGTATCTGGAAGGGTTACTTTGTGACTAAAGATTACAGTCAATACAAAGTTGAGTTTCAATTAAAGCAAACGGGAAGCCAAGCAGTGGGTGTATCCTATTCTTATCTGACAACTGTTTACTTTGGAAAAGCAACCATGACTGGTCGGTGGGATGTTAATGCAAATCAGTTGCTGATTCAAGAAAATAAAACAGTTGAAGTAAAGGCTTCAGACGGTTCTGTTAATTGTTTGATGAATTATAAGCTAGGATATTCCAAATCTGGCAGAGAAGAGTATCTGGAAGGTACTTTCACAAGCAAATACGAAGAAAATTCGGATGGCATCAAAAAGGGAGATGATTGTGGCGGTGGAAGAGTATACCTGCGTAGAGTAACTACCTCAGATTTCTATCCCGAACCTTTTTTGCAAAAATCCACTGCAAAAAAAGTAATTATCAATGAAGCCCCTCCAACTAAGAAAGCAATTCCTGAAATAACGGCTAAAAATAATGAACCACAAAAAATAGCCGAACCTAGAACAGAAGGTCCTCAGTCCATGGCAAATAGTCAGGCGAAAACACCCTCGCAAAAGCAATTAGTCATCCCCTCTGTAAACAACAATCGTTTTAATGATCTTACCCAAGTTATTACAGTCAAAACACCTCAAGTACAAATATTTCTGTACGACAATGGAGAAATAGATGGTGACTCAATAACTGTTTATCTCAATAATAAAATGATTCTATCTAATAAGAGACTGTCTACAACTCCCTTATCACTTAACCTCCTACTTGACGAAGAAAACAGCATACAGGAGGTAACCATCGTTGCTGAGAATCTTGGAAGAATCCCGCCTAATAGTGCGCTCATGATTGTAGAAGCTGGGATTCAACGATTCAGAGTTCAGCTTACCACTACCGAGCAAAAAAATGCAGTGGTGAGATTTCGATACCAAAAATAAATACTGTTTTTTGGCTACCTTAGTTGCATGCGAATTTTCATTGCGACATGTCTTTTATTGTTTTTTACTCAGATTACAGTTGCACAAGAATTAGATGGTCGCTGGTCAGGCCGCTTGGTGATGGCTCCCAGCGGATGCTTCGCAGTATACAATATTGAATTTTCAATTCAAGAAAAAGACGGGAAGATAACGGGCACCGCACACCATTTTTCAGATTCATTCAATTATGTCCGAAAAAAAATAATTGGTACTTATTCTAAGGACAGTAATACGCTTTTAATTGAAGAAGGAGAGATAGTAGATCTCAAGATCAAAGAAGACTGTGTGCCCTGTATGAAGTCTTACAGATTAACATATCACAAAGGTTCAGGTTCTACTATAACAGATCAACAAATAAGAGGAACCTGGTCCTCCCCTGCCAGCAAAGCGGCAGATGGTAAAGCCAGCTGTGATCCAGGAACCATTGTTTTAAATCGCCAAACTAAAACAACTTCTACCCCTACCAATAAATCGGATGAGCTACGAGATAAAAAAAACGTACTTGTTCGTGAAATTCGATTAGACAGCAGCATAGCAAAAATTGAGTTATTTGACAATGGTCAGATTGATGGAGATACAGTTTCTGTTTATGTCAATAACCGCTCAGTTGTTTTTAAGCAACTACTACGCGCTCAGCCGATAACTTTTTCTGTTCCCGTTGATCAGAAACGAAGTGTGCAAGAAGTTGTAATGGTAGGTGAAAACCTAGGAACTATACCTCCAAACACAGCGTTAATGATTGTTACGGCTGGTAAAGAAAGATATCAGCTATATCTTACTGCAGACGAAAAAAGAAATGCCCTGGTTCGCTTCGTATATGAAAAAGGCAAGCAATAATTTTCTTAAAAAGATTGCCGGGGTAAAAATCAGACTTAATTTCGCGGCGCACTATGTTAGCAGGATTTCAAAATGTAACGTTTGAATTTGGAGCAAGATGTATTGTTCAAGACGCAACCTGGCATATCCAACCCGGCGAACGAATTGGTCTGATTGGCTATAACGGAACTGGTAAATCAACATTATTAAAATTACTGGTTGGTGATTACCAACCTACGCTGGGCTCTGTTGAACGAAGTCGAGAGACCACGATCGGTTATCTTCATCAGGATTTATTAAGCTTTGACACCAATGATTCTATACACCAGGTTGCTTTAAAAGCTTTTGCTCCAATTCTAAAACTTGAAAAAGAGATAGAGGAGTTAGGACAACTATTAGAAAAAACGGGAGACGAAAAGGTATTACTGGAATATTCTGAAAAACTTCACCAGCTTGAAACTGCTGACGGCTACACCATACACAATAGAACAGCAGAGGTATTACAGGGCTTAGGATTTGCAAATCAAGATTTAGAGCGCCCCTATCGTGAATTCAGTGGAGGTTGGAGAATGCGTGTTTTACTAGCAAAAATGATCTTAGAACAACCCGATCTTCTACTACTTGATGAGCCTACTAACCACCTTGACCTTCCTTCTATTGAATGGTTTGAAAAATATCTTTTACATTATAGAGGTGCGGTAGTAATTGTTAGCCATGATAAATATTTCTTAAATCGCATGGTTACCAAAGTGGTAGAGTTATACCAAGAAGAGTTACAGTTTTACTCCGGTAATTATGCTTTTTATGAAAAGGAGAAGGTTTTGCGAATGGAATTACAACAAAAAGCATTCGAAAATCAGCAAGACTATATCAGACAACAAGAAAGATTAGTTGAACGGTTTAGGGCAAAAGCCAGTAAAGCGGCCATGGCGCAAAGTATTATCAAAAAATTGGACAAGCTAGAACGCGTTGATGCTGCTCAGCTAGTTCGCCCTGACCTCCGCATAAATTTTAGTGTTGACAAAACGCCAGGAAAGATCATCGCAACGATAAAGAATATTCGTAAATCATTTGGAGAAAACATCATCCTTACTAATGGAAATGCTGAAATAAATCGAGGTGATAAAATCGCACTGATTGGAGCTAATGGAAAAGGGAAGTCAACTCTATTACGCATTCTAGCCGGAACAGAAACAATTCAGCAAGGTGAACGAATAGATGGACATAATGTAGAGCAAAGTTTTTATGCCCAACATCAATTGGAAGCGCTTCAATTGCAGCACACTATTTTCGAAGAGATGATGCATTGCGGAAGCCAACTAACTGAATTGGAATTACGTTCCTTATTGGGTTGTTTTTTGTTTAGTGGAGATGATATTGATAAAAAAATCAAGGTTCTGAGTGGCGGCGAAAAAGCAAGAGTGGCATTAGCTAAAGTGATTGTCAGTAAGGCTAATTTTCTATTACTCGACGAGCCAACTAACCATCTTGACTTACACAGCTGTGAACTTTTGATTGAAGCACTTAATCGTTACCAGGGCACCCTTCTTTTGGTTAGTCATGATCGTTATTTTATTTCAAAAACGGCAACTGTAATTTGGGAAATAGACAATGGAGAAATAAAAGAATTTAAAGGCGGCTATGACGAATGGGTGAGTTGGAAAGAACGAATGGAAAAGAATAAAGATGGCAAGTCTGATGAAGTTATAAATAAACCAAAAACGAATAAAGTAGTAGAGCCGACCCCAAAACAAGAAGCTAATACACCTGTTTCAAAAGAAAAAAAGAAAGAATATCAAAAGGCACAAAAGAAATTCCAAGAATTAGAGAGCAAATTAGCCGCTACGCAAGCCAAGCAAAAAGAACTTGAATTAAAATTAGCTGAACCGGGATTATATGCCAATAAAGATACTTTTATAGCTACAGAATCAGCCTACCAACAAATAACTAAGCTTGCCGGTGAACTTGTCGCAGATTATGAAAAAGCTTTTGAGGAAATGATGAGGTTGGAAAATTAACTCTCTTTTAATTGATTGTTTACAAATTCTAGAATCAAATCTTCCTGCTTTAAAGCAGATTCCTCCAATGCCACTGCTTGTGCTAGTATCTCTTTTACAAAACTTTTGTCAGCATAACTCAAACAGTTGACCTTAACGTTCAAATGTGCACCCAATACGGCACTCCTAGCACATAATGCCCCCACTCCTGCATCAGTAATGGAGTTAGGATTGCCTGTCATGGCCATTGATTTTATTAATTCCATACTCTCCACTGAAACTTGCATCACTCGTAGGGGTACTTCAATAGCAGTTTTTGTTGCTTGTTGAATAGCATCACTTCTTTTTTTCTTCTCTTCTTCCGTTTTCTTAGGCAGCGAAAAAGCGTTCATAATAGCGTTAAAAGAGTCTGTATCTGCGTCTACCAGGCGTATAAGCTCAGTCTTTAAAAGTTGCGCTTGTTCAGCTTGATCTCCAAATTCTTTCCACCGCTCATCCCAACCCTTTTTATGAGAGGATAAATTAGCAACCATGGCAGCCAACGAAACTCCTAAAGCTCCTAAATACGCAGAAACTGACCCGCCCCCTGGAGCAGGTGATTCGCTTGCAGTAACATCAGCAAATTCTGACAAAGATTTATCAATCAATTTTTTAGAATCCTTCACTTCTAATAAATATTCAATAATTCGCTCACTCGGATCAAACGGGCTAAGTTCATTTAGACCAAGTGATTTAACTGCAATGTTAATTAATTCCTTCTCGGACACGCCCGTTGAACGTTGTTGTTTTAAAAGAAAATATTTACCGGCATTTAGCATGGATTGAAGGGGGACTAACCCAATCAACTCACTTCCGGTAACGCGAAGCCCCCGTTCAGAAGCTTTTTTACAAGCTTCATCAAACGCTATGTGAATGGGGGTCGTATTGATATCAGTCAGATTCATTGATATCTGTGCAATGCCATATTCTTCAATATACCAACCAATAGCTTTTACTGCTTTTAAAGTGCCTGGTATAGTTATAGATTGTCCACTTTCAATTTTTGTTCGTCCGGCTTCTCTAATGTCAAAAGCAACTGCATTGGCTCTTCTAGTAGATGTTGTATTTAAGTTGACATTATAGGCGATAAGAAAATCTCTTGCACCAATGACCGTAGCTCCTCTTTTTGCATCAAAAACAGCAGGGCCAAAATCTGGCTTCCATTCCGGCAGCTGTATTTTTTTAAAAAATCCTTCGTATTCACCCGCTCTAATGAGGGATAGATTACTTCTGTTTTTATCTGGTTGAGCAGCTTCATAACAATAGACCGGCAAATTCAATTGCTCCCCTACTCTTTTTGCTAATTTTCTAGCATATACTGCTGTTTCTTCCAAGGTAATACCCGCAATTGGAATTAGCGGACAGACATCTGTTGCTCCCATTCGAGGATGGGCTCCTTTGTGCTGCTGCATGTCAATTAACTCACCCGCTTTTTCAATTGCTCTAAAGGCTGCTTCAATAACTGCATCTGGATGCCCTACAAATGTCACTACCGTTCTATTAGTTGCTTTACCAGGGTCAACATTTAAAAGGCGCACCCCTTCTACTGCTTCAATTGCATCTGTAATTTGTTTAATTACAGAACTATCATTTCCTTCACTAAAATTGGGCACACATTCAATGAGTGGTGCAATACTATTCATAACTTAAAAAGAGTTTTGTTCTATCATTTTTCCTCTCAAGACAACTTTGTCAATCAATAATGAACCAAAAGCATAGGGTAAGAATTCGATAGATGGAATCGTTTTTGTAATAAAGAAATTAGCCAATTTTCCTGGCCAAATACTACCACAACTCTCTCCAACACCCATTGCAAACGCCCCATTTAGAGTAGCCGCATTGAAGGCTTCTGCAGGCAACATCTTCATTCTGATACACGACTGTGATACCACAAGATTCATATTGCCCGATGGAGCAGAGCCAGGATTGTAATCTGAAGCTAGGGCAACAACCGCACCCGCGTCTATTAAGTCTCGAGCTGGTGCATCTTGCATACGTAAAAAGAAAGAAGCATTGGGAAGAAGTGTGGCAATGGTGCTAGAGGACGCCAACAATTGAATCAGATCTTCGTTCATTGACTCTAAATGATCTACACTAATGGCACCAACTGAAACACCTGTTTCGACACCTCCAGAGTTACCCAACTGATTAGCGTGTATTTTGGGTTGCAATCCCAATTGTTTGCCCTTTTCACAAATGATTTTAGTTTCTGTAGGAGAAAAGAAACCTGTTTCACAAAAGACATCAATGAAATCAGCTAATCTTTCTTTTGCAACAATAGGAAGCATTTCTTCTGTAACTAACTTAATATACTCCTCTCGTTTATTAGCAAATTCTACAGGAATTGCATGAGCCCCTAAAAAAGTGGACCTAATAGTTATAGGAGTATTTTGCTGAAGACGCTTTATGACACGCAACATCTTAAGTTCAGCTTCAACCGTTAATCCATACCCGCTTTTTATTTCAATTGCACCTGTTCCCATTCTAACAAGCTCACGTAATCGCATAAGTGCAGAGGCATATAAATCATCCTCACTTGCAAGCTGAACTTTCTTAGCAGAGTTTAATATGCCTCCTCCCTTAGCAGCAATCTCAGCATAACTAGCTCCTTTTATTTTATCAACAAATTCCGCTTCTCTGCTTCCTGCAAAAACCAGATGAGTATGACTGTCACACCATGAAGGAAAAAGACTTCCGCCAGCAACATCTACTTTATTGGTAGTGTGAGTAGAAAACTCTTGCAAACTATCCATACTACCAAAGGAGTGGATTGTATGATCTTCTACAAGTAAGTATGCATTATGTAGAATGGGAAGGTCTGCTAGTTGATAGCCACGTAAAGGTTGGTTCACCTCATGAATACCAACCAACATACCAATGTTGTAAAAAAGAGTCTTCATGATAAATTTTATGGAACTCGTTCTATAACCATCGCACTAGCCCCTCCGCCACCATTACAAATTCCCGCGGCACCATATCTCGCATTTTTTGTTTGTAAGACATGCGTGAGTGTGACAAGAATTCGAGCGCCTGAACAACCTAAAGGGTGTCCTAAGGATACAGCACCTCCGTTTACATTCAACGTTGAAGGATCAATTTTTAATCGACGTGCATTCTCAATTCCAACGACAGAAAAGGCTTCATTTAATTCCCAGTAATTAATCTCTTCCGCTTTCAATCCTGCTTTTTTCAAAGCAACAGGAAGTGCAAGAGACGGGCTGGTTGTGAACCATTGTGGAGCTTGCTCAGCATCTGCGTAACCTCTTATTATTGCAAGAGGCTTCAGTCCTAATTGATTTGCCTTTTCGCTTGTCATCAACACAAGAGCAGCAGCACCATCATTCATTGTAGAGGCATTTGCAGCCGTAACGGTACCCTCTTTAATAAAGGCTGGTGATAAAGAGGGTATCTTATCAAATTTTACAGCGAAAGGTTCTTCATCTTTTGAAACAATAACCGGATCACCTTTACGCTGAGGAATAGAAACAGGAATTACCTCATTAGCAAATGAACCGCTTTCCCATGCTTGTTGCGCGCGCTTGTAGCTTTCAATTGCAAATGCATCCTGTTCCTCCCTTGAAATTTTGCATTCACTAGCGCATAACTCTGCTGCTACTCCCATTGCTTTTCCGTCATACACATCCGTCAAACCATCTTTAGCTAATCCATCAATCAAAGTTGAATTACCATATTTATTACCCCATCTGAGGCTCTCTACATAGAAAGGTATATTACTCATACTTTCCATCCCGCCTGCAACAACAACAGAGGCATCTCCCAGTAATAAGTGCTGTACAGCCATTGATACTGCTTTCATACCACTAGCACAAACCTTATTAACTGTAGTGCAGTTTACAGTATCGGGAAGTCCTGCAAATTTTGCAGCTTGTCTTGCAGGGGCCTGCCCTAGATTAGACTGTATTACACAGCCCATAAAAACATCTGTAACACTGGATGGGTCAAGATTTATTTTTGACAAGGCTCCTCTTATCGCCTCAGCACCCAATTGTGTGGCTGTTAAACTTTTAAGACTTCCACCAAAACTACCCATCGGAGTTCTTACAGCAGAAACAATTACAACTTCTTTCATAACAACAAGATTATTTATTTAAAAAATCATCACCATCCAATTCCATAGTCTTCACCATGATTGCTACTTCCACCCCACATTGTGCCGAATTTTTGATCAAACAAAATTGCATTAATTGGACCACTTGTTCTTTCTTCAGTACGAATAAAATAGCCCATCGCTTTTAATCGCTCTACAGCCTGTGGAGACAATGACTTGCTCACAACAATTTGACCTGGCTTGGGTTTTCGGTCTACTATCGATGTGCCACCCAATGAAAGCCATAATTGATTGGTATTAAAGTTTGGCGCTTCTGTTGCTTGTTGAACCGTCATTCCGAACTCAACAATGTTCAAGAAAAACTGCAAAAGATTTTGATCCTGTGTGTCACCCCCCTGAACACCAAATGCTAAAAAGGGCTTTCCTTCTTTCAATGCAAGTGACGGAGTTAATGTAACGCGTGGTCTTTTTCCAGGTTCTACTATATTAAAAGGGTTCAACGAGCTATCAAGCACAAAACTCTGCATACGTTGACTCAGCCCTACACCCGTATTACCTGCAATACAGGCAGGAATCCAACCACCACTTGGTGTAATAGAAATTATCCAACCCTGGTCATCTGCTGCCTCAACAGTGGTTGTGCCTCTCCATAGACGATCTTGGTATTGAGCAGTTGTGAAAATTGGATTGTAGAAAGCGATGCTTCCTTGGTCATGTAAGGGAGTTGCCGATCGATTAATGGTTGAGTCTAGTGGAATTAAATTTCTTTTTAAAAAATTCATGTAAGGATTAATCTCACCCTGAAAAGGGTAAGGATCGCCAGGCCCTGCATTACTTTCATTTTTTGCTGTATCGATTGTGGCAGCTCGCAATTTTGCATATTCTTTACTCAACAATCCTTGCATGGGTTCCATTGGTAATTTATAAGGATCCCCATAATAAAAATCTCTATCCGCAAAACACTTATTAAGCACCTGATAAAGTGTATGAATGTATTTCGGGCTATTATACCCCATCGACTTTAAATCAAAGTTCTCAAGCATATTTAGTGCTTGTAATAACATAGGACCTTGCGTCCATTGTTGCATCTTGTAAACCTCAATTCCTTTGTATGAGGTATGAAGCGGCTCTTCTTCAATTGGTTTCCAATTTGCCAAATCACTTTTGGTTATTAACCCACCCTGTTCTTTTACCCCTCTCACAAATTCATCTGCGATATCACCTTTATAGAATCGATCATAGGCGGCCATGATTGCCGCTTTCCGGTTTTTACCAGCTTTTAAAGCAGCTCTTTCTGCCTCAACCAATTTCTTCAACGTTTCAAGCAATGCCGTTTGTTTGAAAATTTCTCCTGCGCTAGGCGCTTCACGTTTTTCTCCCAAGTGCGGTAGTAATACTTCTCGACTATATTTCCATTGTTTTATTCTCTCCTTTGCTCTTTCAATGCTATTTGCGGTTTGTGCCTCAATAGGATATCCTGCTGCCAAATCCATAGCAGGCGCTAATACTTCTGCTAAACTTTTTGTACCATAATTAGCAAGCATATAACACAATCCTCCGGGTGTTCCAGGTGTTGTGGCAGCAAGAGGGCCATACTCTGGAGGAAAAGCATACCCCTTCTGTTTGAAAAAGTCAGCAGTAGCACCACTTGGAGCCACTCCCATTGCGTTAATGGCAATAACTTTTTTTAGTTTAGGATTATATAATAATGCTTGTGTTTCTCCACCCCAGCTTAGCACATCCCACATTGTGCAAGTGGCAGCCAGCATGGCGCAGGCGGCATCAACAGCATTTCCACCTTTTTGAAAAAGTGTGGCTCCAGCAGTTGCGGCAAGAGGCTTACCGGTAATAGCCATCCACTTTTTAGCATGTAAAGGCGGCTTTTGAGTGGGCTGGGAAAAAACATCGTAGGAACCTGAAATCATTACTAATAATATCAGGTAATACTTGGCAAGCTTTTTCATGATATAAAGATACTACACGATTGATTGAAATCATTGCACTCTAAACGCATTCAGCAAATCTTTACCGGCAGATGACCATTTCTTTTGATGCAAGTATTACTTTTACAATTCGTTTAACGCTTATGAAAATTTTTGTTGCAGGCTTACCCCCAGATATGGACGAATCTGAATTAGAAGAATTTTTCGAAAAATATGGAAAAGTTGATTCGGTTTCCATTGCAAAAGATAGAATGACAAAGAAAAGAAAGGGCTTTGGCTTTGTAGAAATGAGTAATTCTTTACAAGCCAGAACTGCAATCCAGACACTAAATGGACTGGGAATAGGAAGAAATACACTTGTTGTAAAAGAGGCTGTATAAATTTACCAGGCAGCCATTATTGTGGAAGAATGAGCCTTTAAAATTACTTTTTCTTTTGAGGGTATTTTACTAGGAGTTGGTAAAAAGAAATGATTTTTCATGACCATATGTAAAGCCACCCCTTTCTTTCCCAGATACGCGTAAGGATCAATTTGGATGGATTTGTCACTTGGATTAAACCAAACTTGAACATTTCTCCAGTTATCAGCAGTTTCTGTAGCGTCCATAAAATATCCGACTAAGCCTGTACTGCTATCTGCATAAAATTGTACTTGGCGTGAAGGATCTGGCAGGCTAAAAACGGGATGACTCCTTTTCAATTGAATCAGATTTTTTACAAATCCAACTAAGTCTGTGTGAATTGTTTTCAGCTCCCAGTCAATGGCGTTAATACTATCAGGAGACTCAAACGAATTTTCAACCCCTTTTTTAGTTCTCATAAATTCAGAACCTGCATGAATAAAAGCTGGACTTTGAGAAGTTAATATTAACGCATAGGCTAATTTCTGAAGTTCTTTAATTTGAGGTAACGAATAAGTTGGATTAGAAATTTGCAATTTGTCTCTCAACGTATGATTATCATGACAATCTGCATATGCAATTAATTGTTGAGGACTCTTTGTTAATGGCGTTTTTGTATATCTTACATTTTCATAGTTAATAGCAGGATGCGCAACCCCACCTACTAAGCCAAAAAGTATAGAATTGATATCGCTGGTAGACCCGCTTAAGTACCCTTTTTGAGTTGGCTCAAAAACACTTCCTTTTAATCCATCTCTAAATTCATCCCCAAAAACTGCGATAGAATTCAATTGATTCACATTACTTTTCAAGGCTCTTTCCTTATCTGACAATGGTGAAGCACCCGCAGTCCACCCCTCACCATATAAAAGAATGGAGGGATTTATGGCTCGTAAAGTATCTGCGATCATATTCATTGTTGCTATGTCATGAATCCCCATTAGATCAAATCGAAAACCATCAATATGATACTCGGTTAACCAATGTTTCAAAGATTGAAGCATAAAATTTCTAAACATTGGCCTTTCGCTAGCCGTTTCATTTCCACAAGCGGATGCATTCGAAAAATACCCATTGCTAGTCTTACGATAATAATATCCAGGCACTAATTGCTCAAACGATGAATTCTCCGAAAGAGCTGTATGATTATATACTACGTCCATTACAATTTTTAAACCCTTTTCGTGAAAGGACTGAACCATTTTTTTCAACTCGATTATTCGTGTAGCGGGATCTATATTGCTTGATGCATAAACACCTTCTGGAGAATTATAATGAAAGGGATCATATCCCCAATTATATGGAGGTGAAGGCTTTGATTCATCACTGGATTTGAAATCAAAAAATGGCAGTAAATGAACATGTGTAACACCAAGTTCACGGATATGATCTACTCCCGTTGATAATCCCTCATTATTGATTGTACCTACCTCTGTAAGACCAAGATACTTTCCCTTCTTTTGAATACCAGAAGATAAATGCTTGCTTGCATCTCTTATATTCAATTCGTAAATAATAACTGCATTAGTTTTTGTCTGATTAATTGAAACATCTTTTTTCCAGCCTAATGGGTTGGTTTTTTCTAATTCAAGAATGGCTGAATAGGTGCCATTTTCACTAACTGCAATTGAGTACGGATCTGTTACCCATTTACTCCAAGTCCTACCGGCGCCATTTATTGGATTCCTGGCACGGAGCAAATAATATTTATAATTATTACTCTTATGGAATTGGAGTTCCCACACTCCTTGCTCTACGCTTTTTAAATAATACGTTTGCGAATGATTCGGTTCCTTCTCTTTGATTAAGAGGGCCTCTACACTATCGGCTAAGGGTGCCCAAACTTTTATACAAAATGAGTCTCCTCGATTGGTTAAGCCTAAATCAAATGTTGAGTAAACAGGCAACACTTGATTTTGAGTCTGCCCTTTACCCCATGAGGGGAAGAGAAGGAAAAAAAGTGGAAAATAGAGTAGAAAACGGTGCATGGTCAAAGATACAAATTGAAGTATCTTGGGCATGTCTAACCCGTTAACAAAAATGACATGGCAGACCTTCAAATAAAAAAAAGTAAAACAGTTTATGATGCAGTTATAGTTGGCTCTGGAGCTGGCGGTGGAATGGCTGCATATGTGCTGGCAAACGCTGGTCTTAAAGTTTGCTTACTTGAGGCAGGGCATCATTATGACCCACAAAAAAATATTACACAATTAAAAAACCCTTGGGACTCTCCCCGCAGAGGAGCTAGTACGTCATACCGACCTTTTGGGGATTTTGATGCTTGTTACGCTGGTTGGAAAGTAGAGGGAGAACCTTTTTCTAAAGAAAGTGGTACTGATTTCATGTGGTGGCGTGCAAGAATGCTTGGTGGACGCACCAATCATTGGGGCAGGATTTCTTTACGATTCGGTCCTAAAGATTTTAAAAGAAAAAGTATTGACGGATTGGGAGATGACTGGCCAATCGGATATGAAGATATAAAGCCTTATTATGACAAAATCGATCAGTTAATAGGAATATTTGGCACGAATGAAGGATTAGAAAATGATCCGGATGGATATTTTCTTCCTCCACCCAAACCACGATTGCATGAACTTTTTATTAGAAAAGGAGCCGAAAAGGCTGGCGTTAAAGTAATTCCTTCTCGATTGTCTATTTTAACAAAACCCATCAAAAATAATGCTGGAAGAGGCGCCTGCTTTTATTGTGGACAATGTAATAGAAATTGTAGTTACGCAAAAGCTGACTTTTCTGCAACAAACGTACTAATCTACCCTGCCCTTTCAACAGGCAATGTCGATTTAATTACCAACGCAATGGTCAGGGAGGTTTTAACCAACAAAGAAGGATTGGCTACAGGGGTCTCCTATGTTGACAAAATTAGCATGACCGAATATCAGGTAAATGGTCGAGTAGTAATTCTTGCAGCCAGCGCGTGTGAAAGCGCACGTTTGCTTTTGAATTCAACCTCCACCCGTCATGCAAATGGATTGGCTAACAATAGTAACGTTGTAGGCAAATACCTCCATGATTCTACGGGTGCTGCCATGGGAGGAGTTCTGCCTTCGCTATTTGGAAGAAAACGTTACAACGAAGATGGTGTTGGTGGTGCGCATATTTATTCTCCATGGTGGCTTGATAACAAGAAACTAGATTTTCCAAGAGGTTACCACATTGAATATTGGGGAGGCATGGGACAACCTTCCTATGGTTTTAATTGGGGCATTGAAAACCTCAATGGTAAGTATCTAGTGAAAGGTGTTAAAAAAGAAGCAGGTGGTTATGGTACATCATTAAAAGAAGATTACCGCTATTTCTACGGATGTGGCGTAGGAATGGCAGGTCGTGGAGAGGCAATCCCCTTAGAAAGTAATTATTGTGCAATTGATCCCAATACTGTCGATCGTTACGGAATTCCTGTTTTGAAGTTTAATGTGAAGTGGAGTGAGCATGAAATAAACCAGGCAAAGCACATGAAAGAAACTTTTAAAGAGATCATGCATAATATGGGTGCTATTGTAACCTGGGGAGCAGATGATGGCCCACACAACAATTGGGGACTTAGCAAACCAGGCGAAATCATTCATGAAGCTGGAACTGTTAGAATGGGAAATGATCCCAAACGTTCTGCCCTTAATAAATGGAGCCAAGCGCATGATTGTAAAAATTTATTCTGTGTTGACGGAGGACAATTTGTTTCACAGGCGGATAAGAACATAACCTGGACAATATTGGCGCTTTCAATGCGAGCATCAGAATACATTATTGATCAACTAAAGAAAAACGAACTATAATGGACAGACGAAAATCCTTGAAACTGCTCGCTACTGGTGCACTGGCATCTCCCATAGCATTAAGTGGTTGTAAAACTTCTCCCGACGACGAGTCAACAAAAGCAGAACCTACCTTCAACTTAGATAGAAGTCCGGACGAGATTATCTTAGAAAAGAAGATTCTCTCGCAAGAGAAATTTTTCACTGCGCATGAATTGGCTACACTTACAGTGTTGGTGGATATAATCATTCCAAAAGATGACAAAAGCGGTTCGGCCAGCGAAGCTGGTGTGCCTGCATTTTTAGAGTTCATTGTAAAAGATATGCCCGAGCATCAAACACCATTAAGAGGTGGGCTCAAATGGCTGGATCTTCAAATGTTCAAAAATTATGAAAAGCCATTTATTCAGTGCTCTCCTTCCGAACAGATAGCTTTGATTGACCAAATCGCTTTTCCGGAAAAAGCTCCCAAAAACTTAAAGCAAGGTGTGTCTTTTTTTACACTTTTACGCAACCTTACTGCCACTGGCTTTTACACTTCAGAAATAGGCGTAAAAGATCTTGAATATATGGGGAATCAACCTAACCAGTGGAATGGAGTGCCCAAAGAAGTATTAGAAGAATTTAAAATTTCTTACTCGGAAAAAGATGAAGAAGTTTGCATAAAATACGACACTAAAGCATAGACTCATTTTGATTACGCAGGCAACGATACAGCAAATAATGGCGCGGGCCGACATCACCGATGTTGTTGGCAGTTTTGTCAAGCTCAAAAAGAGAGGCACTAATTTATTAGGACTATGCCCCTTTCACAATGAAAAGACCCCTTCTTTCACTGTTTCACCTGCTAAGGAAATATACAAGTGCTTTGGGTGCGGCAAAAGTGGAAATGTTGTCAGCTTTGTAATGGAGCATGAAAAATACAGCTATCCAGAAACTTTAAAGTGGCTCGCTCAACGCTACCAGATTGAAATTGAAGAGACGCAACTGAACGACGATCAACGACAGGCTTTGCAAATAGCAGATAGCCTGTTTGCGTTAAATCAATTTGCCCAAGAATTTTTTACAAATCAGTTGCTACATACTGAAGAGGGAAAGGCAATCGGTTTAAGTTATTTTGAAGAGAGAGGATTTAGAAAAGAAATAATTCAAAAGTTTCAGTTAGGGTACTCCCCGGAACAAAGAGACGCTTTTACGCAGGCTGCATTAAAACAACAATTTAATCCAGACCTACTTCAAAAAGCAGGGCTCAGTAATAGCCGCTATGATCAGCTACAGGACAATTACCGCTCCCGGGTTATATTTCCAATTCACAACCACAGCGGAAAAGTATTAGGCTTTGGCGCCCGTATTTTGACTTCAACCGAAAAAGCACCAAAGTACATCAACACTCCCGAGAACGAGATTTATGTAAAAAGCAAGATTCTATATGGATCTTATTTTGCTAGACAAGCAATCGACAAGGCAAACGAATGTCTCTTAGTAGAGGGATATACAGATGTTATTTCTTTACATCAAGCGGGCATTGAAAATGTAGTTGCCTCGGGTGGCACAGCCCTAACAATCGACCAACTTCGATTGATAAAAAAGTACACTCGCAATCTCACTATCATTTACGACGGTGATCAAGCTGGCATTAAAGCAGCCTTGCGTGGCCTCGATTTGGCTCTGGAAGAAGGACTAGAAGTTAAACTTGTACTTATTCCAGATGGCGACGATCCGGATAGCTATGTCAACAAATTGGGTCCTTCACAATTCAAAGCTTTTGTTGATGCAAATAAGAAAGATGTTATTCTCTTTCAATTGGAAGTTGCTCTGCAAGAAGCGGGTACAGATACCGCGCAGAAAGCAAAAGTAGTTAACCGAATAGCTGAATCGATTTCAAGAATTAATAAAGCGGAAGACTTTACCAAGCAGCAAGATTACATCAAGCAATGTGCCAATCTTCTAAAAATTGAAGAAGCCGGTTTACATACACTTGTAAATAAATACATTCGAGATCGAATTAGCCAGCAGGAAAAAAGAATTCCAACTAACGAAGCAAAAACATTTGAAGAAAATGCAAGACAATCGCAGCAAAACGAATTTGATGACGCTACGTTTGCCCTGCTATTCAAAGATGAATTACAAGAAAAAGAAGTAGCTAGGATTCTATTGGAATTTGGTAGTCGAATTTGGGAAAATGGAACTAGTGTTGCTGATTATATTTTTGAAGAAATAGATGAATCTTTAATTGAAAACGAGAGCGTACTTCAGTTGTTCAAAGCCTATCAGCAGGAAAAAAGAAGTGGCCACTCCTCGATCGGATCTCAATACTTTGTGCATCATAGCGATCAACAACTAAGTGCTTTTGCGGTTTCTCTTCTTCAATTTCCGCATGAAGAAAGTCAACGATGGAAGCAAGACTTCAGTCAGGCTACAGGATACCAATCAACCCTATTCGAAAAGCCATATGAAGAGTTTATTGAAACCTTAACGCCAGATAAAAAAGACTCTTTACTAACCTACCTTCAATCGGAGGAAGACAGGACACCAGAAGCAATTCGCTCTGCTATTCATTATCTCAAATTGAAAAAGATAAAGCGAATGCTGATGGACAATCAAAAAGACTTAGAAAACGAAAAAGACAGCCAGGAAATAAAGGTTTTGTTACAGACGCACGAACACCTAAAAAAACTAGAAAAAGCCCTAGCTGATGCGGTAGGCTCTGTTATTATCCGTTAACTACTGCTTCCATTTCACAACGAGTGAAACGAAGTGCACTCCAAACATGGTCCAATTCAATTCTCTCAATACTCTCATACCCACCGCCAGTTAATTGATTCCAACTGGACTCCCTGTTTAAATCAGTAACAATTTTTGAAGTAGCTTTTGGATAAGCAACCCAAAACTTAGAGTTTTCTCTTAAGTTAGGCATCACATCTCTCAGAATACCATTGAGTTGCACCTCGTTAACTGCGAACACTAGCGCAAAATCAATTTTCCTGTTTTTTAAAAGAGGGGTTACATTTTTAGCGAAAGATAACTTGCTAAACTGTTTTTCTATAGAGGAAGGTAAACCTTGAATTAATAAGTTTTTCTCATCAGCCAGTTGCAACTTTTCAAAGATGGACAGGGACATAGGCAAAACTTTAAAGGGATGTAAAGTTACCAAAAAATGGGCAAAAATCGGTTGTAACAAGCGTAAAGAAACAGGTAAAAATAGAAAAGAATGAGTTAAAAAACTGAATTACAGGTAGTTATACTTCTGAATCTGTTTTTCTTCGATCTGCCCTTTCTCGACGGCGACGGTCTCTGCTCTTTAAAATTGGAGCTTTTGATTCCTCACCTCTTAATAAACGTCCGATGTTTTTCTGGTGCGTAAGAAGCACGATTAAAGCTACTGCAATTGCGAAGACTCTGTAAAGCGGGTTATCTACGTTAAAAATAACAAGGATAAAAATAGGAAAGGCAATACTTGCCAGTATAGAGCTCAGCGAAACAAATCTCGTAAGATAAAGAACAATCAAAAACACTGCAACACATCCCACCGCAGTAATTGGCGATATGCCGAGTACCATTCCAAATACTGTAGCAACCCCCTTCCCACCTCTAAAATCCGCCCAAATGGGAAAAATATGTCCTAAAACAGCAGCCAGGCCAAGTCCAGTTTGTAGATTCTGAAATTGTAAATCTTGGTCAACATATGCAGGTAAAAGCCAGGCCAATTGAACAGCAGCCATACCCTTTAGCATATCCATGATCATTACGAATGTACCCCAGCGAGATCCCAATACCCTATAAACATTTGTGGCACCAGCATTACCGCTACCATAATCGCGAATATCAATCCCAAAAAAACGCTTGCTTACCCATACAGAAGTGGGCACGCTTCCAATCAAGTAAGCCAGTATAATAACTAATACTTCGTTCATGCTAAGTAGGGCTTAACAAAAATATAATAAAAAATTAATCTTTCAAGATAAATGGCGCGACTCACTGTCGCTGCAAGCGTAAAAACACCCATTCATTTTGGGACTGCGTAGACTCTACAATAAAACCGTTTGTTTGAGCTGCACTAGTTAAATCTTCAACATCATCACTTAAAAAACCACTTAATAGTAAAATTCCATTTGGTGTCAATATAGAATGAAAGTTAGAAATGAATCGGAGTAATACAGATTTATTAATATTGGCAAGTATTACATCAAAAGTTTCTGCAGAGGGAGGATGCGCTGCACAACTAACAAAAATATCAGCAGTATTATTTAATTGAATGTTTTCGGTTGCATTTTCTATGCTCCATGTATCGTTATCTATCGCTGCAACATAAGAGGCACCCATTTTTTTAGACAAAATAGCTAGTACGCCGGTTCCTGTACCAAAATCCAACACACGTTTGTTTAAAAACTCAATTCCTTTCATTTGATCAATCATCATGAAAGTCGTTGCATGATGCCCTGTGCCAAAACTCATCTTTGGATTAATTACAATATCATATTTCGCCTCATTGGCAGGGTTATGAAAAGAAGCCCTAACTACAGCGAAGGTTCCAACTTTAACAGGTTGAAAATTTGATTCCCATTGCTGGTTCCAGTTATTTGGCTTTATCAAATTCTGCTGAACTTTAACTTGACTTTCCGTACACCAGCTCTCAAATTCTAATAGATTTAATGTAGAATGTGGGATATAAGCTTTTAGATAAGTTGTTTCTTCTAGAAAGCCGTCAAAGCCCAATGCCGTGAGGGAAGCGATAAAAAGTGAGGATTGCTCCTCACTTGATACAGGTATTATTATTTCAATATAATCTTCCATAAAAAATGACCCGCTAGGGGTCATTTAATTTTATCCTGCAGATTCAGAAGTTGAATTATCAGGTTTAGGCAACAAAGCCTTTCTCGACAATTTGAACTTACCAGATTTTGGATCCGTGCCAATTAACTTAACTTTCATTGCATCTCCTTCTTTCACTAGTCCATCCAGTGTCTCTAAACGCTTCCAACTGATTTCACTGATATGAACCAATCCTTGCTTCCCAGGAAGAAATTCAACAAATGCACCAAAAGGCATTATTGATTTAACAACTGCATCATAAGTATCTCCAATTTGTGGTACGGCCACAATTCCTTTGATCCAAGCCACAGCCTTATCAACAGCTTCTTTATTTGTGCTGAAAATACTTACCTCACCGCGGTTGTTAACTTCTTCAAGATTAATTGTAGTACCTGTTTCACGTTGAATCTCTTGGATAACTTTACCACCGGGCCCAATAACAGCACCAATAAATTCTTTATCGATAAACAACTTCACCATTCGTGGCGCATGTGGTTTTACATCGCTACGTGATGCGGGGATAGCTTGGTACATTGCATCCAGAATATGAAGACGGCCACGACGTGCCTGCTCTAAAGCTTGGCGCATAACTTCCATTTTCAATCCATCGACTTTAATATCCATTTGCACTCCACAAATTCCATCACGAGTACCGGTAACTTTAAAATCCATATCACCAAGGTGATCTTCATCTCCTAGAATGTCGGTCAGTACTGCGTACTTGTCCCCTTTTGTGATCAAGCCCATCGCAACTCCCGAAACGTGCTTGGGTATTCCCACTCCCGCATCCATTAATGCTAAAGAACCTGCACAAACTGTCGCCATTGAAGAGGATCCATTTGATTCCAGAATATCACTTACAACACGAACAGTGTAAGGAAAATCTCCAGAGGGCATCATTTGTTTTAATGACCGTTGAGCCAAATTACCATGTCCTACTTCTCTACGACTTTGACCTCGCATCATTTTAACTTCACCAGTAGAGAATGGAGGAAAATTATAATGGAGATAAAACTTAGAATCAACAGACTTCGCTGCACTTTCAACTAATAGTTCATCCATTGGAGTACCGAGCGTCACGGTTGTTAATGACTGCGTTTCGCCTCTGGTAAATAGAGCAGATCCGTGAGGAGAAGGTAAAACATCCACTTCCATATCCAATGGACGTACTGTCTCCAGATCTCTTCCATCTAATCGTACACGTTCATCCAAAATCATATCACGAACAACATCATATTGCAAATCGCCGTAATAAGTAGAGGCTAATTTTTTTGTAAGATCTGGCAAACTCTCTTCTGGAGATAGGCCTGCATCTTTTTTCAAAAAGTCCATCAACTCCACTTTAATTTGATCAAAACGATCACTGCGTTCATGTTTACCAAACTTACCTTTTGCTACTTCGTATACTTTTTGCTTTGCAAAGGCATATATCTTATCATGTAGAGCTTCATCGGAAGCGGGTTTGGTATACGATCTCTTTTCGTTATTACCTACCATTTGACGCAATTCTTGTTGCGCTTTCACTTGAATGCGGATCGCATCATGTGCCAATTCCAATACCTTACAAAGATCTTCTTCACTGCACTCCTGCGCCTCACCCTCTACCATCATCAAATTCTTTTCTGTAGCCGCTATGATAAAATCCATATCAGAGCTTTCCATCTGCGTACGAGTAGGATTGATAATAAATTGACCATTTACTCGAGAAACTCTTACCTCAGAAATAATTTCTTTAATGGGAATATCTGATACAGCCAGCGCAGCAGATGCTGCCAAACAAGCTAAAGCGTCAGGCATAATTTCAGGATCACTAGAAACAAGAGTCACCAAAACCTGAACATCACAGAAGTAGTCTTCAGGGAAAAGTGGTCTTAATGCACGGTCAATTAATCGGCTTGTCAAAATCTCGTAGTCATTCAACTTTGCTTCACGCTTAAAGAATGAACCAGGGATACGACCTGCGGCTGCAAACTTTTCTTGGTAGTCGACTGTCAATGGGAAAAAGCTTTGTCCTTCTTTGGGCTCTTTATTAGCAACAGCGGTGGCAAGAATAACACAATTACCCATGGTAACTGTAACCGCGCCATCAGCCTGACGAGCTAAACGTCCTGTTTCAATCGTAATTTCGCGACCCTCTCCTATTGAAAAGGTTTTACGAATTGGTTGTTTCAACATATAGATTAGTTAAGGGCACTGCATTTGGTTTTATTCTAGCGAAAAATATGCGCATGAATAAAAACCAATATCAAAGAGATATTGGTTTAAATATGAGGTGCCAAATTGATAAATTATTTTCTGATTCCAAGCTTCTCAATCAGCTGGCGGTATCCAGTCAGATTATGCTTTTGGAGGTAATTCAACAGTCGCTTACGCTTTCCAACTAACTGCATTAAACCGCGGTGAGTTGAGAAATCCTTCTTGTTGTTTTGCAAGTGACCACTGATCAGCGAAATACGCTCAGTAAGAAGAGCGATTTGACCTTCGATGGAACCGGTATTTTTTGCAGAACCGGCAAATTGAGTCAAAACAGTTGACTTTTTTTCTTTTGTTAAAGGCATCTTTAAAAATTTAAATTTTCATCCTATTATCTGATTCATCCGACATCAGGGCCGCAAAGGTATACATATTTAGCAGAACCACAAGGGTTTAGCCCTATTTTTTTGCCTAATTCCGTCTATCTTTTTGATTGATTTTCAAGCAAATGGTTAGTTTTGGGTATGGAATTATCCAAAGATACAAAGACTATATTGGGGCTTCAATTACCTACAGATCCTAGATGGGTGGACCTGGTAGCCCTATCCTTGGAAGAAATTCTTACTGACCATGCTTTTTGTGAACAAAAAGCAGCCACAACTTGCATCAGCATCATCCAACGTTATTCGGAGCTAGAAAAACTAGTAGTCGAACTATCACCAATTGTTACTGAAGAATGGGGACATTTTAGAATCGTATTGGCAGAACTTCATAAAAGAGGTCTTCAGCTTGGTAAACAACGTAAAGACGAGTATGTAAACGCCTTGTTTGATTTTCAACAAAAGGGAGGTAGTTGGGAAGGAAGACTGTTAGACCAGCTACTCACCATGGCATTAATTGAAGCTAGAAGCTGTGAACGATTCAAGCGACTCAGCGAGGGATTGACGGATCCAGAATTACAGAAGTTTTACAGACGATTCATGGAGAGTGAAGCCGGTCACTATGCCCTTTTCATTGCTCTTGCAGAAAATTATATCGACAAAAAGATTGTAAGAAATAGATGGAAGGAATGGTTACTTTTTGAATCAAGTGTAATTACAAATTTATCTGTAAGAGGAGATAGAATCCACTAAGATGAACACAAATGTCCCTCACCTTATCATAGGTAACTTATGGAAAAGTAGTGACGAAATACAATTACGTTCGTTGTCTAATGGGCTTATTAACGAGACATGGGTTGCAGAAAATTTACACTCGGCCGAAAAAGTTCTTCTTCAAAAAATAAATACAAGCGTATTCCCAGAACCTACCCAAGTTGTGAATAATCATTTCATCATCTGGGATCAATGGGAAAAGCAAAAAAGCGAACTTAATTTTCATATTGCAAAACCTCTCCCCTTTTCAAGTGGTGAGTTTACTTTAACAGATGACAATAAGAATGTCTGGCGATTGCAGGAGTATTTTAATGCTGTAAAGTGTTTTGAAAAGTGTAATTCAGTAGAGCAGATTTTTCAAACAGCCCGTTCTTTTGGCCAATTCAATAAATTTTTATGGCAAGTTCCTACCTCAAAAATCAAGCCAACCATTAAACAATTCCACGATCTTGAATTTCGATTCAAACAATTTTTATCTGCCTTGAAAGTCGGAAAAGATGATCGCTTGAAAGAAGCCAAAAGAATAATTGAGAGTCTTTTAGCCAGGGAACAGTACATTCAACAATTTAAAAGTATTGTAAATAACCCTACCCATTTTCCTATTCGTCTATTTCACCATGACGCAAAAATCTCCAACCTTCTTTTTAAAGAGCGGAATGCAGAACTTCATTCGATCATTGATTTAGACACTGTCATGCCGGGATATTTTTTCTCCGATCTGGGTGATATGATTCGTTCCATGTCAGCAACTGTCAACGAAAATGAAACAGACGCAAACAAAATTCATATTGACAACCATAATTATAAGGCTATTACCGAAGGATACCTGGAGTCTGTACAGGATGAGTTAAACTCTTTTGAAATAGAGTGGATCCACCTTTCTGGTGTTTGGATTATTTACATGCAATCTCTTCGATTCTTAACAGACTATTTATTAAACGATATCTACTATAAAATTACTTACCCGGAACAAAATTATGATCGAGCCGACAATCAACTTTCTTTGCTCATGAGCCTCGAGAAAGTGTTGGTAGATCGATATGCCATCAAAAAAGTAATCACTTAGTATTCAACAGAGAAATAAGAAAGCTCAGTAGAAAAATCCAAAAAAGGATAAGTTGATTGTAATTGTGTTGCTTTTTGAAATTGTTGTTGCAGAAATTCTTTGTGCGGTATAGTATCCTTATGCTGAGGACGATGCCGAAAAGCCGTGCGTAGTTTTTTTATTTCGTTTGCCAACTCCTGAGAACTAGCCTCCACACAACTTTTCATAAATTGTTCAATCACATACTCAGTTGCAGCAAAATTAGGGTGTACTAAATCGATATCATAAAAGCGATAATCCCGTAATACATCAACCACCAGTTCATATGCGGGAAAATAATAAATAGGGAAACCTTTTTCTTCCAACTGCTGGATGGTTTCAAACAACCTAGCCTTGCTTCTATTATTTTCTTGTACTCCATCTCGAATATGACGAACAGGACTAACGGTTACTATTACTTGTATGGAAGGATTTATTTCTCTAAGTTTTGTGATGCAGGCGCC
The DNA here is from genome assembly GCA_046048175.1 of Bacteroidota bacterium. Lineage (GTDB taxonomy): Bacteria > Bacteroidota > Bacteroidia > Chitinophagales > Chitinophagaceae > JJ008. The sequence goes on from JBJOGP010000005.1 coordinate 63,664, forward strand.
TAGTCGCTCAACCATCCACTCTACAGTTAATAATTTTTTACTAAACCAACTAGCAGGTGCGCGATGACAATTTGCAACTAAATCGCCATTTTTTTTACCCGCTATTTGCGCCTCATCAGTAAGTTGATAACAAAAAGAAGACCCCAGTGTTAAGACTACATAATTAGACTGTTTTAAAAAGCTATGCGCACTAGCAATTGAATTATTTATTTTCTCGAGTGCTCGCTCTGGGTCTATGTCTGAGAAAGTAGAATGATGATTCCAGCAATTCCAAACTCCATTAAGGTGAAATAAATCTTGTACAGTATATTTTCTGTTTGTTAAATAATCTTCTAAAGACTGACAAATCGCATCCACCCCAAAAAGTATACCATGGGGATTTTGCAAGACATCAAATTTTAGATCAGAAAGACCTTTTCCAATATGCTCTGTAAAACAAGACCCCGCCAAAAGAATTTTATCTCGATAGGCGATTTTTCGAGCAGGCGACTTGATTGATATGGGCAAATGCCATTGCATAGACTAATTAAATAATCGTCGAACTTTTTCAGCACATTCTTTTAAGCGTGAATTATCAATACCGGTTTGTACTCCATTTTGACCAAACCATCTAACCAATTTTTCTGTGTCCATGTTTGCTACTTTTTCACTTCCGGTAAATGGACATCCCCCGTATCCCCCTAATGCACTATCAAATCGTCTGCATCCAGCTCTAAAACCAGCTTCGATTTTATCTTGCCAGTAATTTTTCTCTCCATGTAAGTGCAAACCCACTGGTATGGTGGTGACCTCTTTTAGAACAGATTGAGTAACTGCTTCAATCTGTGCAGGCGTAGACAACCCTACTGTGTCAGCTAAAGAAATTATATCAGCACCAATATGGTGTACTTTATGCGCCATTTCTATAACCAATTCAGGACTATATTCTTCGCCGTATGGATTACCAAATGCCATCGAAAGATAGACAACAAGGGATTTATTTTGTTTTACACACAGCTCTTTAATTCTCTCAAGTAAAGTGAATGAATCCAGTTTTGAGAGACGTGTATTTTTTAACTGAAACGTATCAGACAAGGATAGCGGATAACCAATGCTATCAACTTTTTTATGGTTAGCCGCCTTGGTAGCACCTTCCTCGTTTGCAACAATTACAAGTAGTTGAGTAGTAGTTTGGGATGTATCAAGTCCTTTTAACACGTCAGCTGTATCAGCTAGTTGCGGCACAGCTCGGGGAGAAACAAAACTTCCCATATCAAGCGTATGAAATCCTACTTCCAATAACATATTGAAGTAGGCAATTTTATCCGCTGTTGAGATAATTTTTGATAAGCCCTGCATGGCATCTCGGGGGCATTCAATCAATTGTAATGAATCGCCAGCTCCCATCATAACATTCGTTGTTTCATGGCCTGGTACAAAACAATACCTGTCGAAACAGATACATTGAATGAATCAAAATCACCCTTCATGGGAATAAAAATTGTGGAATCGGCGTTTTTAAGTAAAGCAGGATAGATTCCCTTTTCTTCGCTGCCCATTATTATACAGCAAGGCTCCCCAAAATCAACTTTTTCAATAGATAGCTGACCGTTCATTTGAGTAGCATAAACGCGAATACCGTTTAAATGCATTGTATCTATCGCTTTGACTAAAGAGTCTACACGACAAACAGCAATTTTTTCCAAGGCACCAGCAGAAGTCAAAATCGCATCCTCCTGCAACGCACCTACCCCTTTGTCTGGAATAATAATTGCATCGACACCTGTGCAAAAAGCTGTACGGGCTATTCCCCCAATATTTCTAATATCTGTAATTCCATCGAGCATTAAAAGTAAAGGAAGGCGACCCTCACCTACTGCCCAATCAATTACCGACTGAAGCGATTGGTACACAATCCTAGACTTTAAAGCAATACAACCTTCGTGTTGCCCAACATGAAAACTATCTAATTTCACAGTAGGAACAACTTGAACTGGAACGGAAGCATCCATAGCGAGTGATCTTACGCTTTTTGCAGAGGAAGCCGGCAAAGAATCTGCCAGATATATTCGATCCAGCGACTGGGCATTTTTCAACGCATCTATCACAGCTGAAACACCGGCAATCAGTTTATTCTTTTTGGGCCTTTGAGGTCTTTTTCTAAAATCTTTCACTCGACAAAGAAAGGAAAAAAAAGACCCGCTATAAAATCAGCGGGTCTAACTTTTAAAGAATTAGTCGTTTATTATTTTAAACCAAAGGCCTTTTTAACCTTGGATACGTAATCAAGCTTCTCCCACGTAAATAATTCAACTTTACGCTTAACCTGTTTACCATCTGGAGCAGTGAAGGTCTTCTCCACTGTGGATGGCACACGTCCCATATGGCCATAAGCGGCTGTTTCACTGTACATGGGATTACGAAGTTTCAAACGCTGCTCAATAAAATAAGGACGCATATCAAAAACCTGCTCAACGATTTTACCAATTTGTCCATCGGTTAAATTAACGCGGGCAGTGCCATAGGTGTTAACATTAATACTCGTTGGCTTAGCGACACCAATCGCATAGGAAACCTGCACCAAAACTTCAT
>JBJOGP010000006.1:0-66195 GCA_046048175.1 Bacteroidota bacterium
GCAATTGCGCAATTAAATTGATGCCTTCGGGAGCGGTAACTTTTTGACCTGAGGTTAATATTCTTTCACAACCCAATTCGATCAGTTCTTCCAATGCCTCAAATGGATCCAGACATCGATCAAAGGCACGATGAAAAGTTACACCCATTGGATACGCTAAATCAATCAAGGTAGCCGTTCTTTTCAAATCGATTTTTCCAGATGGCAATAATAACCCAATTACAACACCATCCATGCCAATCTGCTTACAAAAAGAAATGTCCTTTTTCATTATCTCAAACTCTGCATCAAAGTATAAAAAATCACCAGAGCGAGGACGGATAATTGGATAAAGGGGTAATGAGAATTTATCTCTACATAGTTGTAAAATACCAGGACTAGTTGTAATCCCTCCTTCTGATAAGGCCGCACAAAGTTCTATACGATCTGCTCCGCCCTCTACTGCTAATCGAGTCGTTTCAAAATCTGTAGTAGCAATTTCTAACAACATGAATGTTTATTTAAACCAGCTATTGGCTTGTTTCAACTCTTCTGCATCTTCACTACGCAATGCAAAGGTGAAGCCTGGATGTATAGAAAAGGCACCAATCTCTCCCCTGTGGCTGATTGCTAAAAATGCCACTTGAATATCCTTTACTTTATCTTTTTTTATGGCCACAATTCGTTCTATCATTTTTTTACAGGCTTCCTCCGGAGTTAAACCGCCACGCATAAGGCCGACCACCGAAGATGCCCCCGCTACACGAATTACATCCTCACCCTGCCCTGTTGCTACACATGCACCCACTTCATTATCGACAAATAAACCTGCGCCAATAATTGGAGAATCGCCGACACGCCCTCGCATTTTAAAACCTGCGCCAGAGGTAGTACAACTCCCACTCAAGTTACCCGATTTATCGAGCGCAAGCATCCCAATGGTGTCGTGATTCCATTCTCCATTTTCTAAACGAGAAGGCGCGAATGGGCCATGATCTTTTTTGTTTTCGACATTTATAGAAGGTGATTTATAATTTGATTTTTGTAACCAATTTTTATAGGATGCTTCAGCAGCTGGAGACAACTCGGGCGATTCTAATGAAAAGCCCTCGGAAACAGCAAATTGTTGCGCTCCCTCACCCACTAAAAAAACATGAGGAGTTTTTTCCATCACGCGTCTAGCCACTGAAATGGGATGTTTAATCCTTTCTAAGAAAGCAACAGCCCCACAATTGTGATATTCATCCATAATGCATGCGTCTAGGGTAACATGACCATCCCTATCCGGATTGGCTCCTAACCCAACACAACAATTCAGAGATGACTCTGTTTCTTTTACACCCTCTTCTACTGCATCTAATGCTCTTCCACCCTTTTGTAATATCGTCCAGGCCTTTTTATTAGCCAAAAGTCCTGCATCCCATGTTGAGATTACAAGTGGCTTATTAACAGATCCCACCTTTTTAGACTGTGCTGATACTTTGGAAGGATGAATAGCAGCTCCCGCTGAAAGCAGCGTGAGTGATTGCAAAAAGTTTCGCCGATTAAACATACGAGAAAGGTAGGCATATTTATTTTAATGTTTAAACACCGAAAAGTAACTTTGCAAAATGAGTACAACAAGGTCTATTGAACGAGTTATTGCGCCACCTCCTCCACATATGGTAGGTGATGGATTTAGAGTACACAATTTCTTTCCTTCAGGAGCCATTCAAAGCAAGCAACGAATGAGTCCTTTTTTTATGTTGGACTATGCCTCAAAATTTGAATTCCCGCCATCGGAGCAGCCACGCGGAGTGGATGTACATCCTCACCGTGGTTTTGAAACAGTAACGATTGCTTATCATGGGAAAATTGCCCATCATGATAGTGCTGGGAATAAAGGCATCATTGAAGAGGGCGATGTACAGTGGATGACTGCTGCATCCGGAGTGCTACATAAGGAATATCATGAAGCCTCTTTTTCAAAAAAGGGAGGCCCTTTTCAAATGGTGCAACTATGGGTCAATCTGCCTGCAGCTTATAAAATGACAACGCCCCGCTACCAGGAAATAAAAAAAGAGGCCATGGGACATTTAAAATTTGAGGGAGGCGTATTAGAAATAATAGCAGGAGAAGTCAACCAAATAAAGGGCCCTGCAAATACGTTCACCCCTGTGCATCTTTCAAATTTACATCTCCAAAAGGATGGCTCTTTCACCCTGCATTTTCCATCACACTACAATACGGGACTTTTAGTTGTAAAAGGGAGTGTCCAAATCAATGGCACCTCCGCATCTGCCAATCATTTTGTTCTGCTAGCTAATGATGGAGAAGACATCAATGTTAATTCATCAGAAGAATCAACCATTTTGATACTTGCTGGAGAACCTATCAACGAGCCACTTGTAGCCTATGGTCCATTTTTAATGAACACATGGGAAGAAATTGACCAGGCAATCTCAGATTTTAACCATGGAAAATTTGGGGTATTGGACTAATTGGTATTTTAGTTACTCAAATCATCTCCATGCGCCTTATTGCACTTCTTTTATTGATTCCATTTTCAGGATGGACACAGTCCTTTATTGTGCCACAACCAGCAACTCTTGAATGGAATAGTGGCAAATACAACCTACCCAAAAATTGTAATTACTTCACTGCTTCAAAAAATCCGCAACTTTTAAAAACAATTGAGTTGGTGAGCAAAGAATTTGCTGAGCAATTCAATATTCAGTTGAATCATACGAATCAAGCTTCATTGGCTCAAATTCAAATTTTGGAAAAATCAGGAAAAGCGGAAGCCACTCAAGCCTATGATCTACTGATTGCTGACAAAGGCATTTCACTCACCGTTCAAAATGCTGAGTCTTTTTTTCATGCAAGCAGAACGCTTCTACAATTACTTACCCCACAACCTGGCAATGAAATAAAATTACCACTCGTTCATATTGAAGATCATCCGCGATTTGCCTATCGAGGAATGCATCTTGATGTGGGTCGCCATTTTTTTCCTGTGTCATTCATAAAAAAGTACATTGATTGGTTATCCTATCACAAGTTGAATACCTTTCATTGGCATTTGACTGAAGATCAAGGATGGAGAATAGAAATAAAAAAATATCCTGCACTTACACAAATTGGTGCCTGGCGAAATGGAACCATCATTGGTAGATATCCAGGCAAGGGGAATGACAATATCCCCTATGGGGGCTATTACACACAGCAAGAAATAAAAGAAGTAGTATCCTACGCAAAAGATAGATTTGTCGAGGTTATACCAGAAATCGAAATGCCAGGTCATAGCAGTGCTGCTATAGCCGCCTACCCTTTTTTGAGTTGTTTTCCTGATAAGCCAACCGCTATCCCCTCTTCAATGATTTCGGCAAAATCGATTGAAGAACAGAAAAAAGGAAAAGTAAAATTAGTACAAGAAACCTGGGGCGTTTTTGATGATGTTTTTTGTGCAGGCAAAGAATCTACGTTTGAATTTTTACAGGATGTAATAGACGAAGTAATCACTCTTTTTCCCTCATCGTATTTCCATATAGGAGGTGATGAATGCCCCAAAACTCATTGGAAACAATGCCCCCTTTGTCAAAAAAGAATGAAAGAGTTGGGACTTAAAGATGAACACGAATTACAGAGCTATTTTATACAACGAATCGAGAAGTACTTAAATGCAAAAGGCAAAAAGTTAATCGGCTGGGATGAAATTCTAGAGGGAGGACTGGCTCCCAATGCCACTGTTATGAGCTGGAGAGGAGAAACAGGAGGGATTGAAGCTGCAAAGCAAAACCATCCAGTGATTATGACTCCAGGAAATCCTCTTTATTTTGATCATACACAGCGCCTAGTAGAAGATTCTGTAACCATTGGGGGATTCAACCCAATCGAAAAAGTGTATGCATATAACCCCGTGCCTGCTGAAATTCCGGTAGATAAAACAGGAATGGTTTTAGGAGCGCAAGCAAACGTATGGACGGAGTATATGAAAAATGAAAAAAAGGTTGAGTATATGATCTTCCCTCGAATTGCTGCACTCAGTGAAGTATTGTGGACTCCTCTAGACAAAAAAAATTGGTCCTCGTTTGAAAGCAAAATAGAACCCTTGATGCAACGCTATGAAAGCTGGGGGGTGACGGTTAACCCTGGTTATTTTGATATTGGAAGCAACGTGTTGCCTACAACGGACAAAAAAGGAATTACACTTGCTTTAACTTGTAATGCTAAAAACGGACAAATTATCTGGGACGTTCCTATAAATGGAATCTATCAGGGTCCTGTTACCATTCAAAATAGCAATCTTTATACTGCAAAATTTATTGGCAACAATCAACAAGTAAAAAGCACGTTTACGCAGCAGGTAGAAATCAATAAAGCCACTGGAAAAGATATCACCTTGCTTCTACAACCTTCTCGAAGCTATCCTGGAGACGGGCCTTTTACGCTAGTTAACGGGATTAGAAATAACTCCGAAAAAAATACTCATTTTAAAAAATACCTGGGCTACAGCGGAGAAGATTTGGATGCCACGATTGATTTGGGTCTTGAAACCCCTGTAAAAAAAGTAAAAGTTTGGTTTTTACATCAACCAGGAAGTTGGATTCACCAGCCTTCTTCTATTGAGATATCAACATCAACAGATGGTGCCAGTTTTAAAAAAATTGGTACTTCAGAAAAGATTAACTTTGAAAACGGAAAAGATCAAATCGGGTATATAGAATTGAATACCAATATAAAGCAGAGGTATATTAAAGTTTTAGTCAAAAATAGAGGCGTAATCCCTACAGGCTATCCCGGAGAGGGAAACAAGTCATGGCTCTTTGTAGATGAGATTCAAATTGATTAATTCTTTTATTAAATATTTAAGACTTAATAAATTATTTTTGTAAGTAAATTGGTTACATGCCTAACCCCTCCTTCCCCGCTAACCTTGCAGATAGCTTTGAGAAAATCCCTGTTCGAATTGAGGATAACGCACAACTTGGTTCAAAATGGGTTGCTCGTCAAATTGCCCAACTGATACTCTCAAAACAAAAGAAAAAACAAAAAGTCGTTTTGGGGCTCGCAACAGGTTCAACTCCTAAGTCGCTATATGCCGAACTGGTTCGACTTCATAAAGAAGAAGGACTAAGCTTCAAAAATGTGATTACGTTTAATCTTGATGAATATTACCCGATAGAAAAAGAGGCCTTGCAAAGTTACTATCGCTTCATGCAGCGTCATCTTTTTGATCACATTGATATAAATCCTCGTAATATTCATATCCCCAGTGGAGAAATAGAAAAAGATAAAATAAAAGATCATTGTACTGCTTACGAAAAGAAAATAGAGGAATACGGTGGAATCGATTTACAAATACTAGGTATAGGAAATAATGGTCATATCGGTTTTAATGAGCCTGGATCAGCCATTCATTCAAGAACCCGATTGATCACGCTGGATAATTCAACGAGACTCGCCAATTCATATGAATTTGCAAACATTGCAGAAGTGCCTCGTCTCGCTTTGACAATGGGCATCAGTACCATATTAAAGTCGAAAAAAATAGTATTAATGGCATGGGGAAGCGGCAAAGCTCCTGTCATTAAACAAGCGGTAGAAGATGAAATGAGTGAAGCTGTCCCCGCTTCTCTATTACAACAACACGAAGATGTACAATTTGTGATAGACCAAGATGCAGCTGGCGAACTTACTCGTTTTAAATCTCCATGGCTCACTGGTGAATGCGAGTGGACACCAAAGCTGATTAAAAAAGCTGTTGTAAATATGGCTTTAAAACTTAACAAGCCTGTTCTAAGTCTTACAAATAGCGATTACAATGAATTTGGCCTGGGGGATTTACTTGTAGAAAAGGGAGATGCCTACGAAATAAACTTGCAGGTTTATTACATGCTCCGAGATACGCTCACAGGTTGGCCCGCGGGTAAACCTAATGCACATATTCCCGCGCATCCAGAGCGTTCACTACCCTGGCCTAAACGAATTATTATCTTTTCACCGCACCCAGATGATGACATCATTAGTATGGGAGGCACCTTTCAACGACTTCATGATCAGGGTAATGATGTTCATGTTGCTTATCAAACCAGTGGCAATATTGCCGTAACAGATGAATTTGTTTCTAGATACCTTGACTTTGCAATTGGGTTTGAATCTGTGATTGGTAGCCCCACAAAAAAGGCAACTGAATTTGTGAATGAGGCACGTAAATTTTTATCCAGAAAAAAATCAAACCAAACTGACAATCCAGCCATTCGAAAAATCAAGGCATTGATTAGACAAGGCGAAGCAAAAGCTACTTGCCGATACGTAGGAATAAATGAAAAAAATGTTCACTTTCAAGAACTACCCTTTTACGAGACGGGTACTATTCAAAAAAAGCCAGCTAGCGAAAAAGATATAAAAATAACGATAGAGCTACTCCGATCTATTAAACCTCACCAGGTGTATTGTGCTGGTGATTTTGCAGATCCACATGGCACCCATAAGATTTGTTTTAATATTGTTTTGGAAGCCTTAAGAAGGCTCAAATCAAGTGGCGAAGCATGGGTAAATGATTGTTGGTTGTGGTTATATAAAGGGGCATGGCAAGAATGGAATATCGAGGATATTGAAATGGCAATTCCAATGAGCCCTGACCAGGTACTTAAAAAAAGACATGGAATTTTCATTCATCAGTCGCAAAAAGATATGGTTCCCTTCCAAGGTGCAGATTCCAGAGAGTTCTGGCAACGGGCCGAGGAAAGAAATGCTCATACAGCGTCTTTATATGCCGATTTAGGGTTAACGCACTACGCAGCCGTGGAAGCCTTTGTGCGATATCCTTATTGATTTTTTGTCCTATATTTGCACCCCTCAGGGGATTATTTTCCTTGTTATAGGCCCCGTAGCTCAACTGAATAGAGCATTTGACTACGGATCAAAAGGTTTCAGGTTTGAATCCTGACGGGGTCACAAAGCCCTTAACACGAAGTGTTGAGGGCTTTTTTATTTGTGAGCGTTGAAAGCTTGCTTTCAAAAGCGAACAAATAAAAAAGACCGCACACGCCGAAGGCGTGATTAGGGCTTTGGGTACGACCAATGCGTAAAGGATCACTGAAAGTAATCCTAAGCACGCCGAAGGCGTGATTAGGGCTTTGGGTACGACCAATGCGTAAAGGATCACTGAAAGTAATCCTAAGCACGCCGAAGGCGTGATTAGGGCTTTGGGTACGACCAATGCGAAAGGATCACTGAAAGTAATCCTTCATTAAAAAAGCCCCCAAATTCTGGGGGCTTTCGATTTATTTAGAGAGTTTAACGAACGCTCGTAGCGAGTAAGCATTGGGCGTGTAAGAACTACCATCAGGCAGATTATCTGCATAAAGTTTATCAAGTGTGCTACCTAAACTACTTTGATATTCAAAAGCCATAGAAAAACGTTTGGTGAAAGCACAGATAATTCCTCCGGCTGCAGAAACATTTAATTTTTGGAATTTTTCAGTCATCAAAGCTTTAGTATCTGCATCAGGCTTCCAAGTTGCATTTAAAAGATATGAAAACTGAGGGCCAGCATACAAGCTAAATGGAGATTCCTTGAAAGAAATTTTTGCCTGCACCGGCACAGTAAAATAATTGAATTCATCCTGTTGAGACTTTTCATTCACTTTATACTGCTGCCCCAAGCCATTATAGAAAAGACCAGAGCGAATAGCCAAATTACCTTTCACAATTTTATCGGCAAAAAAACCAAATGAAAAACGAGAAGTAGATTGGCTAGTCATATCGTAGAATACTGCCACTTCCGCTTTGGCTAAATTAACACCACCACCAAGGTATAGATTGATGTTGCTAGACTTCTTTTGAGCCCAGGTAGTACCATTAGGTGCCACAGCAAGGGCAAGTAGCAATGTAGTCAGCAATAAAAGGTTTTTCATAGCAGATTATTTTAGTTATAAATTTTTATGGAGAGCAATTTATAACTAATTACAGAACTCGCAAAAAATCACTACTCCCCTATTTATAATCATAGGTTAACCTGATAATAACTGGCACATTTGAAAATAAATGGCCGAGCTCAATAACAAAGTAGCAATTATTACTGGAGCAGCTTCTGGAATTGGGAAAGCTATAGCGTCCAGTTTTTTACAAGAAGGGAGTAAGGTACTTGTGGCAGATCAGTCTAAAGAAAGATTGACAAAAATGGCTACAGTAGAAATGGCTTCATATCCTGGGAAGATAGTGAGCTGTGTAGCTGACATGACTAAAGAGGACGAGATTGAACTTATGATTTCACAGGCATTAAATCAATTTGGCAGAGTTGATATTTTGGTAAATAATGCAGGCATTATGGATCATTTTGAACCAGTGGCAGCATTGAATAACCTTAGATGGGAACAAGTATTTAAGGTCAATTTAGAAGGTCCAATGAAAGCGATGAGAAGTGTTTGTAGAATTTTTCTTCAACAAAAATCAGGAACAATCGTAAATATAGCTTCCGTTGGTGGTCTGTTTGGAACAAGAGCAGGCGCAGCTTACACGGCCAGTAAGCATGGCCTGATCGGTTTAACTAAAAACACAGGTTATTATTACGCTAAAGATGGGATCCGGTGCAATGCAATAGCGCCAGGTGCAGTCCCTACCAATATACTAGAGGATTTTGACATGGAAACTTTACCTGAAAAAACGAAGGAAAGAATCATGAGCGGCACACAAACAAATCCACGATTCGGTACTCCAGAAGAAATTGCAGCTGTTGCAGTATTCTTAGCTTCTGATAAAAGTAGCTTTGTTAACGGAAGTATAGTAACTGTTGATGGAGGCTGGACGGCTTATTAAGTAGGTAATTAATTTTTCGTAAGCTGAATTATCATTTCGGATATGAGCCATTTTTCTGCAATATAATACTCCCGAGTACGAGCATCAAAACTAGATTTAATAGAGGTAATCAATCGATCTCTGGATCCTGTTACGATAATCCATTTTTCATTGATTGAGTTTATCAACTCACTACGGACTCTTCTTCGAATAGGCTCACTTTTCTGTGCAACACCAGCTAGTTTATTAACTTCTTCGATCGTGGTTTTTTTACCCTTTACAGATTGATTAATTAAATACTTAATTAGATCAATTTCTGTCTCATTCAATATTTTGATTCGCTCACTGAATGAAACAGCCGAATCAGCAATTTGGTTAGAAGAGAGATAACTTTTTAATTTATTGCGGCGTACAAACCAAAAGATTACACCAGCTACTAAGAGCGTAGAAAAAATAATAACAAACCAATAAAAGAAGCTAAGAGATAGAACACCATTTATTGAATTGCCTTCCTTCACATATAATTGCTCTCCGGTAAATACAAAGTTGGAAAATTGAAGTGGAATACTGTCGATTGTATTAAGTGAGGGGCTTCCTACATAAATAAAGTTATTTGCATAGAAGAAAACATCAGGTACGTTATTCTTAAAGAACTTTCGAAATTGAGGCAGAAAATCACTTTTACAATAAAGGATCTTGTTGTTTTTGAAGTCTGCTATGTATGCAGATTCAGGAGACTCGATAATCAAAAGTCCCCAGGGTAGTTGAATCGTATAATGCCACCCATATTTATTGAGCCTTCCCAGTGTAGTCCATTGCTTTTTTGTAATATCAAGCATACTTACACGTGCGTTATATTCTGATCGACCATCTGCATAGGTATCATTCAAGCCCTCATTAATGACGTGTTGTGCGCCCATGAAAAAAAGCTTGGAAACAGGATCAACCCAAAAAAATGATGAGGCGTAGGTGGTATTAAAATCTTTTAAATTCGGGATAGTGCCTGAAGTAATTTTCCAATTAATTCCAGAGGGCCCTTGACAAAAAGTCGATGAACGTTCTTCAGCTAGTGGAACAATATCCCATTCTCGTGAATAGGGGTTGTACTGCTTTAATAATCCATTTGTCCTCCAAAATCCATACCCCCCGAATGAGTAAATAACCGAATCCAAAGAAAAATTTGCCGCACAAAAATTATTTCCGGCATATAAAGTAGAATCAATCCTTTTTATGTCAAAAACACCTTCAGAAATTGGAGCCAGCTGATATATTAATCCGGTACCAGAAATACCTAGTAAAAGCTGACGATCCGTCTTTAAAAGATATTGCTTGTTATAGGGATACCTTTTATCTGTTTTCTCGGAAAATAGTCCCGTTAAGGAGGGAGTATACACAGTAGGTACCGGCTGATCAGTTTCATAAAGTCGCTGCAAAATATCGGAGCGCAGTGGCTGAGCGAGAAGAATGAATTGTGAGAAATTCAAAGTCAAAAAAAGGGCAAATCGCAGGAGCATAGCATGAATTTACAAGAAATCAACAGATGCTAATCAAATTTGAATAAATTCATAAAAAGAAATCTATGGCAATCAACTTAGCTGAATTCAGGGCTCAAAACGTAGACAGAGCTATTCATGGTTTTAATTGTTACAACAATCAACCCCTAACCTATTGGACAACGGCGCTGGCAGGAGAAGTGGGTGAGCTTTGCAATATGATCAAGAAACTTCAACGTGTAGAAAAAGGTGGAGTAGATGGTGGCAGCAGCTATATAGCAAGTCAAATAAATAAAGAAATGCTTGAGGAGGAAGTTGGAGGCATTGCAATTTATCTTGACCTGTTAGCCTCTTTACTAGAAATAGATTTGGAAGAAGCCATCACAAAAACCTTCAATAATAAGTCAGCAGAACTTGGATTTTCTCAGCGAATCTGAGCCCCTTCCACTCCTGCTTTGACCATTCGATTATAGGCTCCTGGAAGAACCCGTTTAAACCGTTCATAGGTAGCTTGGGCGATATTAATACTATCAAATGGCACAAACCGAACATATTGGTTTCCTGAGCCAGCACTTCTGCCATATTTATACGCATAAGTAAACCAGCCATCAGACTGAAGTTTAATTTCACTAAGTTCCAAATTAGGAACTGCTATGAAAAAAGCATCTTGTTGCGGTGATATTGAACCAGTGGAGGCAATTGACCGTTTTGGTAAATTACGCAAAGCCATATAAGCCTCTTTAGCTGTCTCAACGGCAGGATCGATTAACTCAACTTTAAGGGCAAGTACTCCTCTATAACGATAGCCATTTTCATCTTTAAAATCATATAATTCTTTCAATACAGACGAAATAGTATCCTTCAAAAAAGGATAGTGAGTACAACCTAAAATCAACGTATTTAAGGGTAATGCGTAATGCTCTTTTTTCATTTTCTCTAATAATGTAACCAAGTGATATCGCGCATAATTCACAGGATCGTTTAATTGCATTTCGGTGCACTTGCCTTTATCATCATACTCACAAAGCAAACTATTTCCTGTAGAAACAAACCTATACACAGAAGTTAAAGCGGGGTCAATAGGATATTTCGTGTTGGATAAAGAAGGTCCTTTATAATCTGCACGAGGTTTTGAAACCTGATCTGCCAAAAAGCTCCAATCTCTATCAATACTCTCGGCTAGTCCATATCCTCCTTGACTTACAATGGATAATTTGCCCATACCCAAGGAAGCCCCAAGCTGTTCCAAAGCTTTTGGATAGCCATTAGAGGCAACAGTACCTACCGTGGCAAAAACACCAATGGTTCCTTTTTCTTTTTGCTGAAAGCGCAAAGCCGCTTTACATCCTGCATCAATAACTCCCACCACAGGAATGGTTGGCCCCATTAAATTTTTTATATCGTTGAGTGCATACGCGGTTGCAGTGTTACAAGCTACCACTAACATCTTAGCGTTCGCCTTTTGATAATTGATATATCTGTCAGCAATTCGCTTTTGATAAAAAGTATCTTTTGCTAAAAAAGTCATGCACTTCAAAATCTGTTCTTTCAAAAAATCTGTTTTCCCCTCCGCTGCATAATTCCCATAAGGCATGTTTGCTTGATCAGCCAGGTAATTAAAATGTTCACCACGAAAATCAGGGATCCCATCAGCACCTGGCTTGCCTGTTTTGTTATTAAAAGCATCAAGGTTAAGCATCGCTTCTAAAACGGTTAACCCTCCCGTTCCTGAATCAAATACTCCAATGGGTTGATGTTGACCCCTTGCAACAATAATATGCAAGCCAAATAGCAATAAAAGCGAAAGTCGAGCTAGTATTTTTATCATACTGGAAAGTTAGGGGATATTTAATATTTTTAACAAATGAGGATTTGTTTATGGGCTATTGGCAAAAGTCATGAACCCTATGTAAAAGCGGGCACTGACACATTTACGAAAAGACTCAGCCATTATTTTAAAACAAAATGGACACTTCTTCCTGCACCCAAACATACAGGGATGTTGAGTGAATTGGATATTAGAAAAAAAGAAGCAGATGTGATTCTTGAATGGCTTCAAGCAGATGACTATTTAGTATTATTGGATGAAAAAGGCAAAGAACTCTCCTCACCAGAGTTGGCTAAATTTTTACAACAACGAGCAAATGAAGGAAATAAAAATGTTGTATTCCTAATTGGCGGAGCATTTGGAGTTGATGCGAGCGTCATGAAAAGAGCCAATTTTACCTGGAGTTTATCCAAATTAGTTTTCCCTCACCAATTAGTGCGTCTTATTTTGGCAGAACAACTTTACCGTGCGGCTACTATTTTGAGAAATGAAAAATATCATCACAGCTAATGCTGAGCCACACTCAAATAATAATTTTCATCACAGCAATAGTCAGTATTGCCGCATTTTCAAGCACAATAATAAAAGAACAACTTCTTTTCAAACCGGTCCTTATTCAAAAAAGAAACCAATGGTATCGCTTTTTTACGAGCGGACTAATTCATGAAGATTGGGAGCATTTATTATTCAACATGCTCACCCTTTATTTATTTGGTGAGGGACTAGAAGCGCAATTCAATAGCGACAATTTATTTGGAGAGAATGGGGCAATACTCTACCCAACTTTATACATTTCTGCTTTTCCATTTTCAATGATTACTTCCTATTGGAAACACAAACAAAACACTCGATATGCAAGCTTGGGTGCATCAGGAGCAGTAAGCGCTATTTTATTTGCCGCAATACTTCTAAACCCAACAATAAAAATTGGCTTTTTCATTCTGCCTCCCGTAATTCCAGGTTTTATATTTGGCCCCGCTTACCTGCTACTCTCATCACTTTTGAGTAAGAGAGGAAAAGACAATATCAATCACGCCGCTCACATTGCCGGAGCTATCTATGGTGTAATTTTTACAATAACTGCAGCCTACTATTTCAAAAGCCAGCCTACTATTTGGGATAATTTTATACTACAAGTTGCAGCTTATTTACGCTAGGGCTGAATTCAATCGAACTTGAATTACATCATTAGTTTGCCTGGCAATCTTAAACCGATCATCTAATCGAATACCTACAACCCAGCAAATTTTATCACTCGTCGTTAAGACCCAAACCTTTTCTTTTTCGGATGCGGAAAATTTTAAATCAATTAAAAGGCGCGATACTTTTTTCTTTTTACACATTCCCAATGGGTAAAAATAGTCCCCTTCTTTCCATTTACGCAACAAAAGAGGAAATTGCAAATGCTTCGCATCTATAAAAACTTGCTTTTCGTTTCCAAATGTAATCTCGCTAGTCTTAGCAGGAAGAAAAGTCAAACTACCTTCTGGGTATTTTACTTCTTCGTCGACCCTCTCCACCTCGATATAGTCATTTTTTATGGATAATAAGGGAGCAATGATTAACTGCTTTCGATTTTTTATCAATCGCCATTGTCTAGTTGCAGCCTCTAATTGCGCGCCAGTTCTAGCATTTAGAAGAAGTGCTGCCTCCCCCACCTGGCCAGGTGTAAACCCAAAAGGATGCAACAACTCAAATAACAAAGAAGTTTGTTTAAATTTCTTTAATTGAGCAATAGAAAGGTGATATTCATTTTGTTTTTTCAACAAGTACTTCTCTTTAAATTGCTCAACATAAATCTGTAACAATTGATCAGCTTGTTCAATTCTTTTGCTGTTATCTAGGAGGTTTTGTTTAACAGTTGGGTACACTTTTTCAATTACAGGCAGAATGGTATGACGAAAATAATTACGCGTATAATCTTCTTTCAAATTGCTTGAATCTGTCACAAATTCAACATGGTGAGCTGTAGCATAATCTTGAATATCGTTATAACTAACTGCCAATAATGGGCGCAGAACATTGCCTGATCGAGCGGGGATTCCCATTAACCCTTTTAAACCAGTTCCTCTAAAAAAATGCATGGCAATAGTCTCTGCATTGTCATCTTGATGATGCGCTGTAAGCACCCAGTTGAGATGCTTAGCAGAAGCAATCAACTCTTGAAACCAATTATAACGGAGTTGCCGCGCTGCCTCTTGAATAGAGAGTTTATTTTCACTGGCAAAAAATGCTGTGTTGAACTTCTTAACATGTAATGGGACATTCAATTTAGCGGCCAGTGTACGAACAAATTGCTCATCTCGTTCACTCTCCTGATCCCTTAACATAAAATTACAATGGGCTAATTCTATTTTCAATCCAGCTTCGTGACAAAGAGACGACAGGACAGTTGAATCCATTCCTCCACTTGCTGCAATTAAAAACCCATCTCCAGAATTAACTGGAGCTATTACCGATATCAATTTTTTAATTTCAATCAATGCTAGCAATTAAAAGGTTAATTCTTCCCAAGCTCCCCGCAGCTCATTATAGGCATGTTGGTCTTTTACATTCTTTGCCTGTTCCATCCCTTTTTCATAGGTTGCGATAGCTGCAGAAGTTTCCCCACTTCGCTCTAGTAATTTTGCCAAATGATAATAACTGCCTACATACTGGGGGTCAGAACCAAGCAATTCTTCAAAATGCCGACGTGCCTTAAGATCGTCTCCTTGCTTGATGAATTCCAGGGCAAGAGCGTGCTGTAAAAAAGAATCTCCGGGCGACTGGGCTAACATTTCCTGAAGTTTCGCGATGCGGTCCATTAGTTAGTAATTATGCAATAAAAAACACCAGGTAATCCTTTTTTTAAAGCTGCTCCAAAACTTATCTTTGCATAGTTGCAATAACAACTAATTGAACCGCTTAATCTAACGCACATGAAGATTCTGGTTTGTATCAGTAAAACGCCGGATACCACGGCAAAAATAGCCTTCACCGATAACAACACGAAATTCGATACCACTGGGGTACAATGGATCGTCAATCCTTGGGATGAATGGTTCGCCCTTGTCAGAGCGATTGAATTAAAAGAGGCAAATCCCGCCACAACTCTTCATTTGATTACTGTAGGAGAGTCAGATGCAGATCCCATCATCAGAAAGGCGCTTGCGTTGGGTGGTGATGAGGCTTTTCGTGTCAATGCAGTAGCCACTGATGGGCAGTTTGTGGCAGAACAGATTGCTGCTGTTGCCAAAAATGGGAACTACGACTTATTATTAACCGGAAAGGAAACCATTGACCATAATGGCTCTGTAGTGGGTGGTATTCTAGCTGGACTTTTAGATTACCCATATATCAGTCTTGCCACCAAATTGGATATCCAAAATAATCAGGCAATAGTGACTAGAGAAATTGAGGGTGGAGAGGAAGTGTGCGAAGCGCCATTGCCACTTGTAATTAGCGCACAAAAGGGAATGGCGGAAGCTAGAATCCCTAACATGAGAGGAATCATGGCAGCCAGAACAAAACCGCTACATGTACTAGAACCTGTCTCCACAAACATACTTACTACGATCAAAGAATATCATCTTCCTTCTGCAAAGTCCGGTGTCAAATTGATACCCGCAGACCAACCAGAAGAACTGGTACGTCTTTTACAGGAAGAAGCCAAAGTAATTTAAATTCACAAAATTCAATTATGAGTATCCTGGTATATATTGACAGCGCAGATGGAAAAATCAAAAAGTCAGCATTAGAAGTTATTACATATGGCGCTGACCTTGCAAAAATTAAAAACGAGAAACTAGTTGGAGTTGTAATCGGATCCTGCTCGGAAGATCTAAGCCAATTAGGCAACTATGGCTTACAGGAAGTCTATTGGATTAACAAAGGTGAAACGCGTGTTAGTGCACAAGACACAGATGCCAACGCCCTGTGCGAATTAGCAGAACAACTACATGTCACTACCCTTCTTTTTTCACATTCACTGAATGGAAAATTGCTAGCTCCGATTACCTCCACACGACTCAAAGCGGGATTGGTTACGGGGGTAATTGAACTTCCCACTATCGCACAAGGAATAACAGTAAAGAAATCCGTTTTTTCTGGTAAAGCTTATGCGAGTATCGAAATCAAATCCAGTCGCTGTGTTTTAACTATAAATCCAAACTCATATAGCATTAAAGAAATAGGTGGTAGTGCGATTGTCACTGAATCAAACATTCAAGTTCCTGCATCCAAAATCAAAAGCAGATCGGTACAAAAAACAGCTGGCGAACTTTCTCTTACAGAGGCAACTACTGTCGTAAGTGCCGGAAGGGGCTTGAAAGGACCCGAAAATTGGGGAATGGTTGAGGAACTAGCCACTACGCTTCATGCTGCGCTCGCTTGTAGTAGACCCGTTGCTGATGCGCATTGGCGGCCACACCACGAGCATGTCGGTCAAACCGGTATTGCCATTGCACCTAATCTATACATAGCAATAGGAATTTCTGGTGCTATCCAGCATCTGGCCGGAGTAAACAGAAGCAAAGTGATTGTCGTCATCAATAAAGACCCGGAAGCTCCCTTTTTTAAAGCGGCTGATTATGGAATTGTTGGAGATGCTTTTGAAGTGGTCCCCAAAATCACTGCTGCCATCAAAAATTTAAAAGTCAACTAAGGATCCCCTCGAATCCGTTTTATATTTGTTATCCAGATGAAAAAAATAGAACTGGAAATAATTGCAATTTCACACAGCATCACACAAACACAGTCCTATGCTGTTGTGCTGGGCGAGGTGAATGGATCAAGAAGACTTCCGATAGTCATTGGAGGATTTGAAGCGCAAGCCATTGCTGTAGCACTTGAAAAAATGAACCCTTCTCGACCGCTCACACACGATTTAATGAAAAACTTTTTAATTGCTTTTGGAATTGATCTACATGAAGTAATTATTAATGACTTGCAAGAAGGGGTTTTCTATTCTAAACTAGTCTGTTCAAATGAACAGGATACCATTGAAATCGACTCCAGAACATCGGATGCCATCGCCATGGCTGTCCGTTTTGGCTGCCCCATCTATACCTATGAAAATATTCTTCAAAATGCAGGTATTTTATTGGAGGAAACCGACGAAGCTAAGAGAAAGAAAGGAAGTGAAGAATCTCTAGATGAAGAGATTAAAAAAACAGGAAATGAAGACCTCAAACATATGACACTTGCTGAGTTAAATAACTTGCTAAATGAGGTGCTAGAAAATGAGGACTATATAAGGGCTATTGCAATCCGAGACGAAATAAATAGCAGAAATCAGGAGAACCCCTAGATCAAATTCATGATTGTATTTCCAAATTGTAAAATCAACCTGGGCTTACGTATTCTTCGTAAGCGACAGGATGGTTATCATGACCTGGAAACTATTTTTTTTCCAATTCCCATTACTGATATTCTTGAAATACGAATTTCAACTCAGAAAGGCGGAGAAATCACATTTACACAAACGGGATTTCCGATTGCAGGCGCAACAAAGGAAAACAGCTGTGTTAAAGCATATCAACTTTTAAAAGAGCGTTTTCCCCTACTAAAAAGTGTAGACGCACATCTTCATAAAAATATTCCAACTGGAGCGGGCTTAGGTGGAGGAAGTGCTGATAGCGTTTTTATGCTTCAGGGACTAATAGAACTATGTCAGCTTTCACTTTCACAAGATGATTTAGCTGCTTTATCGCTTCAACTTGGAAGCGATTGTCCCTTTTTCTTGCTAAATAAACCCGCTATCGCAGAGGGTCGGGGGGAAATTTTAAAAGAACTTACATTTTCACTTAAAGGATATCAGTTACTGCTAATTAATCCGGGTGTACCTATTTCCACAGCAATTGCTTTTAATGGCTGCAAACCTGATTTACAAGGTAGATCGCTAGCATCCATCATACAACAACCCATTACTACTTGGAAAGAGGATCTAAAAAATCAATTTGAAGACACCATCTTTGAGCAATTCCCAAATTTAGCTTCCATAAAAACAGCGCTTTATAAAGAAGGAGCCATCTATGCTTCAATGAGTGGAAGTGGAAGCACCCTCTACGGCATTTTTCCGGAAAATACTCCCCGGCCTGAAAAGCTGATGCAAACATTCCCCTGGAGCAGATGGGTGAAACTTTCTTAATCTGAGACCCGTGAAGTAACTTACACTCCTATGAAAGGGTCATCAATTTCTGCCACAACACTTTTTCACATTGAGCAGGAAAATCAATTTGTAGCACACAACTACCACCCGCTTCCTGTAGTCCTGTCCAAAGGAAAGGGGGTTTACTTATGGGATGTTGATGGCAAGAAGTATATTGACTTTTTGAGTGGATATTCTGCAGTCAATCAAGGTCATTGTCATCCAAAAATAATTGACACATGTCTTGAGCAAGTACAGCAATTAACGCTCACAAGCCGCGCTTTTCATCACGATAAATTAAGTGGCTTTGCAAAATTCATAACGCAATACTTTGGGTATGACAAGGTATTACCTATGAACACCGGGGTAGAAGCCGTGGAGACTGCTATTAAATTGAGTAGAAAATGGGGATATGAAAAAAAGAAAATCCCGGAGAATCAGGCAAAAATAATTGTATGTGAAGGCAATTTCCACGGAAGAACAACTGGAGTAGTCTCTTTTAGTAGTGACAAAGATTCAATCTACCATTTTGGACCCTTCCAACCGGGATTTATTACTATACCTTACAATGACAGCGAGGCATTAAGATTGGCACTTGCCGATTCGTCGGTAGCAGCATTTTTAGTTGAACCCATTCAAGGGGAAGCGGGTGTAATTGTTCCCGATGACGGTTATCTGAGACAGGCTGCCGAGTGGTGCAAAAAAAGCAATGTGCTATTTATTGCAGATGAAATTCAAACTGGCTTAGGCAGGACAGGAAAAAAAATTGCTTGTGCACATGAAGAAGTAAAACCTGACATTCTGATACTTGGTAAAGCGTTGAGTGGGGGCCTATTCCCTATCAGCGCTGTGTTGGCAAATGATGATATCATGCTTTGTATTCAACCCGGACAACATGGATCTACGTTTGGAGGAAATCCCTTAGCATGTACAATTGCTCAAACTGCATTAACGGTTATCGAGGATGAAAAGCTAGCAGAAAATGCAGCGCAAAGAGGCATTGAGCTGCGTAATGGTATTCAAGAAATTAACAATCCACATATTGCGCTAGTCAGAGGCAAAGGATTATTAAACGCTATCGTGATTAAGCATCCCGATCCAAATGCGGCTTGGAATCTTTGCTTGGAAATGATGCATAACGGACTATTAGCAAAGCCAACACACGGCGATAAAATCAGGTTTGCGCCTCCATTGGTTATTGCAAAAGAGCAAATCCAGGATGCGATTGAGATTATTAAAAAAAGTTTACAAGTGCTCACTTGATCACAGCGATTTTTTTCGAAAAGATTCTCCCTTTCTGTTGAACCACTAGTAAATAAGTACCCGACTTAAATTCGGTATTAGACACATCAATTTGAATCGCTACATCCTGATTAAAATTAGAACAACGGGTAGTTCTGCCTAAAAAAGCGCCTCCGATAGAATACAGATAAAACGTAGCCTCTCCTACAAAGGGAAAGGTAAAACAAAATGAGGTAGCTAAAATTTTAAAGTTTGAAGGCTGAGCACTTCTCGTAGCTGAAAATTCACGGAAACAATACCGCACCACTCCCTCATTTATTACACCATCCCAATCAACTTGCAGTAATTTATAAAAAAGCGAACCCGCTGGCGGAAATGAATCAATGAATTTATATCGATTCATAACGTTCATATCATTATTTACTCTGGAAGAAATAAAAGCAATTGGTGTATAATGCGATCCATCGCGGGAACGACAAATTGTAAATCCCTTACAATTTTGCTCTGCGGTAGTTCCCCACTCTAGTTGAACAAATTCAGGAAAAGATGAAATAGTTGAATACTGCCATTGCACAGGCAAACTTTCTGGCATAACGGCCCCCTCAATTCTTAAATCATCGAGTCGCCAATTTGCAACGTTTATAGCGGCAGTTCCAACTCCATTATAACCATAGAGTCGGAACTCCAAACTAGACTTAGGCTGTAACGCAGTTACAGGCAACTGTATGTACTGCCAAGCCCCATTGGGCAAAAGGGGTTGACTGAGTATCGGAGTATTGAAAGCATCTATATTTGAAAAGAGTGAACAAACCTGCGGACCTGTTGTCGTAGATCGTATTGCTAGTTGGACTGAAGTTATATTTAATTTATACCCTGGCGCGGCAGTTACGCTGAAGGAAACATAAGCAGAGCCATTGCTGCCTTTTTCTAAAGGTCCTGTACGGGAAGCAAGAGCTGCATTTAATTCTCCGGAAGCTCCAGAATAAGCTCCAGATGACGTGGATGCACTACTTAGAAATTGAGTATTTCCAAAATTATTACCAGGCGTTAGTTCACTTACTTGAAAATTTGAACCCGTCGATAAAGCTGGCATGGTTGATTGCATGTTCCAATAAACAGAAAACCCAGTCTGCGCAACACTCACGCTCGAAAACAAAAAAATAACTGCCCATAAAAAAGAAGAGAAACAAAGCCCCATATAGCAAGTATGCGGCTATAGAGCTAACGGAACAAGTGTCAAAATAGAATTCTCTTGGATTATTTCTCTTTTAGCGAAGGAAATAAGGCAGCAACTAGCATTAAAACGCTTGCGATTGCAACCAAGTATAATCCAATTTGACGTGCTGGGCACTCCCCTCCTCTACAAATTCCAATAATCAAAAAATTTCTGATCATCCAGGATGCATTCAACGCAACAACCAAAATATTGAATCGTTTTGCCCAAATTTTAGGAATCAAGGTAAAGAGAAGATAAAAAGAAAAGAATATTAAATGGAGAACACCGGGTTTTCCATAGCTGGTTCCAACTGTGTCCATGCCGGTAATTACTAAATTTTGAGATTCAATTATTACCCAAGGCATCCAACATCCAATAGCCAACAGCAATCCTGCACTAACGCCCAGCCAAGTCAAATTCAGTTTCATTTTGTTGAATTAGTTAACTCTATTTTATTCTTCCAATTGAAATAGGCATACAAAGGTAATCCTGTCAGAACAAAAAGAAGCCCTACTACAGAGTTAATTACAGGTTTTTGGCCTGTAGAAAATAAATAAACATCATTGTAAAGAGTAGCAAGTAAGTAAGCAAAAGAGAATAGTATAAAAATACCAGTTGTAAATGGATGGGCCCATACACGATAGGGACGATCTAGATTAGGATTCGTTTTTCTTAATCGAAATACCGCCAATGCAGCAAGTCCATATGCCATCCATGTTACAA
The DNA here is from genome assembly GCA_046048175.1 of Bacteroidota bacterium. Lineage (GTDB taxonomy): Bacteria > Bacteroidota > Bacteroidia > Chitinophagales > Chitinophagaceae > JJ008. The sequence goes on from JBJOGP010000006.1 coordinate 21,390, forward strand.
ATACATACATGTCTGCAAGCATGTCAAAGGAACCAGATAGAATGAGTAAAGAAATCCATCCTCCATGCAGCCATAATGCGGCTGTAGGACTTCCCGTGGAAGCATCCCTTTTTCCTAAAAATGATGGAAATACTTTCTCTTTGCCCATGGCATACGTGATGCGTGAGCAAGCCATAATATTTCCATTTAATGCACCTATTGTACAAAAAACAATTAACAACGAAACAAGGCCTGCTGCAATTGGCCCTCTCGCTACTCCTAAAGCCTCTGCTGCTACTACATGAGTTAGCGCCATTTTTTCGACAGGAAGAATATACAAGTAAGCCTGATTCATCAAAAGATAGAGGGCTAAACAAATGAGCACGCCCATGAACAACGCACGAGGAATAGTTTTTGAAGGACTATTTACCTCGCCAGCAATAGAAACGATATTTATCCATCCGTCCAACGCAAAAAATGCACCCGTCAAGGCTGCCGCCCATCCGGTAATGGATGGAACGGTAGTCAGCATAGATGCGCTGCTATAAAAATGAGTACTACTCCCATTTTTGGATGTAAAAATTAATATAGGAATAAGCAAAAGTATTGCACCATTTACGCCAGCCGCAATCAATTGAAAGCGACCGCTTGATTTAACACTACGTGTATTGAGCCAGGTTAATAAAATCACTAAGAAAATAGCGAGCAGCTTGACTGTAAAGTCTTTTAGTGGATACAAACTACCTAAGGGATAAATTGACCAGACAACGGACATTTCAAGATGAGGATCCAACTTTGGAAGTTGAACTAAGGCATCAAAATAGTACGCACAAATGAATGCAATCGCTGCTACAGATGCAGTATTGATTACAGAAAAGGCTGACCAGCCATAAAGAAAACCAGTCTTTTTCCCATAACAATGTGAAAAATGAACAAACAATCCTCCACTAGAAGGCATCATCACACCTAATTCGGCCACTACTAATGTGCCGCAAAGAGTAAATAATCCTGCTAAGATCCACACAAGGGTCATCGCAATGGGATGATTCAATTGTGCAGCCATAGAAGCCGGTTTCATGAAAAGGCCAGCTCCAATGATGGATCCCACAATAACAGAAAGGGCAGCTCTGAATGAAAGCCGCCCTTTATGAATTGGTTTACTCATTTAAAATTCAATGCAGCCCAAAGATAAGTGGGAAGATGAATGTTACAACTGCAGCCCAAATAGCATAAACAGGCATAAAAAGTGCAATTGACTTTTCAACAGAATTTATATCAGAAGTCGTTCCTCTTAACTGTTTGAACAACTGAATTGTAATTAAAACGAGGTTTACAAAAAAGAGGATATTTCCGCCTAGGACCGCAGTTCGGTTGGGTGTGAAACCCCAAGAACCAATACGATAAAGAATGGCAGAAAGTGCAATTGCGTTCACAATGATTGTTACGATGGCCAATAAAAAAATTATCCAGAGAGCGAGCTTACTTTCATTTGTACGTTGTAACTCCACAACAGAAAAGAAAATTATTGCTAATACACCAATTAACAGCCCATTGAATAAAAGCAAAAATTCTCTGTCGTTATAAGGATCTTTTTGAGCAATTGCAATTCCAATTAAATAAGCAACAAGTGTTACTAAGACAACAGGACTGAATATCCTAGCAATAACCGGAGATACCTTATTAACGAGTTGCGGATTGAATCGAATCACATAAGTAGCCATTAAAGGAGCTGCAGCTAATTCAGTGATAAGTATCCATTGTGTGTAAAAGTCAGCAATTGATAATCCAATCAAACTAAATAATCCAATTGTGATACCAGATAAAATCATAATTCCACTAACAATCAATGATCCCATTACAATGACATCTCCATTGTAGCGAAGAAATTCAGGTCTTTGCTCCCATTGCCGAATCGAGCCTCCGGTAAATACAAACCCCAATAAAGACCACCCAACTAAAGGGAGATGAATACAGCTTAAAATCATTGTATCAGTCTCAAGATTCGATGGCAATAAATTTATATAGAGTGCTGCCCCAATAAATAGGGCCAATACGACCAAACATGCTTTTAATGGCAGTTTTCGGATCCAGGCAAAATAAGCAGCGAGTGCAGGAAAAACGATGAAACTAATATTCCTGGGAAAGAAATCATTTTCAGACACATTGAAAAACTCAGGAATTTTCGCAATAAAAGTGGCAAACAAAGAGGCTATCAAGATAAAAAGAAGGTCAGCTCCTTTACCCCAGGAAATTGTGCTACTTTCCTCTTGAAAGCGTTCATACCAGCAGATAGCCACAGCGGAAGTGGGTCTAGATGGATAAAGCTCCAAGAATGAACGTTTAAATGCCGTCTTGCTTGAGCGATACAACTCCTCCAGACGAACAGGATTTTCTAGATTTTGCAGTATTGATTCTTTCATATTTACGGACGCTGTTTTAAAAATTCAGCATGGCGAATGTACCCGTTGAACTTTTAAAAGCAAAAGCGCTCCTGTAAATTAACAATACATTTCGGTTTTTAATGCTTTCACGCGATCATCTGCCAGATATTCATCAAAGGTCATCAAGCGGTCAATAACCCCTTTTGGAGTAAGCTCAATTACTCGATTAGCAACAGTTTGCATAAATGTATGGTCATGGCTACTTAAGAGAACAATGCTTTTATAATCGGTGCACTGTTCGTTAAAGCTTTGGATACTCTCCAAATCAAGATGATCAGTGGGCTGATCCAAAAGAATAACATTAGGGTTTTGCAACATCATCCGGCTCAACATGCATCGAACTTTTTCACCTCCACTTAAAACGCCTGTCTTTTTATTTACATCCTCCCCACTAAACAACATTTTACCCAGAAAACCTCTTAAAAAGGGCTCATCTACATCTTTTACATGCTCTGGCACATACTGACGTAACCAATCCATTAATGTATAATCGTCAGAAAAATATTTTGAATTTTCTTGTGGTAAATAAGCCCAGGTGATTGTGCTGCCCCACTCAAATTTACCTTGATCTGCAGTCGCTTCACCTGCAATAATGTTGTAAAAAGTCGTAACTGCCAGAGGATCTTGGCTAAGAATTGCAATTTTATCCCCTTTATTGACTGTAAAACTTACTTGATCAAAAAGTGTTCTCCCATCCACAACCTTTTTCAATTTTTCAATGGAAAGGATTTGATTGCCCACTTCACGCAAGGGCTGAAATATGATACCGGGATATTTTCGATAACTCGGCTCAATTTCTTCGATGGTCAATTTATCTAAAGCTTTTTTTCGAGAAGTAGCTTGACGACTCTTTGATGCATTGGCACTAAATCGAGCAATGAAATCAAGTAAGGCTTGTCTCTTTTCTTCTACTTTTTTATTCTTATCACTCAATTGTCTGGCCATTAATTGAGAGGACTCGTACCAAAATGAGTAGTTACCAGTAAATATTTTTATTTTTTGCCGATCTACGTCTGCAATATGCGTACATACAGCATCCAAAAAGTGACGGTCATGGCTCACTACTAATACGATGTTTTCATAGTCAGCCAAAAAGTTTTCTAACCAACTGATCGTTTCAATGTCCAAACCGTTTGTAGGCTCATCTAGTAATAAAATATCTGGATTTCCAAAAAGCGCCTGCGCTAATAATACGCGAACCTTAAAATTAGTAGGAATGTCTTTCATCAAAGATTGATGAAACGCTTCTGCCACTCCAAGCTCTCCCAACAACGTAGCAGCGTCACTCTCTGCTGTGTAGCCTCCCATTTCGCCAAATTCAGCTTCTAGTTCACCTGCTCTGATACCATCTTCCTCGGTAAATTCGGCCAAGGAGTATATAGTTTCTCTTTCTTTGGCTACTTGCCATAAGCGGGCATGACCCATCAAAACGGTATTCAAAACAGTTTCATTATCATAGGCGAAATGATTTTGCTTTAATACAGCCATTCTTTCTCCGGGAGTAATCTCAACACGACCTTTATTTGGCTCAATTTCACCACTGACTATTTTTAGAAAAGTACTTTTTCCGGCCCCATTGGCTCCAATAACCCCATAGCAATTGCCTTTGGTGAAATTGAGGTTTACTTCTTCAAACAATACCCGCTTTCCGTATGCGAGTTTCAGATCTTTTACACTTATCATAGGGCCTTATTTAGCGGCTGCAAAGGTACCAAAAAAAATCCCGCCTGGTTATCCAGACGGGATTGAAATTATTGGGAGAACAATTACTTGTAAACTACCATGCTAATGGTGCGACTTACTGCTGGTGACTGCTCATCGTTAACGAACAACAGATGATAAGTTCCTGCAGGCAATTGAGTCATGTCCATATTAACAACTTGACCATAATACACATTGTTCATTTCAACAGTGCGGATTAATTGACCGATATTATTATAAACCTTCACTGAGAAACGAGTATACAAGTCTGTGTTAACTCTTACGCCAAATAAACCAGTGTTAGGATTTGGATAAAGCGTCAGAGAAGCAGGGTTTGGTAATGGAATCTGGCGTTCTGCACACTGATCCACGATAATGGTACGTGTAGCAGTAGATTGGCAACCTGCATTAGATGCAGTATAGGTTATTGTTTTTGCACCCAATCCAGCAGTGCGTGGATTGAATGATGTACCTGATACTCCAGAACCACTAAATGTACCACCGGCAGGGGCAGCACTTAATGTAAGTGGACGGTCAGATAAACAAACATCACTAACAGGGTTGAAAGAAGTGATATTTGGATACGTATTTACAGTAAGCGCTACGTTAGTTGAGAAAATAGTTCCGCAACTAGTTGTTACAGCAGCTCGGAATAAATATCCATTTTGTGTTGCAGGCACATTAGTCTGACTAAATGTAGTAGTAGTAGCACCATTGACAGGCGCCCAAGTAGTTCCACCATTTGCGCTTGCTTGCCACTGATAAGTTAAAGTACCAACAGGAGTGGTAGCAGCTACTACAAAGCTGGTAGATCCAAATTCACAGATGGAAGCAGAAGCTACAGGGTTTGAAGTAATAGTAGGTGCAGCACTCAATGTAAGTACAGCTGCTGTAGAGGTTGCTGCAGGGGCACAAGCACCAGAAACAACACAACGATATCTGTTATTATTCTGAGATAATACTGTAGATGCAATTGTAAATGTGGCTGCATTTGCACCGGTAATATCAGTGTAATTGGTGCCGCCGTCTGTACTAACCTGCCATTGATAAGTTATTGCACTTCCAGTTGCTCCAACAGAGAAAGAAACAGAAGTTCCAGTACACTGTGCAACGTTCGTGGGCTGTGTAGCAATTGATGGTAATGTATTTACTGTTAAGGTAGCAGCAGAAGATGTTGTAGATCCACACTGACCAGAAACAACGCAGCGGTAGGTATTGCCACTCATAGCAACAGTAGCACCTGTTACTGTATAAGAAGCACTGGTTGCACCACTAATATTGGAGAATCCTGCACCAGTGTTCACCTGCCATTGATAAGTACCAGTTGAGGCAACAGTAAACGTAGCATTGCTACCCACACAAGTTGTCTGATTAGCAGGCTGTGTAGTAATAGCAGGACCACTTCCAGCATTTACTGTAAATGAAAGCAATGCAGTTTGGTTTGATGCACCGGTAGAAGTACCCGTAACTGTTACTGTATATGTCCCCGCATTAAGCGTGTTAGTTCCGCTCAAAGTAACTGTTGTACTAGAACCAACTGCAACAGAGCTTGGTGAGAAACTTACTGTAGTTCCAGCAGGGTTTCCAGAGGCACTCAAACTAATATTCCCCGTAAATCCACCATTAGATGTGGTTCCCAAAGAAATACTCATGCTTGATGGCGCAGGGCAAGAAGCAGTTGCAGGAGATGTTGTGTTAAAAGTAAAGCCAAATGGAGGAGGGATAATTGTTAGGTTAGCATTGTTAATATCAAAATAAACGTTACCCACTGCCTTTACTTTGAAACGAACAGTAGTGGATGGAGTGTTAGGCACTGTAAAACTCTCTGTACCATCATTAGGGGTATTTGGAATTAACAGGGTGAAATTATTACCTCCATCGGTTGAAATAAAGATATTAACGTTTGCTGTATTTGTTGGCGCACCAGTTGTTCCATTCACGGACCAAGTTAAGGTCTCAGTAGTACCAGCCGTAAGTGTAGCAGCCGTATTATGAGAAGTAATCAAGAATGGACCTACTGCAGCAGAAACAGTAATGGCAACATCAGCATAGGCAGTTTGACCTACCTTGATAGGTGCTGTAGAACTATAGGGAACATTATCTCTAACAGTTAATCTGAAATTTAATGTACGACCAACACTGCTGAGTGCTTCAGTGTTAGCAATCGCATCTCCACCCGCTAGAGGGCCTGTTACTGACAAGCCAGCAAGCACAGTAGAAAGTCTTGGGAAAATTCTTGTTGGATTTGTCGAAGCTGGAAAAGTAAGCCAATTTGGACCCACTGTCTTAGTAGGGCTAGCCACACTATTAGCTCCCGTAACAGATGAATTTGCAGCATCATCCTGCTCCCAACAATAAGTTAGTACATCAGAACTATTTGCGTCTGTAGCAGATCCTGTTAATTCAAAAGGAGTGGTAATAGGAATAGTGTAAGGAGTTAATGCAGCCACCACGGGAGTTGCATTAGTACCAGCAAGAGAGGTTGTTACAGGACATGTCTTAGTTGCCATGTTAACTTGAATTTGCTGGATTGAGTTTTCATGGAAAATATCAATAGAGTGCGGAGCAACGTCCTGAGAAGTAATACCGGCATATCCCATAATGGTGATACCAGAACCTACTTCTTTGTTATTAACGCCACCTGCCTCAATGCTCATAGAGAAAGTGTGGTTACCTCCTAATTGATGTCCCACCTCATGCGCCACATAATCAATATCAAAATTGTCACCTTGAGGAATGCCGTCAGCTGGGGAAGTGATACCACTACCTTTATTAGGATCATTACAAACGCAACCGATACAGCCGGCATTACCACCACCACCAGATGCACCAAACATGTGTCCAATGTCATAGTTAGGTGCACCAATCACCGAGTTAAGTGTAGCCTGCAACTGGCCATTCCAGCTACCCATTGTTGTGTAAGGGTCAGTAGCTGGATTGTAATAAATGACTTGGGTAGTTGTAGGTATTAGATTTAAATGGATTGCAAGATCTTTTTCATAACAACCATTGCAACGTGTAAGCGTTGCATTGAATGCAGCAAGAACAAGATTTTCTTGTGCAGCGCTTGTTGCGCCAAAATAGTTAGCATATTCACCATTACAAGACTGTGCTAAACGCATTGTCTTTAACTCGCCTGTGTTTGAGCCTAATCTGTTCATGTACACTTGACGGTTAAGTCCAAGAGCAAGATCTTGATCAGGCGTACTGCATAACCAAGGTAAATCTCCTTTTCTACGAGAAGATAAAAAGACCGCATACGTATTTCCGTCTTGGGAATATTGCTCTAAATATTCATTAGCAGCATCGGCACGAAAAACCATTCCCTGCACTCCTTGTGGTGAATAGCTAAGCTTTAATAAGGCAGCAGGATCACTGATCCCTTTTCCAGAGTAAGCTCTGATAGAAGGATACTGACGCTGTAGCTCAGGTGTAAAATTTGAAGCCTCAACAATTTCATATTGTTCCAACTTACCAACAGCATTAGGAATTGTAATGACTGTACTGCGGCGAGTTGCATTTTCTCCAACAATAGAAAATAATTGTTGACGAAGTGGAGCACTGTTTAAGTCAAATAACTTGAACTCTTTAGGGAAAGACTGTCTCGCAACCGCCTTGTGCGTCACAATTCCTTCTTTACTGGGACGTTCGGTCCAATAAAGCTCCTGTGAAAAAGCAGGAAGGCTGACAAAACTAACCACCAAAAGGGTGAGCAAAAACGAGTAAAAATGGCGCATGTGAAATGGTTTGTTTTAATAAATGATTAACAGGCCCTTTCAATAAGGGTACCCGAGCACTAAAAATAAGGATTTTAAGAGTTTGAACGGATAAAGGGGGATAAAAAAAGTCCCGTTTCGGACAGAAACGGGACTATAAAATTGATTTTGAGGGTACTCCGCAGGTTTAGTATCCACCCATCCCACCCATATCTGGAGCTGGATGTGCATGGGGCTCTTCCTTTTTAGGCTTGTCAGCAACCACACATTCTGTGGTCAATAACATACCTGCAATAGAAGCTGCGTTTTCAAGTGCAACACGGCTAACCTTTGTTGGATCAATTACTCCAGCCTTGAACATATTTTCATAAGTCTCGGTGCGAGCATTGAATCCAAAGTCACCTTTACCTTCTTTAATTTTTTGTACAACGATAGAACCATCGATACCCGCATTGGCAGTCAAAATACGCATGGGCTCTTCCAAGGCGCGACGAACGATAGCCATACCTGTTTGTTCGTCTTCAATTTGACCTTTCACTTTTGCATCGAGTGATTCAACTGCGCGGATGTACGCTACTCCCCCACCAGGTACGATTCCTTCTTCAACCGCAGCACGTGTTGCATGCAACGCGTCATCTACACGGTCTTTCTTCTCTTTCATTTCAACTTCAGTAGCAGCCCCTACATAAAGAACAGCTACCCCACCACTCAATTTTGCCAAACGCTCTTGCAACTTCTCCTTGTCATAATCAGAAGTGGTCGTTTCAATTTGAGCTTTAATTTGATTTACACGTGCAGTGATATCCTCTTTTTTACCTTTTCCGCCAACGATCGTTGTATTGTCTTTGTCGATAGTTACAGAGGCAGCTTGTCCTAGATAGGTCAAATCAGCGTTTTCTAATTTGAAACCCTGCTCTTCACTTACTACAATACCTTTTGTAAGGATTGCAATGTCTTGTAACATTTCTTTGCGACGATCTCCAAAACCTGGAGCTTTTACAGCTGCCACTTTCAATGTACCACGCAATTTGTTTACTACAAGCGTAGCAAGTGCTTCACCTTCTAGATCCTCTGCAATGATTAACAAAGGACGACCGCCCTGCGCTACTTTCTCTAGAATATGAAGAATGTCCTTCATATTGCTGATTTTTTTATCGTAGATCAAGATGTAAGGGTTCTGCAGTTCTGCTTCCATCTTTTCGCTATTCGTAACGAAATAGGGTGAGACATAACCACGGTCAAATTGCATTCCTTCAACAACATCAACAGTTGTGTCAGTACCTTTTGCTTCTTCGACAGTGATGACTCCTTCTTTGCCCACTTTTGCAAAAGCTTCAGCAATCAACTTACCAATTGTTTCATCATTATTAGCAGAGATTGTAGCTACTTGTTGAATTTTTTTGCTATCGCTTCCGACAGTCTGACTTTGAGACTTCAGGCTTTCTACCACTAAACTTACTGCTTTATCAATTCCTCTTTTAAGATCCATTGGGTTGGCACCAGCAGCAACCATTTTCAAACCTTCACTGATAATCGCCTGCGCTAAAACAGTAGCAGTAGTTGTACCATCACCAGCGATGTCTGCTGTTTTAGATGCAACTTCTTTTACCATTTGCGCACCCATATTTTCAATTGGGTCTTCTAGTTCAATTTCTTTCGCAACACTCACTCCGTCTTTTGTTACTTGCGGAGCTCCAAATTTCTTTTCGATAACCACATTACGACCCTTTGGTCCTAATGTTACTTTCACGGCGTTGGCAAGTGTGTCAACCCCTTTTTTCATTCTGTTTCTTGCTTCAATATCAAAGAAAATCTGCTTTGCCATAGTACAGTAGTTTTATTTTTTTAATGCGTTTGTCTCAACTTAAACGATTGCCAGAATATCAGATTCGCGCATGATTAAATAATCATCGCCATCAATCTGGATCTCTGTTCCCGCGTACTTTCCATAAAGTACAGTATCCCCTGCCTTTACTGTAACTGGCTCATCTTTTTTACCAGGTCCTGCAGCGATAACAGTTCCACGCTGCGGCTTTTCTTTGGCAGTGTCCGGAATAATGATACCACCTGCAGTTTTTTCTTCCGCAGCGGCTGCCTTCACGATCACTCGGTCGTGTAGCGGCTTAACATTTACTTTCTTAGCCATAGCTTGTTTTGATTTTTGTTTGTTAATGGTTTCCCACTTATCAACGGGTGGGCGGCTAAACTACCATAAATTGTGTGCCAGCCTGTTTTTTTCATTATTCATGGTAATTTTTGTCAGTAAGTCAACGACAAAACTGCTCATTTTTAGCTATTTACACATTAGTTATGTCATTTTTTCAGTAGAACCTCTTTAGGTTCATATCTGATGAATAAGCTATCTTCGCACCCGAATTAGTTCCTTGAGAAATGATCAGTAGACGTAATATCAGAATAAAGGTGATGCAGGTGCTTTATGGCATTACCACATTTGAGGAGAATCCATCCCCTGCTAAAATTCACGAACTTCTTGACAAACAATTAGTACAGACCCGACAGTTGTTTGTCTATCTTACTTGGTTTCTAACACAGGTTTTACGTTACACTGAGACCTATGCTTTTAAAAAAGCATCCAAACATTTACCGACGCAGGAAGACCTGAATATCAATACAAAGCTTGCTGGAAATGAGTTATTGTGGCTAATAATAGAGAAACCTGACTTTCAAAAACAGATAGCAGCCCTAAAACCAGAAAGCAGAACCGATACAGAATTAATTCGGAAAATTCACAGTCAGCTTATTGAGACTGAAAAATATCAATCCTATTTACAAGACCCTGCCCGGCAAAAAAGAGAAGAAAGAAGCATCATGGAATTCATTTTGAATGATCTCCTACTTGCCAATCCTTCATTTATTGCACACATAGAAGAGCAATACAGCAATTTTGATGACGATGCAGAATCCGTAGTTCAATTAGTAGGCTCTCTACTTCAAAAGCCATCCAGCGTTACATTTGACACTATAATTGACCCTGAGAAAGAGAAGTTTGCACAGTCACTCCTTAAAACAGTTCTTGAAAAGGAAAAACATCTCGAATCATTGATTATACCCAAATTGAAAAATTGGGACCCTGACCGGATTGCCTTGCTAGACATGATCATGATGAAGATGGGAGTAGCAGAGTTTTTATATTTTGAAACCATTCCTCCAAAAGTGACCCTGAATGAATACATTGATATGGCAAAAGATTACAGCACTACTCAAAGCGGTCAATTTGTAAATGGAATTTTAGATAATATTCGCAAAGAATTGGAGGAAGAAGGAAAACTGCAAAAAACAGATTTCAAAAAGAAGAATACGAAAGCAACGAAAAATTAATTTTACTTTTAAAGGCTTACACCATGAAAAAAATAACACTCATCCTGCTTTCAATGGCCTTCTTTTTTTCCTGTAGGGATATTAGCAAACAAACCAATTCTGAAACAGGCACTGAAGATCAATTAGCTCAAAAAGCTACACTAGAAGACACGACGAAGTATACACAAATTCAATGGATTGATTCTATTGATCGACAATTAGGGCAATTAAAACCCGGTAAGGAAGTACAAATCACTTGGCGTTTTAAAAATGCAGGTGATAAACCTCTTATCATCGAAGGTGTTTCAGCATCTTGCGGTTGCACCATTCCTGAAAAACCTGAGAAGCCCCTTTTGCCTGGCGAAGAAGGCGTAATCAAAGCTACTTTCAACGGAAGCGGCACCGGAGTAATTGCAAAACAAGTGCATGTTACTGCTAATACTAACCCTACAAAAAATCACACACTTAGCTTTGGAGGAACTATTCCTTCTACCAATTAAACTTTAATAATTATGTATTTACTTCAACAAGCTGCACAACCTGGTTTCGGAGGTTTTCAATTTATTTTTCTTGGATTAATGATTCTTGTTTTTTGGCTATTCTTTATTCGCCCGCAAGCAAAACGTGCTAAGAGTCAAAAAGAATTCATTGACAATCTTACTAAAGGAGACAAAATTGTAACGATTGCAGGTATTCACGCAACCATCAATAAAGTAAACGAAGACGCTACTCTGCAAATCGAAACCAGCCCTGGCAGTTATCTCAAGATTGAAAAGTCTGCAATCAGTATGGACTGGACACAGGCACTAAATAAGCCGGCCTCCACTGATAAAAAATAACATGCTGCGCGTTGGGCTTACAGGTGGAATAGGAAGCGGAAAAACAACAGTTGCCCGCATTTTTGAATCACTTGGCATCCCTGTCTATAATGCAGATGAGGCTGCTAAGCGCATTATGGTAGAGAACCCTGCCATTAAAGCAGCTATCATTGAAAAATTTGGACCTGAATCCTATACCAATGGCGAATTGAATCGTGCCCACCTCTCAAAAATTGTTTTTTCTGATAAAGAAAAAATTGATTGGTTAAACGCACTGATTCACCCCGCTACAATTGAGGACGCTAATAAATGGATGCAACAACAAAATGCACCCTATGTCATTAAGGAGGCTGCTCTTTTATTTGAAAGCGGTGCTGCGTCTGAACTAGATTATATCATTGGTGTAACAGCTCCGGAGAATCTGCGTATACAACGTGTCATCAAGCGCGATCACTCAGACCCCTCACAGGTTAAAAAAAGAATTGACCTCCAATTGGAGGAATCACTCAAACAAAAACTGTGTGACTTCACAATCGTTAACGATGAATTATCACCTTTGTTATCACAGATTCTAAAAATTGACCAGGAACTTAAGCATCGCGCAGCGAACCCAAAGCCTGCTGAATTCTCGCCCAACCCTCTTTAATTTTTTCTCGACTATTTGCAAATGAAAAGCGAATACAATTGGGCTCTCCAAATGCATCGCCCATGACAGAAGATACATGTGCCTTATTTAGAAGAAACATGGAAAGATCTGCCGCATTTTTAATCTGCTGTTCCCCGTCCCAGCGACCAAAGTAAGCGCGCATATCAGGGAAAATGTAAAAAGCTCCCTCTGGGGATGGACATTGTATGCCTGGAATTTTTGAGACTAGCTGTAACACCAACTCTCGACGAGCCGCAAACTCTTTTACCATTTCCTGTGTGGGCCTAAGATCTTCCCGAAGAGCTGCAATTGCTGCACGCTGTGCAATAGAGTTTGTTCCACTGGTAAATTGTCCTTGAACTTTTTCGCAAGCTTTTGCAATAGTTTCAGATGCGGCGATATACCCTACCCTCCAACCTGTCATTGCAAAACCCTTACTCAGACCATTAACAATTGCTACACGGTCAACTACAGAAGGAAATGAAGCGATACTTACATGATTGCCAACAAAATTGATATACTCATAGATCTCATCTGAGATAATTGTAATGTCTGGATATTTTTCAAAAATGCTAACCAGCGCTTCTAACTCCTTTTCATTATAAACTGCACCACTTGGATTACAGGGAGACGAAAACAAGAAAACCCTTGTTTGTGGAGTAATGGCAGCCTCTAATTGAGAGGGGGTGATTTTAAACCCACTTTCTGCACTCGTCCTTATTTCAACAACTTTGCCTCGTGCAATTTTAACAAGCTCGCTATACGTAACCCAATAAGGTGTGGGAATAATTACTTCCTGATTTTCATCAACCAGAGACAGAATTAAATTGGCTAGACTTTGCTTCGCACCTGTCGAAACAACAATTTGGGTGGGTTTGTAGTCTAAATTATTATCCCGTTTGAGCTTTTCGCATACAGCCTCACGTAAATCCAAAAATCCGGGAACCGGTGTATAATGACTCCAATTTTCTTCAATAGCGCGGATAGCTGCTTGTTTGACATGGTCAGGGGTATCAAAATCAGGCTCGCCTAAACTCAAATCAATTACGTCTACCCCGTTTGCCCTCAATTCGCGGCCCAATTTTGCCATTTTCAGGGTTTCTGGCTCATTAAATCGATTTAAAAGGGAAGATAAGTGTGGCATTTTATTAGGGATAGATGCGGAGCAATATACATCAAACTAATTTTCCAGCAGGGGTAATCCAGGCCTTTTTTATGACTAAAATTCCCTGAAAAAGCTATATTTGCCGTCCTTTAAAATTCAGTAAATCAATACTCATGCAACTGAAAGGTTTGGTTCGCTTTTTTACCGCGCTGTTGATAATTTATTCTTTGTACCAACTATCCTTTACCTGGTTGGTCAAAAATTTTGAACAAAAAGCAGCAGATAAGGCCGCACAATACGTAAGTAAGGCCTATCCTACACCTTCTGTAAAATATCCCTCTAACAAGGACTCTCAGGCAGTATGGCAAGAATTCTTGGACAGCAGAAAACGTGCATACCAAGACAGCCTGATTAAAGCTAGTGAAAACGAAACTGTAACCTATGGCATCAATGGTGCCATGAGTTATAAAAAGGCGAAAGAAGAGGAGTTAAACTTAGGACTGGATTTGCAAGGGGGAATGAATGTTACCCTTGAAGTAGAGATGTCTGGTTTATTGCGCTCATTATCGAATAACTCAGCTGATCCAAATTTTTTGAATGCCCTAAAAAATGCGGATTTAAGAAAAGCGAATAGCGATGCAGACTTTATTACTCTTTTTATCCAAGAGTATCGCAAATTAGAAACAACTCGTCCGCTCGCTACTTTGTTCTCCGGCGCAAGTTCAAACGCAATCAATATAAAATCTACAGATCAGGAAGTTGAAAATTATATCAGAGAGCAAGCAAGAGCTGCGTTTGATTTGACGTTCGACCGTCTTCGCACACGTATTGACCAGTTTGGAGTTGCACAACCTTCTATCAACCCTATTCCTAATCGCGGATTAATTACCGTTGAATTACCAGGTATTAAGGACAAGGAAAGAGTCCGGAAGTTATTGCAGAGCACGGCCAATCTACAATTCTGGGAAGTTTACACCCTCAAGAATAACAACTATGCTACTGGTTGGCAGCGCACAATTGAAGCCTTCAATGTGAAGTATGGTGGAGCAACTGATACTACTGCTAAAAAAGATACTTCCTCTCTTTCAAAGGCTACTACTTCAACTGAAACAAAAGATACCGGAGCCACTAAGAAACTTTCTGATGCAATAACCAACAAATCTGCAGACACCAGCAAGAAGGCTAGTACCGCTTCACTACCTTCTAATTCGATCACCAACTACATTCAATTTATTCAACCTTATCAAGACGAGAAAGGTGCTGTTGTCTACCAGGGAGCTACTGCTATGGTTGCGGTGAAAGACACAGCGTTGGTTCGCTCTTACCTAGATGAGTTTGCTAACAACTACCCATCAGATGTAATTTGGGCTTTTGGAGTTCCCGATAAAGATGCCAAAGGAGTATCTGCTTCTATTTTGCCACTATATGCCTTAAAAACGTATAACAGAACGACTGCCAAGTTAGAAGGCGATGCAATTTCTGATGCACGCCAAGATTTTGATCAATACGGAAAAGTACAAATAGAAATGACCATGCGTCCTGCTGGAGCAGCTATTTGGAAAAGAATGACAGAAGAAAATGTAGGAAATCCCATTGCGATTGTACTGGATAATGTGGTTCAATCTGCTCCCAATGTTATTTCTCCAATCCCAAATGGTGTTTCTTCAATTTCTGGTAATTACTCACAACAGGAAGCTGCAGATCTTGCAAATATTTTGAAAATTGGTAAACTACCTGCCCCTGCAAAAATTGTTCAGGAGCAACAAGTAGGTCCAACACTCGGTGAGGAAGCAATTCAAGGAGGTTCTATGAGTTTCATCGTTTCCTTCTTAGTGATTTTTGCACTCATGCTACTTTATTACAACACCAGTGGCTGGATTGCCAACATTGCTCTTATCTTAAACCTCCTTTTCACAGTTGGAATTCTCGCTGGTTTGGGTGCTACATTGACTGCTCCTGGTATTGCCGGCTTAGTTTTAACTATTGGTATGGCGGTTGACACTAACGTGGTTATCTACGAGCGTATAAAAGAAGAATTGAAGAGAGGAAAAAGTTATTTGACTGCTATCAGCGATGGGTATAGTCGTTCTCTGCCTCCAGTACTTGATGGACACATCACTACTCTCTTAACTGCAATCATTCTTTTCTATTTTGGACTAGGGCCTGTAAAAGGTTTTGCTACCACACAGATTTTAGGATTATTGCTTTCTCTTTTCTGTGGTATTCTGGTTAGCCGTTGGGTAAGTGATTTATTCACGAACAAGAAAAAGCATGTAGAGTACTTTACTGCTGTTTCCACCCGCATTTTCCAGCATGCTAAATACAAGTTTATTGAGTACAGAAAAGTTGCTTATGTAATTTCTATCGTAGTGCTTTTAGGGGGCATTGGCTCCTTTTTTAACGGATTCAACTATGGAGTTGAGTTCAATGGTGGTAGAAGTTATACAGTGCAATTCCCTACTAAGGTTGACATGGAATCTGTACGTAAAGACCTAAATCAATCATTTGAAGGAGAAAACACAATTATAAAAACAATCGGCGACAACTCTAAACTCGAAATCACTACCTCTTACTTGATAAAAGACACAAGAGGGCCCGTTGCCGATTCCATTGTGGAGTACAGACTGTATGAAGGACTGAAAAAATATATTCCTTCAAACCTCTCTTTCCAAGACTTCAAAACAGATCGTTATTTACCACAAACCAAGAAGGTTTTACCAACCATCTCTGACGACCTCAAATCCGGCGCAGTAAAAGCTACGCTCTTTGCCCTATTGGTAATTTTCTTATACATCTTCATCCGTTTCCGAGACTGGAGATATTCATTAGGAACAATTGTAGCCTTACTACACGATGTTTTTGTTACCCTTATTGTATTCTCTTTCGCTAAGGAACTGGTTCCATTCCCATTGGAAATCGACCAGCATTTTATTGCGGCTGTATTAACCGTGATTGGATTCTCAATGAATGATACGGTTATTGTATTTGATAGAATTCGCGAAGACTCAAGACTTATGCCAAACGCGCCGATGGGAGAAGTAATCAATAGAGCCATCAACGAAACCTTGAGCAGAACTATCATGACTTCACTCACTGTGTTCTTAACTATTTTGATATTATTCTTGGTAGGTGGTGAAGTAACAAGAGGATTTGCCTTTGCAATGCTCGTTGGTGTTATAACTGGTGTATACTCATCCATTTTTGTAGCTGCACCGATCCTGGTAGACTTACAAGGAAAATCTAAGAAAAAGAATAAAGGATAAGCTGTTGAGATCCCACTAAAAAACCGGAAGTAAACACTTCCGGTTTTTTTATTGAGGTTAACCAAATCTATTACACAGCAAAACTTGTTCCACATCCACAAGTATTACTGGCATTTGGATTTGTGAAAGTAAAGCCCCGATTCTGCAGGCCGTCCTGCCAATCCACTTGCATTCCATGCAGGTAGATCTCATGAGACTTTTCCATGACACAGGAAATTCCATCAATATTGAAATGCAGATCTTTGTCTGAAGCAAAATCAAATTCTAATACATAAGTCATTCCTGAACAACCCCCACCCTTAACGCCGATACGAAGGTGTTTTTCAGGATTAAAACCAGGTTCCTCTCTTAACTTTTTGATGGCACTGATGGCCCCCGTTGTTAATGATACGGGCACTGTTTCGATTAATTCCATAATTCAAAATTATAAAAACCTGCTGAATCCATTTACTTTTACATTTTGACAACAACAGCATTATGCAGTTTGACATACAATTAACCAGCCTAATTCTTTCGATTATTGGAATAGTAGTAGCCACCCTAGCCTTTCTCAACTCTCGGTCAAAGAATATTTTACCCCCCAGCCAGCCGGCTTTTGAAACAACTCCTTTGCGACTACAGGCATATGAACGGCTTGTGCTATTGGCTGAAAGGATATCACTTCCCCAATTAATCAACCGACTCTATCAGCCTGGTTTCTCTGCTTTAGAAATGAAACAGATTTTAATCGAAAACATCAGGCAAGAGTTCGAATATAACTCTACGCAACAGCTCTATGTAAGCCCTATTGCCTGGGATGCAGTAAAAAATTTGAAAGAACAAGAAATCTTGTTTATTAATCAACTATTTTCTTCGCTCTCCCCCAATGAGAGCGCTACCAATTTTACAAGAAAAATACTGGAAACAGAAATGGCAAGACCGGAAGGGCCGCTTTTTGAATTAGTCACACAAACATTGAATCGAGAAGCAAAAAAATTGATGTCCACCTAAACTCTTATTATGGACAATTCAAAAAAATTTACAGATTCTGGCATTGAGATAAAAAAAGTATATGCTGCTGAAGATAGTGGAGCGGTTAATCCAGAATTACCCGGTCAGTTCCCATATACACGCGGGGTTCAGACTGACATGTATAGAGGTCGGCATTGGACGATGCGGCAATATGCTGGCTTTTCTACTGCAGAAGAAAGTAACCAGCGCTATCATTACCTTTTATCACAAGGGGTAAGCGGATTAAGCGTTGCCTTTGATTTACCTACGCAAATTGGTTACGATAGTGACCACCCTCTCTCTGAGGGCGAAGTAGGAAAAGTAGGTGTTGCCATTGACTCCTTAGAAGACATGGAGATCCTGTTCAAGAATATAAAATTAGACACGATCAGCACTTCAATGACTATTAATTCGACAGGATTCATATTACTAGCTTTTTATGTGGCATTGGCAAAAAAACAAGGATGTGACCTAAAAGAGATTAGCGGAACTATACAAAATGATATCCTGAAAGAATATGCTGCACGTGGAACCTACATCTACCCACCGCAGCCATCCATGCGCATTATCACAGATATTTTTGAGTGGTGTAGCACCGAACTACCAAAATGGAATACAATATCCATTTCAGGGTATCACATTCGTGAGGCGGGAAGCACAGCAGCTCAAGAAATTGCATTTACATTGAGTAATGGAAGGGCTTATGTGGAAGCTGCATTAAAAAAGGGATTAAACATTGATGTATTTGGAAAAAGGCTTTCTTTTTTCTTCAATGCGCATAATAACCTTTTTGAAGAAGTTGCAAAATTCAGAGCAGCCAGAAGAATGTGGGCAAAGATGATGAAAGAGTTGGGCGCTAAAGACCCCAAAGCCATGATGCTTCGCTTTCATACTCAAACCGGCGGTAGTACATTGACAGCGCAACAACCTTTAAATAATATCGCACGTGTAACCATTCAGTCCTTAGCCGCTGTTTTGGGTGGCACACAGTCCCTTCACACCAATGGATATGATGAGGCATTAAGTTTACCAACCGAAGAAGCCGCTCGTATCGCACTGCGTACACAGCAAATCATTGCACATGAAAGTGGCGTGCCAGATACAGCAGATCCATTAGCAGGATCCTATTTTATTGAAAGCCTAACCAATGAGATGGAGAAAGAGGCAGGCCAAATCATTGATACGATTCAAAAAATGGGAGGCAGTGTGGCTGCTATTGAACAAGGATACATGCAAGATGAAATTGCAGCCAGCGCTTACCGTTTTCAACAACAATTGGAGAAAAAAGAAAAGATTATTGTAGGCGTCAATCAATTTATCCAAAAAGAGGAATCAAAAATTCCGATACTTAAAATTGATGAGTCCATTCGCAATAAGCAAACGGAACGTTTAAATCATTTAAAAGCAAAGCGAAACAACCAGCAATGCGTTAACTGTTTAGAGCAAATCAAAAAAAATGCGTTAGATGGCAGTAATTTAATGCCTGCCGTTATCGATGCAGTTGAAAACTATTGCACACTGGGAGAAATTGCAGATACCTTGAGAAAAGTATTTGGAGAGCACCAATAGAACTTATTTTCCTTTTTCTGGGATCCATCCATCTTTTAAGCCCACTGTCTTATTAAATATAAGTTTTTGTGGAGTGCTTTCTTTATCCAACACAAAATACCCTTTTCGAATAAATTGAAAACGCTGCGCCAGTGAAGCCTCCAATAACGAAGGCTCAGCCATCACAGTGGGTAAAACAGTTAGAGAGTTAGGATTGAGGTAATGCATAAAATCCTGTGACTCATCCGTTGGATCCTCAACACTAAATAAGCGATCATACAATCTAACCTCCACCTGTACTGCCTGCGCTGCACTAACCCAGTGCAAAGTACCCTTCACGTTTATACCACTGGTATCTGAACCACTTTTACTAGTAGAGATATAGGTGCAGTGCAATTCAGTTACGTTACCACCTGCATCCTTAATCACTTCGTCACACTTGATAATGTAGGCACTTTTTAAACGTACAAGCTGTCCGGGTGCCAGCCTAAAATACTTTTTTGGAGGGTTCTCCATAAAGTCATCTCGTTCGATATAAATCTCTTTACTAAAGGGAATCTGCCTTGTTCCAGCAGTAGGATCTTCGGGATTATTTTCTGATGATAAAAACTCCTCCCCTTCGTAATTAGTGATTACTACTTTCAAAGGATCAAACACTACCATGCGTCGTAGAGAGATTTTATTTAGATGCTCGCGAACACAAAACTCCAATAGCCCCACATCTACCATATTTTCCCGCTTTGCAACACCAATACGTTCGCAAAATTCACGAATACTCTCAGGAGTGTATCCTCTACGACGTAAACCACTTATCGTTGGCATTCGAGGGTCATCCCAACCCGAAACCTTTTTTTCAGTTACCAATTGTAACAACTTGCGTTTGCTCGTAACGGTATAGTTAATATTTCGACGTGCAAACTCATATTGATGAGAAGGGTAAATAGCCAGTTGCTGTATCAACCAATCATACAACTCTCGGTGTGGCACAAACTCAAGCGTACAAATAGAATGGGTGATTTGTTCAATAGAATCACTTTGTCCGTGCGCAAAATCATACATGGGATAAATGCACCAGCGACTACCTGTTCTATGATGAGAAGCATGCTTAATACGATACAAGATGGGATCACGCATCAACATGTTTGTATGCGACATATCGATTTTTGCGCGCAAGGTTTTAGCTCCATCGGGAAACTCCCCATTTTTCATCCGAACAAAAAGATCTTTATTTTCTGCAATTGAACGACTTCTATAGGGACTATTGACGCCAGGTTCAGTGGGCGTACCTTTTTGTGCAGCAATTTCATCGGCTGTTAAATCATCTACATAGGCCAAGTCTTTATCAATCAGCGTATGCGCATAGTCATACAATTGATCAAAATAATCGCTGGCATAACGCTCATGTTTCCACTCAAAGCCGAGCCAACGAACATCATCTTTGATGCTATCAACGTATTCTGTATCCTCCGTTACAGGATTAGTATCATCAAAACGAAGATTAGTGTAGCCAGGATAACGTTGCGTCAAACCAAAATTTAAACAAATACTAGAGGCATGACCAATATGGAGGTAACCATTAGGCTCTGGAGGAAAGCGTGTAACGATGGAAGTATATTTCCCATTGTTTAAATCGGATTCAATTATTTCCTCTAAAAAGTTTAAGCTTCGCTCCATGTAAGTAGGCTAAAAAGAAGCGCTAAGATAACACAATAAAAATGATGTAAAGCCTACCTTATTATCTGGCGCCGAACAATAAGCTTCCAATTCGTATCATGGTACTTCCTTCTTCCAATGCGATCTTGTAATCGCCACTCATTCCCATTGATAAAAAAGGATTAGGAGCTAAAAAATATGACCGGTATTGATCAAATAGTTTTTTCAAAAACCGAAACTCAGCGCTGACCTGCGAAAGATTGTCCGTAAAACTTGCCATTCCCATTAGTCCAACCACTCGTACATGAGAGTAGCCGGAAAGTGCTGGTAGTACGGCAGAGAGCTCGGCGCTATCAAAACCAAATTTTGATTCTTCTGTTGCGATGTGAACTTGCAATAAACAATCCACCACTCGTTCTAATTTTGAAGCCTGCTTGTTGATTTCTTCCAATAATTCCAACCGATCAACACCCTGTATCAATGTGCAAAACGGAAGAATTGACTTTACCTTATTTCGTTGCAAATGTCCAATGAAATGCCAACGTATATCGTCCGGTAAAAGGGGTTGTTTTTGGAGTAATTCCTGCACATAGTTTTCACCAAAATCGCGTTGCCCTAAATCATAGAGCGCTTTAATTTCCTCTACAGATTTCTTTTTAGATACTGCCACCAGCGTGGCTCCACTAGCATTAATTTCTTCCTTGAGCTTAAAAAAGAGTTCCGGTTGCACTGGCATGCCGCAAAACTACTTTAAAATACCTCTGCTGATCACAATTCGCTGCACCTCGCTGGTACCCTCATAGATCTGTGTGATTTTAGCATCACGCATGAGTCGCTCCACATGGTATTCCTTCACGTAACCATAACCGCCGTGTATTTGAACTGCCTCGGTGGCTGCCCACATGGCGGTTTCAGAGGCAAATACTTTGGCCATAGATGAACTAACTGTGTAATCCAGTCCCTGGTCTTTTTCCCAGGCCGACTTTAAGCAAAGTAATCGAGCAGCATCAGTTCGTGTAGCCATATCAGCAAGCTTAAAAGCAATAATCTGGTGATTCATTATTTCAGTCCCAAATGCTTTTCTTGTTTTTGCATACGACTTAGAAAGCTCATACGCCCCACTGGCAATACCGAGTGCTTGCGCAGCAATACCAATTCGTCCACCCGCTAATGTTTTCATAGCGAATGTGAAACCAAAACCATCCAGACCGACTCGATTTTCTTTTGGAACTTTTACGTCATTAAACAAAACAGTATGGGTATCACTGGCGCGAATACCCATCTTATTTTCCTTCGCAGCCACAACTACTCCGGGCCAATCTTTTTCAACAATCAAACAATTAATTCCTCTTGAACCTTTGGAAGGATCCGTTTGCGCAATTACAAGATATACCGAAGCATTCCCCCCATTAGTAATCCAGTTTTTGGTCCCATTCAATAAATAGTAATCACCTTTATCCTCTGCTGTAGTACGTTGAGAGGTGGCATCACTTCCCGCCTCAGGCTCACTAAGCATAAATGCCCCAATATATAGCTTACCATCTTTTTTACCCTGCGCAAGTGGTGTTAAATATTTTTGTTTTTGCTCTTCAGTTCCAAACTCCTGCAGCCCATAACAAACCAAACTATTATTTACGCTCATGCAAACACTGGTACTCGCATCTACCTTGCTAATTTCCTCCATAGCCAAAACATAACTAACCGTATCAAGCCCTCCACCCCCATAGGCTGGATCTACCATCATGCCCATAAAACCTAGATCGGCTAATTGCATAATCTGTTCATATGGAAATTGCTGTTTTTCATCCCTCTCAATGACACCGGGTAAGCATTGATTTTGGGCAAAATCTCTTGCGGCTTGCTGAATCATCAACTGTTCTTCTGATAACTGGAATTTCATGCCTGAAATTTTTATACAAACAAGTGTTAGTTTTGCAAATATAGGAAGGAGCTGGGGAAACTGAAGGGATTTGTTCTAGTTCCCAATGAGATTAAACTACCTTTGCAACCGAATTTAAACCATGAAGAAAATACATATTGTTCTGCTCATTTTCATTGCCGCATCGATTGGAGTTTTGATCAGCTATACCAACACAGCGAGCACCTATGATACCATTGAAACGGCCATGCAAAAACCGGGCAGGTTTGTTCACCTGATGGCGAAGCTTGATAAGTCTGCGCCTTTGGAATATGACGCAATTAAAAATCCCAACTATCTCCGATTCATTGCGATAGATTCTTTGGGGGTTACAGTTCCAGTGGTTTATCATAGTGCAAAACCTGAAAATCTAGAAATGAGTGAGCGAATTGTTTTAAAAGGAAAATACCAAGACGGAACATTTGTGTGTGAGGAAATCCAGACAAAATGCCCTTCTAAATACAAGGAAGAAGAAGCCAAAGGCTTGAAACACCCAGGCAATGTTCCTGATCCTCGTACACAACCCTAATTGAACTTTATACATGAAATATATTGGTGAACACTTATTGCCAGGCCAGTTAGGTCAATTTTTTATTCTTCTTTTTTTAGTGGGTGCGGCATTAGCTAGTGTGTCTTATATTCTTTCTAAACGCGCAGCTAGTGATACAGATAAAATACAATGGAAAAACCTGGGAAGAATTAGCTTCTTTGTACAATCGCTATCTGTTGTAGCCATTTTTGGATTACTTTTTTATATCATACATAATCACTTATTCGAGTATCATTATGCTTGGAAACACAGTAGTCGTTCGCTTGAATTTAAATATTTATTAGCCTGCTTTTGGGAGGGACAAGAAGGTAGTTTTTTACTTTGGGGGCTTTGTCAAAGTATTTTAGGTTTACTACTCATCCGCAGTGCAGGCAAATGGGAAGCCCCTGTCATGTCTGTTGTTAGTTTTGCACAATTTGCGCTCGCCACCATGGTGACTGGCATTTACATACTTGGTTGGAAAATGGGTTCAAATCCTTTCATACTACTTCGAGATAGCGGAGTACTTGATAATGCGCCAGCTCTTCATTTGAATTTTGATGTTTCGCAACCTTTACGGCCCGACTATCTCAGCTCAATCAAAGACGGAAATGATTTAAATCCTCTATTACAGAATTACTGGATGGTTATTCACCCTCCTGTTCTATTCATGGGATTTGCGTCAACACTCATTCCCTTTGCCTACGCGATAGCCGCACTTTGGACTAAACAATACCAGGATTGGACCAAATTAACTCTACCCTGGGCCCTTTTCTCTACCGCTGTCTTAGGAGTTGGTATTATGATGGGGGGAATGTGGGCGTATGAATCATTGAGTTTTGGTGGCTACTGGGCTTGGGATCCCGTAGAAAATGCATCCCTTGTTCCCTGGATGACAGGTGTTGCAGGCTTGCATACACTCCTAATTTTTAAAGCAACTGGACATTCACTGCGTGCTACCTTTCTCTTCTTTATTCTGACTTATCTCTTTATTCTTTATTCTACGTTTCTTACGCGAAGCGGCATATTGGGTGAGACATCCGTACATGCTTTTACAGATCTTGGCATGAACTGGCAGTTACTCAGCTTCCTGCTTATTTTCACCCTGCCTGCACTTCTTTGGTTTTTCAAGTCGTATAACCAAATCCCGACCATTAAAAAAGAGGAGGAAACAAGTAGCAGAGAGTTCTGGATGTTTATTGGCTCGCTAGTTATTTTTTTATCAGCCCTCGTTATTATTGGACAAACCTCACTTCCCGTTTTCAATAAATTGTTCAGCACAAAATTGGCCCCTCCGGCTGATGTTGAATTTTCCTACAACAGTGTACAGATTTATGTTGCAATCATTTTAGCATTTTTAACAGCGATTAGCCATTACTTAAAATACCGAGCAACCCATGCAGCTTACTTCTGGAAAAAAATGTTAGCCCCCCTTGCTATTAGCATTTTGCTGAGCCTCGGATTTATTTTATTGGGTGAAGTTGCTTATGACAGAAAAGGGCCCGTATTTCAAGGCTCAATTTGGGTGGCTATCCTTTTAAGTTTCTATACCATCATTGCTAATTTCAGTTATATTTTCATAGGTATAAAAGGAAAACTACAAGAGGCAGGTGGATCAATTGCCCATGTTGGATTTGGTTTAGTTTTAGTTGGAATTTTAATTTCATCTTCCAACAAAGAGATTATTTCAAACAATATTAATGGAATTCCTGCGCCGCTGGGTGAGGGTGAAAACCCTAGAGAAAATCTTACGCTGGTGAAAAATTTACCCATTGATATGGGTTCCTACACACTCACCTATGAAGGTGATTCTGCCCATCCTAAAAAACAACTATGGTATTACAAAATACGATTCAAAAAGAAGGATGGAAAAGAAGAGTTTGTATTAGAACCTAACGCATTTGTAAACTATAAAGGAAATCAGGGGTTAATGGCTAACCCCTCTGCAAGACATTATTGGGATCATGATGTATTTACCTATATCACTTCAATTCCTGATCCTGCCAATCAGCGCGATACAACTCAGTTCAAATCATATGTTCAAAAAACGGGAGACACTATTTTTTACGCCAACGGATATATGATTGTTGACTCAACTAAAATCAGAAAGGAGCTTCCAAAAGATCTTTTTGGAGAAAACGGAAAACTATATGAAGTACCCATCAATGTTTTCTCAAAAACCGGTAGCAAGTATCTAGTTACTTCCAGAAGTGCTTTTGTAAAAGGACAATGGATCGCAATACCAGATACGCTCTCCTCCGAGGGATTAATTGTTTTAGTGGAGCAAGCAGACGAAGCAGGTAAAGTTCAATTGGGTATCAAGCAAAGTGATGCAATTCTGAAATATGTTACATTAAAGGCATACAAATACCCCTTTATCAAGTTATTGTGGTACGGCGTTTGGATTACCGCGTTTGGCTTATTGCTGAGCATGTATAACCGAATTAAAAAAAATAGTGTTAAGAGTCAGCCAGCATAAGAAAATTATCCGGCGTATTATTTTTGCTTTTGCGCTCCCCTTGCTTTGGTTATGCCCTTTTAAAGGACTCTCACAGCAGAAACCAATTTTTCCAGAAGCAGACTCGATTAAACCAATCCCTCCCTTATCTGAAATCAGTAAAAGATGGGGGCCCAATGATACCATTTTAGTGCCAGCCATTTGGTATAGAAATGAAATCATGAGTTACCGTGAAGAAGATATGGCTTGGATCTCAAACCTTTCTCCTGACAAATTAAAAAAGCATATTGAAGAATGGAATCGGCTTCGCAATGCAGTTTATGTCACTTACCCCTATGCAAGGGTAGCAGGTGCAACAATCAATGAAATAAATACTAAATTGGAAGGAGTAGATTCAAAAAACATGCGCAAGTCTATCATCAGAAATAGAGAAAGAGAATTGCGGGACCAGTTTACTGAACCATTAACAAATCTATCCGTATACCAGGGAAAAATTTTAATGAAACTGATTAATCGACAAACTGGTAATAATTGCTATGAAATTGTAAAGGAATTCAAGGGTAGTTTTAATGCCAGACTCTATCAAACGGTAGCTTTTTTCTTTGGTGGCAATTTAAAACAGGACTGGGATTTGGCACAAAACAGAACTGATCGTGATATTGAAAGTATCGTTCGTGAAATTGACAGAACCTGGTACAACAACCCCTATAGAAGATAAAAAGAACCACCATGCAAGTAGATATCTTAGCCATTGGCGTACACCCTGATGATGTAGAACTAAGCTGTTCAGGAACCTTAATAAACGAGATTAAAGCTGGCAAAAAAGTAGCAATCGTTGATTTAACTGAGGGCGAATTAGGTACGCGAGGAAGCATACAAACGCGTTACCAGGAGGCAGCTGAAGCCGCTATAATTATGGGTGTTCAAGCAAGAGAAAATTTGAAAATGAGAGATGGGTTTTTCAAAAATGACGAATCCCATCAATTACAATTAATAAAAACAATTCGAAAATATCAACCTTCCATAGTACTTGCCAATGCATTACAAGACCGACACCCAGATCATGGTCGTGCAAGTCAACTGATTACTGATAGCTGTTTTTTATCTGGACTTCAAAAAATTGAAACAAAAGATGAAAGCGGAGTGTCTCAAAAAAAATGGAGACCAGCCTACGTGTTTCATTATATCCAAGATCGTTTTCAGGAACCACACTTTATTGTTGACATCTCCTCCGTTTTTGATCAAAAAATGCAAGCGATCAGGGCGTACGCAACCCAGTTTCATAATCCAGCTGAGCAGTCAGGCGAGCCACAAACGTATATTTCCTCTAAAAATTTTCTAGACTCCATTATCGCAAGAGCACGCTTACTAGGTAAGCGAATTGGTGTTGAGTACGGAGAGGGATTTTTGTCAGCAAAAAATATTGGCATAAAATCGTTAGACGCTCTAATTCAAAACGAGACCTAAGTTTTACTGATGCAATCCGAACTTATTCACTATACTTTCTCCTTGCAAACGGATAATAAAAAGAAGTATCTGTTAATGCAACGTTTGCTATTAGTAATCACTGGCGCACTGTCCACATTTTCAATCATTTTTTCTTGGTCCAATAAGCTTAGTTTATATTTTTCATTCACCCTAATTATCGGCATTGCAGTTCTGCTTGCTATAAAAAAGATGCATTCAGTCTTTTTGGGAAAAGCTCATTTTTTAGAAAAAATGTTGGGCCTCTGTTTTGGAATTAGCTGGGTTGCGGCTAGTGGATATAGCACAGGGTTGATCGTTTTAACACTAACTCTTTTATTTAGTCTCGCCACCGCTGACACTATCATTCAAATAGGAGATAAAATAATTATCAAAACAGGACTTATCAAAAGAACCTACTCCTGGATGGAATTGGATCAGGTGATTTTAAAAGATGGATTGCTCACCATAGACTTCAAAACAAATCAACTTCTACAACACCCAGTTGGTCAAGATGCAGCTATTGATGAATTAGCATTCAATACATTTTGCCGGGAAAACCTCTAATTATTACTCGCTATGAAATCACCCTATTTACTCTATTCTGACGGAAAGGGAAATATTTTTGAAGACCAAACTCTTTTTGCTACCGGTCGTACAGGCTGGGATGCACTTCCTGTACCCGAAGATGAATGGATTGAACTACCCTCCGGAGGTAGTTTGTATGAATTACCTGGGCGAAAAGCAATTGGAATAGATGTTGAGAGCGGCGAAATGCGTTTGTGCGATAAGGGATGGGCTGTTGCAGCCTTTATTCCGCCTGCACATACAGGTTACTATTTGGCTGCTTACGAGAGCGAGCCAAATGCACCTACCCTCCCCTTGTTTTGTTATACAGCAGCTGGATGGCAAGAAAACAAATTTTGGGTACCCGCTACCCGAATTGAAAAAGATATTCGACAAGATTGCGAAGGATATGACACAAAAAAAATTAGTAAAGGCACCGATCAACTTTTAAAAAACTACCCTCATAATCGACTCGTCAAACACCTAATGGAAAATTGTTGCCAAACGTATAGCTGCCCGGCAGCACGTAATTTTTCATTAGGAAGATGGGAATGCCCGGTTCCTGTATCCCCAGCGTGCAACGCAAACTGTATTGGCTGCATCTCACTTCAACCTGACGAAGAACCCATTGTATCTACACAGGATCGATTGAAATTCAAACCATCCGTTGAGGAAATTGTAGAATTTACTGTCCCTCATTTGGAATCAGCCCCTTTCCCCATTATTAGTTTTGGACAGGGCTGTGAAGGTGAACCTTTATTGATGTGGGAAACGATTAGAGATGCGATTTATGAAATTCGCAAACACACCTCAAGAGGCAGTATTAACATCAACACAAACGGCTCCTCACCAGATGCTGTTCGCTCACTTTGTAAAGCAGGTTTAAATTCAATACGGGTTAGCACCAATTCGGCCAGAAAAGAAATTTACACTGCCTATTACCGGCCCAACAATTATATTTTTGAGGATATCATAGAGTCCTTAAAGGTTGTAACAGCCTTTGGAGGCTGGACATCCATTAACTATTTTGTTTTTCCTGGTATGACAGACTCAGTTGCCGAATACGAAGCACTTAGAAAACTAATTAAGGACACACAATTAAAAATGATTCAGTGGAGAAACTTCAATATTGACCCAGATTGGTATCTCGGAAAAATTGGAGTAACTGAACCAGGAGAAGCAATGGGTGTAAGAAAGATGCAAGAATTATTGAAAGAAGAATTTCCTACTCTGCAATATGGCTATTTCAATCCCCCTATCGAGAGAATAAAGGGGAATTTTGAATTAGACTTTGCTCATTAAATTTTAACCAAACATTATAGCACAGAAGGATGCGTAGCAAACACTTTTCGTCGTTACCATCAACAGGTTTGAATAATTGATAAGTGACTGATAAAAAGGAACGCTTAATTTCGTATCACCGATTATACCTGCATGACAGTATACACCAATCAATCCATCAGAAACAAAGCATTACTCTACACAACCGTTTTCACGATTGTCATTTTATTACTACTGTTTTTGCTAAAATGGAAATTACCTGAATTTGAAAAGGAGTCTCCATCTAATGCTGTTGATGTGGAAGTGAATTGGCCTCCAGACCCCCCAGCTCCTTTTGAAGAAGGAGGAGGCGGAGGTGGAAATGAGGGTGCTTCAATTGCCGAAACTGGCACCGCAGCCGCTACAGAACCCATAAGAGGTGAGCAAATAAGTGCAAAGGAAGTAGTGGAGGATCCAGCTAGCACTTCAGCAGCAGTCCCTTCTTCTAAAACAACGACAAAAAAATCCAAAACACTAGCTGTCAAAGGCATAAACACTAAACCTCAGAAAAAAATTGAAACTCCAGCACCCCCACGCCCA
Organism: Bacteroidota bacterium; assembly: GCA_046048175.1. GTDB lineage: Bacteria > Bacteroidota > Bacteroidia > Chitinophagales > Chitinophagaceae > JJ008. Next base: position 51,364 of record JBJOGP010000006.1, read on the forward strand.
AAGGCTTTAATGGGAAAATCAAACAATGGAAATGGTCAAGGCACGGGCACTTTTAGTGATTTTGAAAGAACGGGTGGGCAAGGAAATGGATGGGGAACAGGCAATGGAAATGGTGAAGGCGGAGGAACGAGCAATGGTACCGGAGGTGGGTCTGGAAGCGGCATTGGAACAGGTGTTGGACCTCGAGTAACTAAGGGTGATCGAAAAATTGTAAAAACATACGCATTTGAAGGCGACTTGAACAGAGCTACTCTTTATGTCAATATTTTAGTTTCCCCCGAAGGGATTGGGAAGTTCATAAGTTTTGCAAAAGGCTCTACCACTACCAGCGCCTCTTACCGTCAAGCCATTGTTCAATACCTTGAAAAAATGCGATTTAATGCAGCTGATGAGGAGTCAATGGTAACAGTGCAGTTTAACTTTCGAATCAACTAATTACTAGGAATCATTCTGCATATGAATTATCAGGAGACTATCGCTTATTTATACGAGAAACTCCCCTTGTTTTCTCGAATTGGCGAAGCAGCCTATAAAAAAGATTTACACAACACCATAGCTCTCTGCGAAAAAATTCAAAATCCGCACCAAAAAATTAAAACTATTCATATCGCTGGTACAAATGGAAAGGGTTCGGTTAGTCACATGCTTGCCGCAATTTTACAACAGGCGGGATATAAAACAGGACTTTATACCTCTCCTCACCTATATGATTTCAGGGAGAGAATTAAGATAAATGGAGAGATGATTAGTGAAGATGCTGTAATCAATTTCACCGAAGCCATTAATCCCTGGATTGAAGAAATAAGCCCAAGCTTTTTTGAAGTAACCGTAGCAATGGCTTTTGATTATTTCTATAAATCAGAAGTTGACATCGCTGTCATTGAAACCGGCCTTGGTGGAAGATTAGATAGCACCAATGTAATCAATCCTGTACTTTCAATTATTACCAATATTGGCTGGGACCACATGAACTTGCTTGGAAATTCTCTGGAAGCCATTTCATATGAAAAGGCGGGCATAATCAAAGAAAATACGCCTGTGATTATTGGCAAACAACAGGAGGAGTCCTGGCCTGTATTTACATGGGTTGCCAAACAAAAAAATGCAATAGTACAGTTAGCCTCTGCCAATTGCCCAGTAAAGGAATATAAGTGGAAAGACAATCTCTTAGAAGTCACCATCGAAAAAGAAAATTTTCTCTACTCTTATCAACTAGATTTAACAGGTGTTTATCAAGTAGAAAATATTTCGACTGTTTGTTGCGCCGTTAACCAATTGCGTAAAAATGGTTTTAGTATTTCAGAAGAAAGCCTGACAAAAGGATTGAGAAATGTTTCTACGATAACTGGGTTTCAGGGCCGTTGGGAAAAAATAGCCAGTAATCCCTCTGTTATCTTGGATGTAGCTCATAACGTAGATGGCATTCGACAAGTATTGCGTCAATTAGAAATGATCGACTACAACCATTTACATATTATCATAGGGATGGTAAAGGATAAGGAAATTGAAAAAGTACTTTCACTGCTCCCCAAAACTGCTACTTATTATTTCACGCAAGCACAATTACCTCGTGCATTACCTGCACAAGACCTAGAAGCTAGCGCAAAAAAAACAGGACTCAGCGGATTTGTTTTCAACTCAGTAAATAGCGCTATTGAGGAAGCACAAAAAAAAGCAAACACCGACGATTTGATTCTAGTCTGTGGTAGTTTATTTATAATTGGAGAGGTTGACAGAGTTAAACTGTCCCAATAAACTAGTAATTCCCTGTTAAGGCATGGCCCGTTAAATGTATAAATACATCTTCAAGATTAGCTGCCTTCATTTCTTTTTTACGTTCAAATCCACTCTCTAGCAATTGATCAATCAGTGAATCGGGTGTGTCCATAGCGATAATCTTACCCTTCTCCATAATAGCAATACGGTCACATAAATACTCCGCTTCATCCATATAATGGGTAGTCAGCACAATTGTAGTCCCTTGGGCCTGAATCGTTCGAATTAACTCCCAAAGACTTCTTCTAGCTTGGGGATCCAGCCCAGTTGTAGGCTCGTCTAGAAAAATGACTTTAGGATGATTTACCAGAGTGGTAGCAATAGAAAAACGTTGGCGCTGTCCACCACTTAACTCTTTTACTTTAGCCTTCGCCTTTTCCTGTAAATTAACCAATGATAAAATTTGAATCGGGTCAACGGTACAGTTATAAAGTCCAGCAAATAACTCAATTAATTGTACCAAGTTAAGGCCAGGATAATAACCGCTACTTTGTAACTGAACACCAATAACTTTCTTGATTAAGGCAGCTTCTTTATCCAGTGAATAACCACAAACCGTTACCTCACCACTTGTTTTTTCCCGAAGCGTTTCAACAATTTCTAACGTAGTAGACTTACCTGCTCCATTTGGACCTAATAAACCAAATATTTCTCCCTTGGATACGGAAAAAGAAATAGAATCTACAGCTGTCAAACTGCCGTATTTCTTAATAAGATTTTTTACTTCAATCACTTGCTCAGTCATTTCTCAAAAAATTTTCAAGTTCATCCATCATCAATGAGCTCCCCACAAAAAAAGGGCATCGCTCATGCAATGAACGAGGTACAATATCAAGTGTTCGGATTAACCCATTAGTCGCCTTTCCTCCCGCAACTGTAACAATAAATGCAAAGGGATTACACTCGTAAAGTAGCCGCAGTTTGCCCTCTGGCCTTGAAGAAGTACCTGGATACATAAATATGCCTCCCTTAATCAGATTTCGATGCACATCTGCAACCATGCTTCCTACGTATCGCTGACGTAGGGGCCCACCTTCTGTAGCGGGTCGGGATTGACAGGCTTGAATGTAAGACTGAACGCCTTTTTCAAATTCAAAAAAGCTCCCATGGTTAACTGAATAAATTTTCCCTCGATCAGGGCAGCGAAGATTTGGATGACTTAGTGTCCACTCCCCTATTGACGGATCAAGTGTAAAACCATTTACACCCCTACGAGTGGCATAAACAAGCATGGTAGAAGAACCATATACGACATAACCCGCAGCTACCTGCTGGCTACCAGCTTGCAAGAAATCTTCTTTCGTTACAACAGTGCCTACGGGAGTCACTCGACGATAAACACCAAAAATTGTTCCTATGGAGACGTTGACATCAATATTGCCACTTCCGTCTAAGGGATCAAAAAGGCAAACATATTTGGAGTGTATACTTTTATCATCAGTAAAGGCTACAAAATCATCTAACTCCTCACTTGCAATACCAGCACAACTAATTCCATGTTGTAATACACGAATGAATTGGTCATTTGCGAATACATCCAATTTTTTCACTTTTTCACCCTGCACATTTACAGAACCCGCATCCCCGAGAATATCTACTAACCCTGCTTTGTTTACCTCTACATTTACTCGTTTAGCAGCCAACCCAATATTTCGCAACAAATTTGACAACTCTCCAGTTGCATGAGGAAAATCTCTTAGCTGTTGGATCGTAAATTCGTCAAGTGTTTGTACAGTACGATTAATTGACATAGGATGAATTAGTTTGAACCGTGAACAATTGCGTGATTCTCTTTGCCACAGGAATATTATTCAACAATGCAGGTTTCCATACCGGCATACTTTCTAACTTTTCAATTAATGCAGTTTGAATTTGAGGAAAGTCTGCAAGCCCGCGTAGTATTTTGAAGTTAACGGGTGTGCCATCCCGATCTACAATAAATTCAATCGAAACATTTGACTTCGGAAAACCGGGAGGGAAACTTGATTGTAATGAACGGCCTGCATCATCTAAAAATTTATTTAGAGAAGTTGTACCTCCGGGATATTGTGGCCACTGATCTACCACTTCAACCACTTTCGCAACGGTACGAATGCGCCAAGAAGGTATAGCCTTTACGACAGTCTGCTTGATTTCAGTATTTGGAATTGCGGCAGAAAGCGCCATAGGCTTACTTGTTGATCCACTGCTTGCACCATTAACATGATAATTACCATCCTCCGTAATCATCACAATAGGCAACTGTTTCGTACGCTGAAAATAATAGTAAGCATCAGCTAACTTATCTGAAAATTGCTTTAAGACAGGATCGTCCTTGCATAATTCATTTAAATACTCCTTGCCTTTAAGCACATCAAAACGACAGGGGAAAATATGTACGGGAATAAAATCCTGCCCCGCGTCCTTTGCAAAAGTGGCCAGTACATATAATTCATCAATCTGCTGATCGGTTATTGGTATGCAACCAACAGTAACACAACTTCCATGGATATAGATATCGCCACCAGGTTTTAGAGAATCACTTAGAATACGATCACTTGCATTGGGGTAATTCAATCCAAGTGACAGATAATAGTTACTAAAAGGATTAAACTCATTGATATAATAAAAGCCCTCTGGCACCTGATAATCACCCTGTACACGTTTGGGACCCAGTGAGCCCGCTAATGCACATACCGGGTAGGTTTTAAATAATGAAAACGTAGTAGCCTTCTCTTCTTTCACCCAAACTTCTAGCTGACTATCATATTTAAAGGAGCGAATATAAATTGCGCGTGCAGGCCATGTCAGTTTTTTTGCCGCAAATTGTTTTTTCAACGTATCCAGCTTTCGCTGCATGGCCTCTTGAGGTCTAGGAAAACTACGTTGATAATCTACAAATGAAAGATAGGATGCAGAAGGCCCAGATCCCAAACCTGGTGAGGGCTGTGCAAATCCTGTAGAAGAGAAAGTTAGTAAGCCCAGGCAAAATAACAAGTACCTTGTATGAATCTTACTTCGTACAAAAAAAACAAATCGCTTTTTTTTGGTATCGGTCATCTGTTATAGATTACCTCTTGCTTCTTGTTCCCTTTCAATTGCTTCAAAAAGTGCCTTAAAGTTACCCTTCCCAAAACTGGTAGCCCCTTTTCGCTGGATGATTTCAAAAAAAAGTGTGGGACGATCTTCAACGGGTTTTGTAAAAAGCTGTAGTAAATATCCTTCGTTATCGCGGTCTACCAAAATACCTAATTCTTTTAGGGGTGTTAAATCCTCATCGATTGTTCCCACTCGCTCTAACAAGTCATCGTAATAGGTTGTTGGGACTTGCAAAAACTCAACTCCCCTACTCTTTAATTCTGCTACTGTTTTTACAATGTCATTGGTAGCCATTGCCACATGTTGACAACCTTCGCCGTCATAAAACTCAAGATACTCCTCTATTTGGCTTTTCTTCTTTCCCTCTGCGGGTTCATTAATGGGAAACTTTACAAACCCATTTCCACTACTCATCACTTTGCTCATCAATGCCGAATATTCTGTTGAAATATCTTCATCATCAAATGATAAAATATTTTTAAACCCAAGCACCTCCTCATAAAAACTTACCCACTTATTCATTTGATTCCAACCCACATTACCTACGCAGTGATCAACATATAACAATCCACAATCTGTAGGCTTGAAAAAAGGATTTGACCAGGCTTTATACCCAGGCATAAAAATCCCGTTATAATCTTTTCTTTCAACAAATAAGTGCACCGTATCTCCATACGTATGAATACCGCTCATCACAACAACCCCATCTTTATCTTCTAGTCGTTGCGGCTTCATATAACTTTTGGCACCTCGCTTCGTTGTCTCCTCCCAGGCTTTGGTGGCATCCTGCACACGTAACGACAAACACTTGACTCCATCTCCATGTTTGTAAATATGATCAGCCATCTCATTGCTGCTACGGAGCGGAGTAGTTAACATAAAAGTCAATTTATGCTGGCGCACCACGTAGCTTGCCCTATCTTTTATTCCTGTTTCTGGGCCCGCATAAGCCAAGGCCTGAAATCCAAATGCACTCATGTAATAATGAGCAGCCTGTTTTGCATTTCCCACATAAAACTCTACGTAATCTGTTCCTTCCAAAGGAAGAAAATCGGTATCAACAGCTGAAAGGGTGGCAGAATCGGTCATTGTTTTCATGGTTCAAAAGTAGAATATTTTCGCCTCACTACTATCTTTGTAAGATGACAAAAGTGGGCATTCTGGGAGGTGGCCAATTGGGACGCATGCTGCTGGAATGCGCAGGCCAATTTCCTGTAGAAACATATGTGCTTGAAAGCGATGAGAACTGCCCAGCCCATGGCCTCTGTCATCATTTTTTTAAAGGGGATATAAGAGACTTTGAGACGGTCTATTCTTTCGGCAAAAAGCTGGATTGCATCACCATTGAAATTGAACAGGTAAATGTAGAGGCTCTTGAAAGGCTAGAAGCAGAAGGTATACGCGTCATACCAAAGCCATCCGTTTTGAAAGTCATACGAAACAAGATTACTCAAAAACAGTTTTACAAAGACCACGATATTCCATCACCCGATTTTATCATAACAGATAACAGAGCCGCATTAGAAGAATGCGCCCATTTTCTACCCGCTGTACACAAGATTGGTATTGGAGGCTACGATGGAAAAGGGGTACAGTTACTCAAAAAACCAGAAGATATTTCACTAGGTTTTGATGCCCCATCTGTTTTAGAAAAAATGGCAGACATCGATAAAGAAATAGCCATCATGGTAGCTGTAAATGACAACGGTGATACAGCAGTATTTCCTCCAGTTGAAATGATATTCGATCCTGCTTTGAATCTACTAGACTATCAAGTATGCCCAGCAACAATTGCCTCCTCCATAATTGAAAAAGCAACTGCAATAACCAAAAGGCTGGTAAAAAAATTTTCCTCCCCAGGCGTCTTTGCTGTAGAGCTTTTTATTGACAAATCAGGAGAAGTTTTGGTAAACGAAACAGCACCTCGTGTTCATAATAGCGGCCACCATAGTATTGAAGCCATCGCTACTTCTCAATTTCAAATGGTCTGGCAGGTTTTATTAAACCTTCCACTGGGCTCTACCCAGCTTTTACACCCTTCTTTAATGGTAAATATTGTGGGTGCGGAAGGGCATTCGGGACCTGTCCATTACAGGGGCCTTGAAAAACTAACCGAAAATCCAACCGTTTTTGTTCATCTTTATGGAAAGGCGGTCACAAAGCCAGGAAGAAAGATGGGCCACGTAACGGCTCTACTAAATGATTTGACTAATTGCGCCACACCGGCACATTGGATCAAGTCTACACTTAGAGCAGAAGCAAACCCAAAAGAAAAGTGAAAAAAAATCGTCTTACCTCTTAAGAATAATAATTTTTGACCGGCATTACTTCTTTTATGAAAAAACCAAAACTTCTAATTCTCTTTTTAAGCTGCCTAACGTTATTGGCTTGTGGAGATTCCAATAAAAGCAAAAATGCAAATGAAAAAACAGGACCGAACGAAAAGAATAAGTCCTTAGGCGTACACGCTTACATCGTAAAGCCAGAATCATTTGCAGAAGAAATTGAGGTGCCCGGAAATGTAATTGCCAACGAATCCGTTGAAATTCACCCGGAAATGGCCGGCAGAATTATTACACTAAATATTCAAGAGGGTAAAACAATTGAAAAGGGAACACTAATTGCTAAATTGTTTGACGGTGATCTTGTTGCTCAATTAAAAAAACTAGAAGTACAACTTCAATTAGCCCAAAAAACTGAAGAAAGGCAATCTCAGTTATTAAAAGCTCAAGGAATCAGTCAACAGGATTACGACATTAGTCTCTTACAAGTGAATAATTTAAAAGCCGATATAGGAATCATAAAAACGAACTTAGACAAAACAGAAATCAGAGCTCCCTTTACTGGCAAAATGGGGTTAAAAAATCTAAGCATAGGCGCTTATGTTACCTCTGCTTCCGTCATCACTTCCATCAATCAAACCAATGTTTTAAAAGTAGATTTCACTGTTCCTGAAAAATATATTGGAAGAATAAAAGAAGGTCAAAGAGTTGCACTCCTAACCGCAGGCACCAATGAGCAAACAACTGCCACTATTATTGCAACCTCGTCTGCAGTTCTTGAAAACAGTAGAAGTCTTCAAGTTAGAGCGTTAATAAATAACCCTAGTAAATCAATTCTACCTGGCAGTTTTGCAAAAGTAAAAATTGGTTTTGCCCCAGATTTACAATCTAAATTGATACCTGCCCAAGCAATTTTACCACAGGCTAGAGGCAAGAAAGTGATTCTTTATAAAAATGGAATTGCTGTTTTCCAGGATATTATTACCGGAATAAGAAGTTCAGAAAAAGTGCAAATTACCGAGGGGATTGAGCTGGGTGATACTGTAATAGTAACTGGATTAATGAACGTTCGCCCCGAGTCTAAACTTACAATCACCAAAGTTGTGAATCCATAATCATGAACATTGCCGAGCTAAGTTTAAGAAGACCAGTACTAGCGGTGGTGATGAACATCATCATCGTTTTATTTGGAATAATTGGTTTTAGATTTTTAGGAGTCCGTGATTACCCGGCAATCGATCCTCCTAATATCAGCGTCAGAACCTCCTACCCTGGTGCTAATCCGGAAATTATTGAGACACAAATTACAGAGCCACTTGAAAAAGTGATCAATGGTATTGCGGGGATTCGAAACATTACCTCGTCGAGTAGTAATGGAACCAGTAATATCAATGTTGAATTTGAGTTAGGGGTTGATTTAGAATCAGCTGCGAATGATGTAAGAGACAAGGTATCACAAGCTGTGCGCTCCTTACCCTCTGATTTAGACTCACCACCGGTTGTTTCTAAAGCAGATGCAAGTTCGGAGTCTATTATTTCCATGACCGTACAAAGTCCTATCCGGAATCCTCTTCAAATAACAGAGTTTGCGACGAATGTACTAGTTGAACGACTGCAAACTATACCTGGCGTAAGTGGAATACAAATATGGGGTGAGAAAAGATATGCCATGCGTATCTGGCTGGATCCAAATAAAATGACAGCCAGAGGAATTACTGTAAACGATGTTCAGGCAGCTTTATCAAGAGAGAACTCAGAATTACCCTCTGGCAAAATCTATGGAAGTTCAATCGAGCTTTCTGTTCGAACATTTGGCAGACTCAACTCAGAGGAGGACTTCAGCAATGTAATTATTAAAAATATAAACGGCACCGATGTACGTCTCAGTGATATTGGAGAAGCTAGCCTTGGTCCAGAAAACGAAGAAACCCTGTTAAGAGGCAATGGTATTCCCATGATCTCGGTAGCGCTCATTCCCCTACCTGGATCAAACTATGTTTCGATTGCAGATGAATTTTATAAAAGATTAGACCAGATAAAAAAAGATGTCCCTTCCGATATCACCCTTAACGTGGGAATGGACCAAACAAAATTCATCAAAAAATCAATTTTGGAAGTACGGGAAACGTTGATGATTTCATTTCTGTTGGTGGTGATGATTATTTACGCCTTCTTCCGCGACTGGGTGATTGCACTTCGCCCTTTGATTGATATTCCCGTTTCACTCATTGGTGCTTTTTTCATTATGTATTTAATGGGATTCACCATTAATGTTCTTTCGCTTCTTGCTATTGTACTTGCCACAGGCCTTGTAGTAGATGATGGAATCGTTGTTACGGAAAACATTTACAAGCGAATAGAAAAAGGAATGAACAAATGGCAGGCTGCACTAGAAGGATCGAAAGAAATTTATTTTGCGGTCATTGCCACCTCTATCACACTGGCTGTTGTATTCTTACCCATTATTTTTCTAGAAGGATTTGTAGGAAGATTATTTAGAGAGTTTGGAGTAGTTGTATCTGGCGCCGTGTTGATTTCCGCATTTGTGTCTCTGACTTTAACGCCAGTGCTGAATGTAAAGCTAACACGCAAAAACCCAACGGCACACTCTTGGTTCTACAAATTAACTGAGCCGTTTTTTAAAGGTTTAGAAAGCACTTATCAACAATTACTAAGTGCATTTATGCATATAAAATGGGTAGCACTCGTCATTATTGCACTTTGTGGAGGGGCTATCTATTTTATAGGATCCAATTTACAATCGGAATTAGCTCCTCTAGAGGATAGGAGTCAATTTAGAATACAATTGACAGCCCCAGAGGGAACCTCCTTTGATGCGATGGATAATTATATCACCAATGTGACCGAAATGGTGCTTGATTCCATTCCAGAAAGAAGAATGGTATTTAGCTTAACCGCACCGGGTTTTGTTGGAACTGGAAATTCTAATACCGGCTATTTGCGTATCATGTTAGTAGACCCTCAAGATAGAAAACGGTCACAGTCTGATATTGTAAAAGCAGTCAATAAAAACATTGGAAAATACAACGAAGGGCGCGGCTTTGTAATAGAAGAACAAACAATTTCAGTAAACCGCCGCGGAGGACAACCTGTAGCTTTTGTTATTCAAAACAACAATTTTGATAAACTAACAAAGGCCCTGCCTAAAATTTTAGAGGAGGCGAGAAACAGTAAAATTCTATTAAATCCTGATGTAGACCTGAAGTTCAACCGTCCTGAGGTTAGAGTTGAAATTGATCGACTTAAAGCGGCCGCACTAGGTGTAAGCATTACAGATGTATCACAAACCTTACAGCTCGCCTACAGTAATCGCAGAATGGGATACTTCACTAAAGATGGAAAGCAATATAGTGTAATCGGACAGGTAAGTCGATCTGAAAGAGACGACCCAGGAGACATGCGTTTGCTTTTTGTGAAAAATAATCGAGGGGAATTAATAAGTCTGGATAACTTAATTATAACTTCTGAAACAAATAGCCCCCCTTCCATTTTCCATTTCAACCGTTATAAATCTGCAACGGTGTCTGCAGGGCTTCAACCTGGTTACACAATTGGAGACGGAATTAAAGAAATGGAGCAAATCACAAAAAAAGTTCTAGATGAAACCTATGCTACCGCATTAACAGGATCCTCACGAGACTTCAAAGAAAGTAGCGGTAACACAGCCTATGCTTTTCTACTGGCCCTAATTTTAATTTTTTTGATTTTGGCTGCCCAATTCGAAAGCTTTATTGATCCGCTTATCATCATGTTCACGGTACCATTAGCTATAGCTGGCGCCGTACTATCCCTTTGGTTATTCGATCACACGTTAAATATATTCTCACAAATTGGGATGATCATGCTAATTGGATTGGTAACAAAAAATGGAATTTTAATTGTTGAATTTGCCAACCAAAATCAACTAAAGGGAATGAGTCGTGTTGATGCGGTGATTTATGCATCTGGACAACGACTTCGCCCTATTTTGATGACAAGCTTAGCCATGGCGTTAGGAGCACTTCCACTTGCATTATCACTAGGAGCTGCAGCAACCAGTCGTATTCCACTAGGCGTAGTAATTGTAGGAGGAGTCACCTTTTCTTTAATTCTTACTTTGTTTGTCATCCCTGCTATGTATGCCTATTTATCAAGGCCTAAGAAAAAAAGTGAAATAGATAACATAATTGGTTCTGTTAATTACACTGCATGAAAAGACTAGTTCCCTTCCTCTTCATACTATCTATATCTTTTGCAAAGGCACAACCATCCAAATCGGAATCAGCAGAAGGAAAGCTACCCTTATTGACTTTGCAAGAAGCCATTGAACGAGTGTTAGCAAACAACTATGGACTTCGCATTGCTAAAAATGATTCTGCTGCATTAGCAATTGAAAGTGAATTCAAGAATGCTGGTTTTCTACCAAGACTCAACGCCAATACTGGTCTGACGTTAAACAATAACGATCAATATCAAAAATTCAGTGATGGAGCTATTCGGGAAAGAAAAGGCATCCAATCAGAAAACATCTCTGCTGCGGTGGCTCTTAACTGGACTCTATTCGGTGGATTGCGCGTTTACACGATGCGCGAAAAGGCCCAAGCTTTTCAACAATTAGGCGACTTGAATTTGCGCAACCAAGTGATCAATGCAATTGCGCAAGTGACTAATAGTTACTATTCAATTGTGCAACAACGTCAGCAATTAAAGGCACTTGAAGAGCAAATAGAGATTAATCAAGAACGGGTCAAATTAGCAGCAACCAAACTTGAGATTGGAACCGGAACTAAACCTGACCTTTTACAAAGCAAAGTAGATTTAAATGCACAAAAGGCTGCACAGCTGGAACAACAGAACGTATTGGTTGAGTTGAAAAATGAGCTCAATAATTTAATGAATCAATCGCCTGGCACTACATTTGAAGTAGAAGACTCCATTCCATTCACAAAAGAAATTGCTTTAACAGATTTACAAGAAAATGTGGCCACTAAAAGCCTTCCCCTACTAGTGGCCAAAAAAAATATTGACATTGCAACACTTAATTTGAAAGAACAAAAAGCTGAACGTTGGCCGCAGATTAATTTCAATTCAAACTACAATTTCACAAGATTAGATAACAAAGCAGTAGTCAATCCCTTTCAACCACTATTTAGTAGAAACAAAGGGTTTAATTACGGATTAACAGCTACTATACCCCTTTCCAATAATTTAACACTGCGAAAAAATATAACACAGGCTAAATTGGACTTGAAGCGACAAGAATTAGTATACGAAAATCAGCGCAATCAATTAAATCTAGCAGTTGTTCAAGCGTACAATCAATACCAATCTTCAAAATCATCCTTACAACTGGAGGAAGAGAATATTCAGCTTGCGAAAGAGAATGTACGTATCGTTTTGGATGTCTACAGACTCAATTCAACAACCTTAATACAGCTTAAAGAGGCACAAAAAAGTTTGCAAGATGCCTACACCCGTTTGATTCGTGCTCGTTTTCAAACTAAGTTAGCTGAAACGGAACTACTACGACTTAAAGGAGAGCTTTAACCCTATTTAGAACACTCTCGAAAATTTGTCATTTCTTTGCTTTTAAATAGCATCAATGAATCCGGTTATAGGCATCATCATGGGAAGCGACAGTGATCTTCCAGTCATGCAAAGTGCTGCAGACATTCTTAAACAATTTGAGATTCCTCATGAGCTAACAGTCGTATCTGCGCATCGAACCCCCACCCGTTTAATTGAATATGCCAAAAATGCTAAAGAAAGAGGCCTTAAAATTATCATCGCGGGAGCTGGTGGAGCGGCTCATCTTCCAGGTATGATTGCAGCAGTGACCACTCTACCTGTTATAGGCGTACCCATTAAATCTTCTAATTCGATAGATGGCTGGGATTCCGTACTCTCTATTTTACAAATGCCCAATGGAGTACCTGTTGCAACAGTTGCACTTAACGCATCAAAAAATGCAGGTATCCTTGCAGCCTCCATTTTAGGGACAACCAATGAAGAGATTTCAAAAAAAATAGCTGCGTATAAAGATTCGATGGAATCCGAGGTGATGCAAAAGGTTGAAAAGCTTAAAAAAGAGGGCTGGGAAAACAAATTCGATTAGGGCAAATACAACACTGTAAACTGCTGTTCCAGCGATAAGGAGGCTTGGGCCACCTGGTCAAGCCATTCAAAACCATACTGAGAAATAAACTCACCACAGTTTAAATAACGTTCCTGCAATTGTCCTTTAGGGAACAATTCATTTTTTATAACTTGTAATTGCTGCTCCTTAGTAGCATACTTTTTTCTAACCGCTCTTTTCATTTTCTTTTCCAATTCTAAAGCCTGATTGGTAGCTCTTTTTTCCAATGCAGCAACATGCGCAGTTAGTGTAGGATCAACATGTGATGCTTTTTCACGCAAGCCCTCATATAACTCGTGTAATAACCGCAACTGCTCAGTCAAAGAAAATTGCGCCACATCCTCAGCGGTTAATAGTTGATTACTAATTTCCTGTGTAGACAAAAAAAGCTGATACGTTTTCAGCTGTAGTCCCGCAATTTTTTTAGCCATATCCGACTCAATCAACTGAAAGGAATTACGAAGAATCAAGAGTGGAAAGGGCACCCCAAATTCTTTAAATAATCTACCAAATTGCATCCAATATGCAATTTCACTTCCCCCACCCACAAATGCAACATCAGGCAATAACGTGCATTGATAAAGCCCCCTTAGTATCACATTTGGACTAAAGCGCTCTGGATGGTTCAAATATTCTTTTTCTATAGCCTCGGCATCAAATGTAATAGATGACCCCACTACGTTCCAGTCACTCCCCGCTTTATCAATCCTTTTCCTCGATTCATCCTCTAAGTAAAAAAGATTGATGGGGCGTACATGAGCCTGCGCGTCATACCCCAACTCTTGTAAAGTTTGAATAGAAGACTGCAACAATTTAGCAGTAGCACCTGGCTCTAAATCACGCTGAATTATAGGCAAAAACAACCGCTTTAACTCACTATGGTCTGGATTTAACACGACCAAACCATATTCTGAAAACAGTTTATTCACTAATTGGAAGGTAGCATCAGCAATTGTGCGACCCTCAACATAACAGGAGCGCAATAGCGTGATCCACTCTTCGCCTTTTGGAAGAACCCCCAACTCTCCTTGCAGTCGCTCCAACAAACCAAGTAAGGAAGCATCAACTTTCATCCTTCCTACAGCACCTGTTTGCTGCGTTTCCCAAACAAAAGTTGAATTAGTTAGATGAACATGGTTCAGCTCTTCCAGATCTGCATCCTCTGACCCCAAATAAAAAACAGGAACAAAATGATACTGCGGAAATTGACTCTTGCAATACTTAGCCAATTGAATGACATGTAAAATCTTGTAAATAAAATAAAGTGGGCCCGTAAATAAGTTATTCTGATGGGCAGTTGTAATGGTAAATGTTTTATCGGAAGCTAAACTTTCAATATTTGATAGAACCGCAGCACTTGTCTCTACTTTTTTATATTGCTCTCGCAACCGCGCAACTATTACGTTACGATTCGGGCTAAGTTTTGAACGCTCCTCAATAGATTGCCGTAGTCCTTGTAAGTTAACCGGTCTAATTCCCAAAGAAGCGAATCGCTCTGAATTAGCAACAAAGTCATTAACTAACCCCGAAAAAGCATTCGTTGTTGCGTAGGGAATATGT